>NZ_JBHSPB010000013.1:0-196379 GCF_042656465.1 Streptomyces gamaensis
CCGATGGTACTGCATGGGGGACCGTGTGGGAGAGTAGGACGCCGCCGAGCTATTGTTGGGGAAAGCCCCGTTGGGAGCCGTGAGGTTCCTGGCGGGGCTTTCTCGCATTTCCGGAACCTGTTTCCGGCGCCTGCTCCGAGCCGGGTCTGTGGTTCTCCAGGATTCCCCGGAGAACCACAGACTCAGGGCAGTCAGCAGTGGATTACTCGCCCGCCGCGCGTGCGAGTTCCACGTCGAGGGATTCACGCCGGATGCGCTGGTCCACGTACAGCAGCGCCGTCACGCCCGCGGTCACGGGGAGAGTGAGAGCAGAGCTGATGGTCGCGGCGATGCCGATGGTGATGAGCGTCGGCCAGCCGAAGGCGTCGCCGGAAGAGCCGTTCACCGCGATGAGGAGCTGGCCGAGGGTGAAGGGCAGCTGCACGATCGAGGAGACCACGAACGTCATGAGGACCGTCAGCAGCTGGATCCCGAAGACCCGGCCCCACGCGCCCCGGACCAGCTTCGCGGAACGCTTCATCGACGCGACCACACCCTGCTTCTCCAGCATCAGGGCCGGCGCCGCGAGACTGTAGCGGATCCACAGCCACACGCCGCCCGCGAGCGCCGCGAGGCCACCGAGAGCGGTCAGGGCGGCGCCCGCCGAGCCCGCGCCCGCCGCTGTGGCGAGCAGCCCGCAGCCCAGGCCGACCGCGAGGATCCCCGCGATGAGGGCCGGAACGAGCAGCAGCAGCCCGCACATCCGCCCCAGCTGGGGCCTCGCGTCCCGCCAGGCCTCGGCCATGGTGATGGGCCTGCCCAGAACCGCGCGGCTCACGACGACCGTCAGCATCGCGGTCGCGACGATCGAGCCCACGAGACCGATCAGTGCCGTGACGCCCAGGGCCGCCATGGCGCTGCCTATCTCCCCCGGGTCCGGGTTGCTGTTCTGCAGGGACTCCAGCCCCGGGGCGTCCCGGAACCACAGGCCCTGGGCCGCTGTCGCCAGACCCTGGGTGCCGACGGCCACGGCCAGGGAGACACCGAAGGCCGTACGCCAGTGGGCACGTGCGGCACGGAACGCGCCCTCCACGATTTCTCCGGCGCCCAGCGGCCGCAGCGGGATCACCCCCGGGCGGGGCGCGGGCTGCGGGGCCGGCCGGCCCTGGCCGCCCCGGGGCTGCCGGGGGCCGCTGTCGGCGCGGGCCCGTTGACGGGGTGGCGGAGGGGCCGTGGGCTGCGTGGACCAGTGGCCCCCGGGCGGCTGCTGCTGTGCCCACTGCGAGGAGCGCACGGCCTCGTCCCGGCCGGTGGACTGCTCGGGGGCAGACGGCTGCTGCTCGTCGGAAGAGGGCCCGGGCGGGGTCCGGCCCGGAGTGTCGTTCATGCTCTCCTAGCTCCTTCTCGGTGCCCGGTCGCCGGGGCGGCGGCGAGCGATACCGGCCATCGTGTCACGCGTACGCGAACCCCAGCGGGCCCGCCGGACCTGCGGAGAGCGCCGGGCCGGCGGGCTCTCGTACGAGGGAGGAGGCGAAGAAGACCTTCAAACCCGGGGCCGTGCGCGGCAGACTGGACGGATGGCTGATCACGACGTGGATCGCGCGGAGTCCCCCGGACCCGCGGCCGTCGACTCGCTGCGGTGGGAGGAGCGGCCCGAGGGGCCGGTGCTGGTGCTCCTGGACCAGCGGCGGCTTCCCGCCCAGGAGGTCGAGCTCGTGTGCACGGACGTGCCCGCGCTGGTGGACGCGATACGCACACTCGCCGTGCGGGGAGCGCCGCTGCTCGGTATGGCCGGGGCCTACGGAGTGGCCCTGGCGGCGGCACGGGGCTTCGACGTGGACGAGTCCGCCGAACTCCTGGCCCGTGCGCGCCCGACGGCCGTCAACCTGGCCTACGGGGTGCGGCGCGCCCAGCGCGCGTACCGCGACGCGATGAGCGGGGAGGCGGACGCCCGGCAGGCCGCTGCCGCCGCGCTCGCCGAGGCCCGGGCCCTGCACCGGGAGGACGCGCGGGCCAGCGCGAGTATGGCGCGGCACGGGCTGGCGCTGCTGGAGGAGCTGCTGCCCGGCGGCGGCTACCGGCTGCTGACCCACTGCAACACCGGTGGTCTGGTCTCCGGCGGCCGGGGCACCGCGTTCGCGGTGGTGGGGGCCGCCCACGACAAGGGAGAGCTGAGGCGGCTGTGGGTGGACGAGACGCGGCCGCTGTTGCAGGGGGCCCGGCTGACCGCGTACGAGGCGGCCCGGGCGGGGATGGCGTACACGCTCCTCACCGACAATGCGGCCGGTTCGCTGTTCGCCTCCGGGGAGGTCGACGCGGTGCTCATCGGCGCGGACCGGATCGCGGCGGACGGGTCGGTGGCGAACAAGGTCGGCAGCTATCCGCTGGCCGTGCTCGCCCGCTACCACCACGTGCCCTTCATCGTGGTGGCCCCGGCCTCGACCGTGGACCTGGCCACCCCCGACGGAGCGGCGATAGAGGTCGAGCAGCGGCCGGGTCACGAGGTGACGGACTTCGCGGCCCCGGCGATACCGGAGGCGGGGGCCGGGGCGGCGACCGGGGTGCCGGTGGCTCCGCTGGGCACCCAGGCGTACAACCCCGCGTTCGATGTCACACCGCCGGAACTGGTGACCGCGATCGTCACGGAGAACGGGGTCGTCTCGCCGGTGACCGGGGCAGGGCTCGCCGAGCTGTGTGCCCCGCCGGGGCGGGGAGCCGGGCAGGATGTCCGGGGTCCCCGGTGAGCTGGGTCACCCGGCGCTATGGACCGGATGCGAAAATGGGATGATGTCGATATGAAGGGACGCGTCCTTGTCGTCGACGACGACACCGCACTGGCCGAAATGCTCGGCATCGTGCTGCGCGGCGAGGGTTTCGAGCCGTCGTTCGTAGCCGATGGCGACAAGGCACTTGCCGCTTTTCGCGAGGTCAAGCCGGACCTTGTGCTGCTCGATCTGATGCTGCCCGGGCGTGACGGCATCGAGGTGTGCCGCCTCATCCGCGCCGAGTCCGGGGTGCCGGTCGTGATGCTGACGGCGAAGAGCGACACGGTCGACGTGGTCGTCGGGCTGGAGTCGGGGGCGGACGACTACATCGTCAAGCCGTTCAAGCCCAAGGAGCTGGTGGCCCGGATCCGGGCCCGGCTCCGCCGCTCCGAGGAGCCGGCTCCCGAGCAGCTGACGATCGGCGACCTGGTCATCGATGTCGCCGGGCACTCGGTCAAGCGCGACGGCCAGGCGATAGCGCTGACCCCGCTGGAGTTCGATCTGCTCGTCGCGCTGGCCCGCAAGCCGTGGCAGGTCTTCACCCGTGAGGTGCTCCTGGAGCAGGTGTGGGGCTACCGGCACGCGGCGGACACGCGGCTGGTCAACGTGCATGTGCAGCGGCTGCGTTCGAAGGTCGAGAAGGACCCGGAGCACCCGGAGATCGTGGTGACGGTGCGCGGCGTGGGCTACAAGGCCGGGCCCAGCTGATCATGCGGGACAGCGGTGCCGCTCCGGAGCGCGGCGCGGCGCCGCCCGTCGGGCCGGCGGGCGGGATACCGGTCCTGCGGCGGCTGTGGCGTGCGGGGCGGCTGCTGCCCGACGGTGCGGCGCCGGTGCATCCGCTGCTGCGGCTGTACGTGCGCTGGGTGCGGCGGCCGCTGCTGCCCGCGATGCGGCTGTGGCGGCGCAATATCCAGCTGCGGGTGGTCGCCGGAACGCTGCTGATGTCCGTCGCGGTGCTGCTCGTCCTCGGTGTGGTGGTCGTCGGTCAGGTGCGCAACGGTCTGCTGGAGGCCAAGCGGCACGCCGCGCAGAGTCAGGCCGAGGGCGGTTTCAAGGCCGCGCGGGAGGCCGCCGACACGGCTGGTGACTCCCGTGGGCAGGACGCGGCGCAGTCCGGTGGCCGGGCGGGGACCGATCCCGGGGCCTGGCTGACGGCGCTCGTGCAGCAGTTGTCCAGTGGTGGCCAGGGCGTGTACCACGTCGTGGCGATCGGCTCGGGCGGTGGTGAGTCGTCCGTGGGCAGCCGGGGCCCGCGTGCCTCCGGTGACATCGATCCGGAGCACAGCATCCCCGCCGACCTGCGCAGGCAGGTCGATCTGCGGACCGGGGCGCTGGAGCGCTCCGCCACGATCCGGCACAGTGCCTCCGACGAGGGCGAGCCGGCGCTGATCGTCGGCAAGCGCATGTACGACATCAGCGGCAATCCCTACCAGCTGTACTACCTCTTCCCGTACACGCAGGAGGAGAAGACGCTGGCGCTGGTGCGCGGCACGCTGGCGACGGCCGGGGTGTTCATGGTGGTGCTCCTCGGGGCCATCGTGTGGTTCGTCGTCCGGCAGATCGTGACGCCCGTACGGATGGCGGCGTGGATCTCGGAGCGGCTCGCTGCGGGCATCCTGCAGGAGCGGATGAAGGTCACCGGTGAGGACGACATCGCGCGCCTTGGTGAGGCCTTCAACAAGATGGCGCAGAACTTGCAGGTGAAGATCCAGCAGTTGGAGCAGTTGTCGCGGATGCAGCGTCGGTTCGTCTCGGACGTCTCGCACGAGCTGCGGACGCCGCTGACGACCGTGCGGATGGCTGCGGAGGTCATCCACGAGGCACGGGATTCCTTCGATCCGGTGACGGCGCGGTCGGCGGAGCTGCTGTTCGGGCAGGTGGACCGGTTCGAGTCGCTGCTGTCCGACCTGTTGGAGATCAGTCGTTTCGACGCGGGTGCGGCGGCGCTGGAGGCGGAGCCGGTCGATCTGCGGGACGTGGTGCACCGGGTCGTGGAGGGCGCGTTGCCGCTCGCCGAGCGCAAGGGCAGCCGGTTGCTGGTGCGGGGTGCGGAGGAGCCGGTGGTCGCGGAGGCGGACGCCCGGCGTGTGGAGCGGGTGCTGCGCAATCTTGTGGTCAACGCCGTCGAGCACGGTGAGGGCCGGGATGTGGTGGTGCGGCTCGCGGCGGTGGGGGACGCGGTCGCGGTCGCGGTGCGCGACTACGGTGTGGGGCTCAAACCCGGTGAGGCGACACGGGTGTTCAACCGTTTCTGGCGGGCGGACCCGGCGCGTGCCCGGACCACCGGTGGTACGGGTCTCGGGCTGTCGATCGCGGTGGAGGACGCCCGGCTGCACGGCGGCTGGCTGCAGGCGTGGGGTGAGCCGGGCGGTGGTTCGCAGTTCCGGCTGACGCTGCCGCGGACGGCCGGGGACACGCTGCGTGGTTCGCCGATCCCGCTGGAGCCGGAGGATTCGCGGCGCGGCCGCGGTCCGGCCGGGGCCGGGCTGCCGTCGGCGGTACGGACGCCGGGCGGCTCCGCGCCCGTACCCGCGCAGAAGCGCGGTGCGCCGCCGGCCGTGGACCCGGCCGCGCTGCCGGGCGGTGGTGCGCGGGTCGTGGCGCGGCAAGGGCGTCCTGGGGAGGCCGACGGGGACGCGGCCGGGCGCGAGGGGCGGCTGTGAGCGCCGTGAGGGGTCGGCTCGCGCGCCGGTACCGGCGGCGCACGCCCCGTATCACCGCGCTGGCGCTGTGCGGCACGGTGCTGGCGGGCTGTGCCTCGATGCCGGACGACGGGGACGTGGTCCCGGTGGACTCCGCGCAGCGCGCGGACGTGGACTCGCAGGTGCGGGTGTACGGGGTGCCGCCGCACAAGGGTGAGCGGCCCGAGGAGCTGGTGACCGGCTTCCTGGAGGCGACGACCAGTGACGACCCGGACTACGCGACGGCCCGGATGTACCTCGCCAAGGGCGCGCAGCAGCAGTGGAACCCCTCGCGGGGGATCACGGTGCTGGCGGGGGCGCCGCATGTGAGTGTGGAGCGCAGTGGTGCCGGGGACCGCGGCGGCGACCGGGAGGAGGCCGTGACCGTCACCCTCACCGGCAGACAGGTCGCCACGGTCGACGCCCGGCACGCGTACAAGCCGGACGAGAGCGACTTCAAGGAGCAGATCCATATCGCGCGGGAGGACGGCGAGTGGCGCATCGACCGGCTGCCGTCCCAACTGGTGCTCGGTTCCGCGGACTTCCAGCGCATCTACCGGTCCGTCAACAAGTACTACTTCGCGGAGCTGGGCTCGGGCGGCACCGGCAGGGGACGGGACGTGCTCGTCGCCGACCCGGTCTATCTGCGTAAGCGGATCGATCCGGTGACGGCCACGGTCAACGCGCTGCTGGACGGGCCGACCGGCTGGCTCGACCCGGTCGCCGCGACGGCCTTCCCCACGGGAACCCGGGTGATGGACCGTCGGCTCGCGCTGGACGACTCCAACGCGCTGAAGGTGCGGCTGGGCGGCGAGCGGGCCGCGGGTGTGGGCCAGGAGCAGTGCCGGCGGATGGCGGCGCAGCTGATGTACACCGTGCAGGACCAGTCGGTGAAGGTCAGTGAGGTGACGCTGCAACGGGAGGACGGCGCGCGGCTGTGCTCGCTGGGGCGGGAGCAGGCGCGCGCGTACGCGCCGGAGCAGATCGCCGGGCACGCCGACCGGCAGTACTTCGTCGACGCGCAGCACCGCGTCGTCAGCCTCGGCGAGGGCGAGGACGAGGCGCGGCGGGTGCCCGGGCCGTTCGGCGCGGACGGTCAGACGCCGCTGCGGGCGGTCGCGGTGGACCGGGCCGAGCGGCGCGCGGCCGGTGTCTCCAGTGACGGGCGGTCCCTGTTCGTCGCCGGCCTGGAGCCCGGGGCGGCGCTCGGCGAGGCCCGGCTGACGGTCCGGGGCGGCGCCAAGGCGGGGCTGACGACGCCGAGTTGGGACGGGCTGGGCGATCTGTGGGTCGCCGACCAGGACCCGGAGCACCCGCGGCTGCTGCGGCTGCCCGGCGGTACGGGCGCGCCCGAGGAGGTGCCGGTGCCGCAGCTGGCGCGCGGGGAGCGGATCACCGGGCTGCGTGTCGCGGCGGACGGGGTGCGCATCGCGCTGCTGGTGACGAAGGACGAGCGTACGGTGTTGCGGCTGGGCCGTGTCGAACGGCGGCCGGTCAATGGCCGGTTGACGCTGTCGGTGCAGGAACTGCTGGCCGTGGCGCCGAAGTTGGAGCAGGTCGACGCCGTGTCGTGGGCGGGTGGCAGCCGGTTGCTGGTGGCGGGCAGCGAGAAGGGCGGGCTGCAGCAGTTGCAGTACATCGAGACCGACGGCTCGCTCTCCAACGGCTCGGCGCTGCCCGGCATCACGGGGGTGCGCGGGGTCGCGGCCGCCGAGAGCACCTCCAAGGCGCCGACGCTGGTCGCCGAGCGGGACGGCGGCATCGTCCGGCTGCTGCCGGACACCAGCTGGAAGCTGGTGACCAAGGAGGGGTCGGCGCCCGTCTATCCGGGGTAGGGGCGTGCCATGCGCGGATGGTGGCGGGAGATCGCCGGTCTGGTGCTGCCGGTGGACTGCGCGGGTTGCGGCCTGCCGCGAGTTGTGCTGTGCGAGGAGTGCCGCGCCGTGCTGTACGGGCGTCCGGCCCGGCGGGCGTGGCCGGACCCGGTGCCCGAGGGGCTGCCGCCCGTGCACGCCGCCGCGGGGTACGACGGGGCGGTGCGCGAGGTGCTGCTCGCGCACAAGGAGCGCGGTGCGCTCGCCCTGGCGGCGCCGCTGGGGGAGGCGCTGGCGGGGGCGGTACAGGCGGTGACCGGGGCGTACGGGCCGGTGAGCGCGCCCGGGGGTGCGGGCGGGGCGGTGCTGCTGGTGCCCGTGCCCTCGGCGCGGCGCGCGGTGGCCGCGCGGGGCCACGATCCGGTGCGCCGGCTCGCTCTGGCGGCCGCGCGCCGGGTGCGGGCCTCGGGGCCGCCCGTGCGGGTCGCGGCCGTCCTGCGGCAGCGCAGGGCCGTGGCGGACCAGGCGGAGCTGCGGGCCCGGCAGCGCCGGGCGAATGTCCGGGGCGCCCTGGGGGTATCCAAGGGGGGAGAGGTACTGCTGATGCGCGAGGGGCCGGTGGTGCTGGTGGACGACCTGATGACGACGGGGGAGTCGCTCACGGAGGCCGCGCGGGCGGTGACCGGAGCCGGGGGCGCGGTGCTGGGCGCGGCGGTGGTCGCGGCCGTGTCGAGGACTTTCGTGACGGACCCCGTGCGCAACCGGAACTGACGGGTAACGCCCCTCGTTACAGAGGGAAACGGCAGGAAAACACCTGAACGGAGGTACGCCCTGGTAGGGGCTACCGACAGGCGTCCGAGCGAGATATGTTCGGTTGTGAGGAATGGCAGGGGCTATGCCTCGTATCTCCGGATGGCGCGTTTCGCGCGCTTTCGACGAAGCTTGAAGTCGATCGCATTGTCGATGGGGTGGAGATCTCGCCCTTGGGGGAGGAGGAGGTGAAAACCGCCCAGTCGGTGGCCCCGGGTGCCCCCGGGGTCTGATGCAAGAGGGATGCGCTCCGCACCTTCGGCGGGGCGATCCGGGAACGGAGTTCTGCGTGGACATCGTCGTCAAAGGCCGCAAGACCGAGGTGCCCGAGCGCTTTCGCAAGCACGTGGCCGAGAAGCTGAAGCTGGACAAGATCCAGAAGCTCGACGGCAAGGTGATCAGCCTCGACGTCGAGGTGTCCAAGGAGCCCAACCCCAGGCAGGCCGACCGATCCGACCGAGTGGAGATCACCGTGCGGGGGCGCGGACCGGTGATCCGGGCGGAGGCGGCGGCCACCGATCCGTACGCCGCGCTGGACCTGGCGACCGCCAAACTGGAAGCGCGGCTGCGCAAGCAGCACGAGAAGCGTCACAGCCACCGGGGCAATGGGCGAATTCCCGCGAGCGAGGTCGCGATGACCCTCCCAGGTGTGGCGGAACTCAACGCCAACGGCGAACTCACAGCCCATCAGGAAACGGAGCAGGTGCCGGTCACCCGCATGGGACCGCTGGAGGTCAGGGGCGAAGGGCCCCTGGTGGTCAGGGAGAAGACCCACACCGCGGCCCCCATGAGCCTCGACCAGGCGCTGTACGAAATGGAGTTGGTCGGGCACGACTTCTATTTGTTCGTCGACTCGGAGACCAAACTGCCCAGCGTCGTCTACCGGCGGCACGCCTACGACTACGGCGTGATCCACCTCAACGCGGACCCGCTCTTCGAATCGGAGCCGGGAGGCGTGGGGGGCGCGCTCGGCAGCTGAACCGCACGGGCCCGCGCCACGCGCCCGCGCGGCGCGACCACGAGTGAAGGTGCCCCCCGGAAGCGCCGGTGCGCTCCCGGGGGGCACCGGCGCGTGACCGCACGAGCGCCGTCCGTCCGCCCGGCATGAAATCATGGCCGCGCGGCCAACCTCCGGTCCGCCGGAACCGGTTGGGGCGGCAGTAGGGTGCAACCGCGAGCGGCTCTGGGCCTACAGCAGGGGTCTTCAGGGGAGGAACAATGGCGGACAGGTTCGGGCCCGTGCTCGTACCCGGTGAGGACGACGACGAGGGCACCTGCGCGGAGCGGGAAGCGGCGCGCGAGGAGCCGATCCGGGTCCTGGTCGTGGACGACCACGCGCTCTTCCGCCGGGGGCTGGAGATCGTCCTGGCCCAGGAGGAGGACATCCTGGTCGTGGGGGAGGCCGGCGACGGCGCGGAGGCCGTGGAGAAGGCCGCCGACCTGCTGCCGGACATCGTGCTGATGGATGTGCGCATGCCCAAGCGCGGGGGCATCGAGGCGTGCACCTCCATCAAGGAGGTCGCCCCCAGCGCGAAGATCATCATGCTGACGATCAGTGACGAGGAGGCCGACCTCTACGACGCGATCAAGGCGGGCGCCACCGGCTATCTCCTCAAGGAGATCTCCACGGACGAGGTGGCCACCGCGATCCGGGCCGTCGCGGACGGGCAGTCGCAGATCAGCCCCTCGATGGCCTCGAAGCTGCTGACCGAGTTCAAGTCCATGATCCAGCGCACCGACGAGCGGCGGCTGGTGCCCGCGCCCCGGCTCACCGACCGCGAGCTGGAGGTGCTCAAGCTCGTCGCGACCGGGATGAACAACCGTGACATCGCCAAGGAGTTGTTCATCAGTGAGAACACGGTGAAGAACCACGTGCGCAACATCCTGGAGAAGCTGCAGCTGCACTCCAGGATGGAGGCGGTGGTCTACGCGATGCGGGAGAAGATCCTGGAGATCCGCTGAACCGCGGGCGCCGGCGCCGGCGTCCGCTCAGGCCAGCTCCGCGCGCAGTGCGGCCGCCGCCTTCGGGTCGTCGCAGCGCTCGACGCGCACCGAGTCACAGCCCACCCAGTCCGCCGCCTCCCGCAGCGCCCGTGCCATCGCCTTCGCCGCTCCGGCACCGCTCAGCGAGAGCTGCCGGGCCACCAGCGTGCGTCCCTCACGGGCCGGGTCCACCCGGCCCGCCAGCCGGCCGCCCGTCAGCAGGGGCATCGCGAAATACCCGTGCACGCGCCGGGCCCTGGGCACATAGGCCTCCAGGCGGTGCGTGAAGCCGAATATCCGCTCCGTGCGCGGCCGGTCCCAGATCAGTGAGTCGAAGGGCGACAGCAGCGTCGTACGGCACCGCGCGGAGCGCGCCGCGTCCTCGGCGGCCAGCGCCGCCGGGTCCGCCCACGCCGGCCGCCCCCAGCCCGCCACCTCCACCGGCACCAGGCCCGCGCCCTCCAGGGCGGCGTCCACCTGCTCGCCGCGGAGCCGGTGGTAGTCGGCGAGGTCCGCCCGCGTCGCCACCCCCAGGGCAGCCCCCGCCTGCGCGACCAGGCGGCGCACGCACTCGGCGTCGTCCAGGCCGTCGTGGTGCAGCTCCTGCGGGACGGCCCGCTCCGCCAGGTCGTACACCCTCTTCCAACCGCGCCGTTCCGTGCAGACGACCTCACCGGTGTCCAGCAGCCACTCCACGGCGATCTTCGCCTCGGACCAGTCCCACCACGGCCCGCCGTTCCGCGCGCCGCCCAGCTCCGTCGCGGTGAGCGGGCCCTCGGAGCGCAGCCGGTCGCGGACGGCCGCGCAGGCGCGCTCCGCGTCGGCCAGCACGTGCCAGCGGTGGCCCCGCGCGCGGCGGGCCCGCCGGCGGAACGCGAACAGCGGCCACTCCTCGATGGGCAGCACGCACGCGGCATGCGACCAGTACTCGAAAGTGCGCGGCGCGGCGCTGCCGGACCGGCCCGTCCAGTACGCGGACTCGACCGCGCCCCGCCCGACCGCGCCCAGCCGCGCGTACGGCACCAGCTCGTGCGAGCGCGCCAGCACCGAGATCGTGTCCAACTGGACGGCGCCCAGCCGCCGCAGCACGCCGGGCACCCCCGCCCGCCGGTCGGCGGTGCCCAGCAGTCCCTGGGCGCGCAGCGCGATGCGGCGCGCCTCGTCGGCGGAGAGCCCGGCCCCGGCCTTACGGCCCTTTCCCGGAACGGCAGTTGCCGTGCGAATGACCATGGCGGCACCTTAGGGCCGGCCACTGACAACGGCCCCGGCGCGCTCCCCGCCGGTGTCAGCCGCGGGGAGCGGGCAGGTACGGGGTGGCCGAGGGCAGGCCCAGGTCCGAGGGCAGCAGGGAGCCGCTCCACGCGTCGCGGCGCGTGCCCCGGTGCGGGAGGCGGGCGCGCAGCGTGCCCTCCATCCGGAAGCCCGCCCTGAGGGCCGTCGCGCGGGAGGCCTCGTTGCCGACCTGCGCGTACCACTCCAGCCGTTCCACGCCCAGGTCCGTGAAGGCCCAGCGGGCGACCTCGCGGGCGGCCTCGGCGGTGTAGCCGCGGCGGCGCTGCTCCCTGGCCGTCCAGAAGCCGATCTCGGCCCGGCGGTCGGGGGCGGCCAGGGCGAGCCGGGGCAGGCCCGTCGCGCCGACGAGGACGCCACCGTCCCGGGTGAAGACACCGAAGTCGTACTGCGTGTCCGTGCGCCAGCCCGTCCTGGCGATCCGTTCGATGAAGACGAGCGCGTCGTCGAGCGAGTACGGCGAGGGCACGTCGGTCCAGCGCGGGATCTCCGGGTCCTGGCAGGCGTCGCGCACGGCCTCGGCGTCTGCGCGGGAGAACGGGCGCAGCACCAGGCGTCCGGTGGTGAGGGTGACGGGCTCCATGGACGGAGTCTGGGCGACGCCGCCCGCGCGGTGCGAGCCCTTTACGGTCCGTGCGGAAACCGGTCCGGAGTGCATTTCCCGGCGCGCTTTCCGGGCACTTTTTCCGTACGGTGTTCGTTCATCGTGCGGGTGACAACAGGGCCGGGCCCTGACGGACCTCCCGGCGTGAAGGGGTCCTCGCTTACGATGGCCGTTGCGGCGGGGACTGTCCCGTCGTGCCCGCGCACCCTCCTGCTGCCCTCGGCGGGGAAAAGAACAGGTGTCAGGCCCGACCGGCAAGGAGCTAGCCTACGTGTCCGTCTTCGGCAAGATCATGCGTGCAGGTGAAGGCAAGATCCTGCGCAAGCTGCACCGCATCGCGGACCAGGTCAATTCCATCGAAGAGGACTTCGTCAGCCTCTCCGACGCAGAGCTGCGTGCCCTGACCGACGAGTACAAGCAGCGGCTCGCCGACGGCGAGACCCTGGACGATCTGCTCCCGGAGGCGTTCGCGACCGTTCGCGAGGCCGCCAAGCGCGTGCTCGGCCAGCGTCACTACGACGTCCAGCTCATGGGCGGCGCCGCCCTGCACCTGGGGTATGTCGCGGAGATGAAGACCGGTGAGGGCAAGACCCTCGTCGGCACGCTCCCCGCCTATCTCAACGCCCTGTCGGGCAAGGGCGTGCACCTGATCACCGTCAACGACTATCTCGCCCAGCGCGACTCGGAGTTGATGGGCCGGGTGCACAAGTTCCTGGGCCTGTCGGTCGGCTGCATCATCGCCAACATGACCCCGGCGCAGCGCCGCGAGCAGTACAACTGCGACATCACCTACGGCACGAACAACGAGTTCGGCTTCGACTACCTGCGCGACAACATGGCGTGGTCGAAGGACGAGCTCGTGCAGCGCGGCCACAACTTCGCGGTGGTCGACGAGGTCGACTCGATCCTCGTCGACGAGGCCCGCACCCCGCTGATCATCTCCGGCCCGGCCGACCAGGCCACCAAGTGGTACGGCGACTTCGCCAAGCTGGTCACCCGGCTGTCCAAGGGCGAGCCCGTCAACCCGCAGAAGGGCGTCGAGGAGACCGGCGACTACGAGGTCGACGAGAAGAAGCGCACGGTCGCCATCCACGAGGCCGGTGTCAGCAAGGTCGAGGACTGGCTGGGCATCGACAACCTCTACGAGTCGGTCAACACCCCGCTCGTCGGCTACCTGAACAACGCCATCAAGGCCAAGGAGCTGTTCAAGCGCGACAAGGACTACGTCGTCATGGACGGCGAAGTCATGATCGTCGACGAGCACACCGGCCGTATCCTGGCCGGCCGCCGCTACAACGAGGGCATGCACCAGGCCATCGAGGCGAAGGAAGGGGTGGACATCAAGGACGAGAACCAGACCCTCGCCACGATCACCCTGCAGAACTTCTTCCGCCTCTACACCAAGCTCTCCGGCATGACCGGTACGGCGATGACCGAGGCCGCCGAGTTCCACCAGATCTACAAGCTCGGCGTCGTCCCGATCCCGACGAACCGGCCGATGATCCGCAAGGACCAGTCCGACCTCATCTACCGCACCGAGGTCGCCAAGTTCGACGCGGTCGTCGAGGACATCTCCGACAAGCACGGCAAGGGCCAGCCGATCCTCGTCGGCACCACGTCCGTGGAGAAGTCCGAGTACCTCTCGCAGCAGCTCTCCAAGCGCGGCATCGCGCACGAGGTGCTCAACGCCAAGCACCACCAGCGGGAGGCGCAGATCGTCGCCCAGGCGGGCCGCAAGGGCGCCGTGACCGTCGCCACCAACATGGCCGGCCGCGGTACCGACATCAAGCTGGGCGGCAATCCGGACGACCTCGCCGAGGCGGAGCTGCGCCAGATGGGCCTGGACCCCGTCGAGCACGTCGAGGAGTGGGCGGCCGCGCTGCCCGCCGCCCTGGAGCGCGCCGAGGCCGCCGTCAAGGCCGAGTTCGAGGAGGTCAAGGAGCTCGGCGGGCTGTACGTGCTGGGCACCGAGCGGCACGAGTCGCGCCGGATCGACAACCAGCTGCGCGGCCGCTCCGGCCGTCAGGGCGACCCGGGCGAGTCCCGTTTCTACCTCTCCCTCGGCGACGACCTGATGAGGCTGTTCAAGGCCCAGATGGTCGAGCGCGTGATGGCCATGGCCAACGTGCCCGACGACGTGCCGATCGAGAACAAGATGGTCACCCGCGCCATCGCCTCCGCGCAGTCCCAGGTCGAGCAGCAGAACTTCGAGACCCGCAAGAACGTCCTGAAGTACGACGAGGTCCTCAACCGGCAGCGTGAGGTCATCTACGGCGAGCGCCGCCGGGTCCTGGAGGGCGAGGACCTGCAGGAGCAGGTCAAGCACTTCATGGACGGCACCATCGACGCCTACATCCAGGCCGAGACCGTCGAGGGCTTCGCCGAGGAGTGGGACCTGGAGCGGCTGTGGGGCGCGTTCAAGCAGCTCTACCCGGTGAAGGTCACCATCGAGGAGCTGGAGGACGCGGCCGGGGACCGGGCCGGCCTGACCGCCGAGTTCATCGCCGAGTCCGTCAAGGACGACATCCACGAGCAGTACGCCGCCCGCGAGGAGCAGCTGGGCTCCGACATCATGCGCGAGCTGGAGCGCCGCGTGGTGCTGTCCGTCCTGGACCGCAAGTGGCGTGAGCACCTCTACGAGATGGACTACCTCCAGGAGGGCATCGGCCTGCGGGCCATGGCCCAGAAGGACCCGCTGGTGGAGTACCAGCGCGAGGGCTTCGACATGTTCACCGCCATGATGGAGGGCATCAAGGAGGAGTCCGTCGGCTACCTGTTCAACCTGGAGGTCCAGGTCGACCAGCAGCTGGAGGAGGTCCCCGTGCAGCCCGGCGCGACGCCGCCGGCTGTCGAGCAGGTGCAGGACGCGGTGCCGGCCGGTGCCGTCCGGCCCGAGATCCGCGCCAAGGGCCTCGACGCCCCGCAGCGCCATGACCGGCTGCACTTCTCGGCCCCCACGGTCGACGGCGAAGGCGGCGTCGTCGAGGGCGACTTCGCCGACGACGGCGGCCCGGCCCGCTCCGAGGCGGACGGTCTGACGCGCGCGGAGCGCCGCAAGGCGCAGAAGAACAGCGGCCGCCGCCGCAAGAAGTAGCCCCGGCGGGCGGCCGTCTCCCACGGCCGCCGCAGGGCGGTCACCGCACCCGCGGCGGGGGCGGGCACACCACGTGCCCGCCCCCGCCGCGTCGTATGTGCCCCTCACGGCTCAGGGGCGCGCTCCGCCCAGCTCGACCGCCGAGCAGCGCCAGCGCAGGTCCGGGCAGTGCTCCAGCCGGAAGGCGAGCGCCTGCAGCCGGTCGCCGGAGGCGATCCGCGCGAACGCCTCGATCACCCCGGGGCTCGGCCGGAACTCGTCGCAGCGCCGCACGACCGGGGCCCGGCTCCAGGGGGCGGGCCGCAGCGGTGCCCGCGGGGCCAGCGCGGTGAGCTGCTCGTAGGCGTCGCCCAGGGTGTGGCCGAGCAGTGAGTGCACCGGGCGCTGTCCGCTGAGGGTCAGCAGCAGCCGGTGCGCGAACCAGTAGCGCGGCAGCCGCTCGCGTTCGCGGCGCCGGGCCGCGGGGTCGGGGTGCGGGCGCCGGGTGTCGGTGCGCCGGGGCGGCGCGGTCCTGGCCGGGGGCGCTTCCCCCCGGTGGCCGGGGGAGGGCCTGCTCGCGGCGGATCTGGTCGTGGTGGTCCTGTGCATGCGGATCGCCCCCGTGGCGGCCGGGCCCGGCGTCGATACCGGGCGGTAGCTTGTGGTGACCGACCTTCTACCCGGGGTGGTTTCCGGGCGACAAGGACGGGCGGACGGTGCCAGGGGCCCCCGGAGCCTTCCCCTATCAGGGTGGTCCCGGAGGGGGAGGGGTGTTCCCGGCCCGGACCCGTGCGACAGGGACCCGGTCGACGGGAGGGCGGGCGAAGGGGGCTCCCGGCACTTCGAAGGGGGACTCGCGGCCGTATGCTGACCTCACGGTCGGTGCGTCGTCCGACACTTCAGGCACTTCAGGAAAGCGGCGGTCATGCGCGTCTACGTCCCCCTGACCCTCCCCGGTCTCGCCGAGGCGCACCGGAACGGACAGCTGGGCCCGGCCCCGCTCGACGCCTTCGCCGTCACCCCCGCGCTGCGCGAGTGGTACCTGTCCGACGACGTCGAGGAGCTGGAGTACGCCGCGCTCGGCCGGGCCGCCCAGGGCTCGCTGCGCCTGCTGGCCGCCGAGCCCGGCGCGCCCCGCCGCCGTGTCGTCGTCGCCGTCGACGTGGCCGACGGGGCCGTGACCGCCGCCCCCGACCGGGGCCCGGTGACCAACGCGCTGGGCGCGGTGCGGCTTGCCGGGCCCGTACCGCTGGCGAAGGCGGCGTCGGTGCACGTGGACGGCGAGGACGCCGAGCGGGACGTGGCGGCCGCCGCGGCCGCGCTGCCCGCCGCCGACCAGGGGGACGACGACGCGCAGTTCACGGTGGACGGCGCCGAGGACCACGACCTGATGTGGTTCGCCGTGCAGGAGATCCCGGGCCTGATCTGAGCCCGTCCACGGCCCCGCGTGGTCCCGCGCGGCCCCGCCCCGGGAAGATCGGGGCCCCGGCCCGTTGTCCGACCCTGCCGGTACCGTCGAAGGCATGGGGAAGCGAACGGCACACATCGTCTGGGACTGGAACGGGACGCTCTTCTCGGACATCGAGGCGGTCGTCGCGGCGACCAACGCCGCCTCGGCGGCCCTCGGCCTGGAGCCGGTCACGGTCGAGCGGTACCGCGAGATCTACCGGGTGCCCATCCCGCTGTTCTACAAGGAGCTCATGGGCCGCCTCCCCACCCAGGCCGAGTGGGAGCACATGGACGGGGTCTTCCGGCGTCACTACCACGAGCGCCGCGGCCGCTGCTCCCTCGCCGACGGCGTCGAGGGCCTGCTGGAGCGCTGGCAGGGCGGGGGCGGCACCCAGTCCATCCTGTCCATGTACGAGCACGAGGACCTGGTGCCGCTGGTGCGCCGGTTCGGCATCGAGCGCAGATTCGTCCGCGTCGACGGGCGCACGGGCCCCTCGGGCGGCAGCAAGCGCGAGCACATGGAGCGCCACGTCACCGGCCTCTTCGGGGCCCGTGGTATATCCGCGGAGCGGACCGTGGTCATCGGTGACGCCCTGGACGACGCGGTCGCCGCCGAGCACGTGGGCGCGCACGCCGTGCTCTACACCGGTGGTTCGCACAGCCGGGCCGGCCTGGCCGCGGCCGGGGTCCCGGTGGTCGACAGCCTCCAGGAGGCGGTCGAGGAGGCCGAGCGCCTCGTCCTGCGCGGCTGAGGTCCGCTCCGCGGGCCCCTGACATGCGAGGTGGCCGAAAATATGCGGTCGTGCGGGAGCCCCGAGTGGCCGGAATCCGATCCCGGGACGCCCGAAGCGGTGGACAACGGTGTGAAGCCGGGCACAGCGTCGGCCCACGGGCGCGACAAGCGATAGCCTTACCAGGTGATCAGCGCGATATCCAGCAGGGGCGACGGCGCTCCTGTCCTGCGCCCCGGGTGCACCGCTCCCGGGGAAGGCGCTGACAACCCGGGCCGGGGGCTGCGAGCGAAGTTGGCCGAGAACGGTCCGGTCACCCCTCCTTCCGGCATACCGTCGAAGACGACCGGAAAACCCGGCCGGCGACGGGATGCCTTCACCACCTATGTCACGCAACGGCGCGCGACAGGAGCCAGAGGACATGCAGACCAAGCTGGACGAAGCCAAGGCCGAGCTGCTCGCGCGGGCGGCCCGGGTCGCCGACAGCGGCCCGGGCGGGGGGCCGCAACCGACCGGTCCGAAGGGTGAGGGGGTGCTCGACACCGAGACGCTCAACGCCTACCTCCAGCGCTACTACCTGCACACCGCCCCCGAGGACCTGACCGGCCGGGACCCCGTCGACGTCTTCGGCGCCGCGCTCTCCCACTACCGGCTCGCCGAGACCCGTCCGCAGGGCACGGCCAACGTCCGGGTGCACACCCCGACCGTCGAGGAGAACGGCTGGACGTGCACCCACTCCGTGGTCGAGGTCGTCACCGACGACATGCCCTTCCTGGTCGACTCGGTCACCAACGAGCTCTCGCGCCAGGGCCGCGGCATCCACGTCGTGATCCACCCGCAGATGGTGGTGCGCCGCGATGTCACCGGCCGGCTGCTGGAGATCCTCGGCGCCAGCTGCGACGCGCACGGCACGGGCAAGGACGCCGTCCTGCCGCACGACGCGCTCACCGAGTCCTGGATCCACGTCGAGATCGACCGCGAGACCGACCGGGGCGACCTCAAGCAGATCGCCGCCGATCTGCTGCGCGTGCTCTCCGACGTCCGCGAGGCCGTCGAGGACTGGGGGAAGATGCGCGACGCCGCGCTGCGCATCGCCGAGGGCCTGCCGCAGGAGGCGCTGCCCTCCGACCTGCCGGAGTCCGAGCTCGGCGAGGCCCGCGAGCTGCTGCGCTGGCTGGCCGCCGACCACTTCACCTTCCTCGGCTACCGCGAGTACGAGCTGACCCGGATCCCCGCCGACAGCGGCGAGGAGGACGTGCTCAGCGCCGTCCCCGGCACCGGTCTGGGCATTCTGCGCTCCGACCCCGCGCACCACGACGAGGGCCACCACGCGGGCCCGGTCTCGCCGTCCTTCAACCGGCTGCCCGCCGACGCCCGGGCCAAGGCCCGCGAGCACAAGCTGCTCATCCTCACCAAGGCCAACAGCCGGGCCACCGTGCACCGGCCGTCCTACCTCGACTACGTCGGGGTCAAGAAGTTCGACGCCGACGGCAATGTCACCGGCGAGCGCCGCTTCCTGGGCCTGTTCTCCTCGGCCGCGTACACCGAGTCCGTGCGCCGCGTCCCCGTGGTGCGCCGCAAGGTCGCGCGCGTGCTCGCCGACGCCGGCTTCACCCCGGACAGCCACGACGGCCGTGATCTGCTGCAGATCCTGGAGACCTACCCGCGCGACGAGCTGTTCCAGACCCCGGCCGACACGCTGCGCTCGATCGCGACGAGCGTGCTGTACCTCCAGGAGCGCCGCCGGCTGCGGCTGTTCCTGCGGCAGGACGAGTACGGGCGCTACTACTCGGCGCTGGTCTATCTGCCGCGCGACCGCTACACAACGGCGGTGCGGCTGCGGCTGATCGACATCCTCAAGGAGGAACTCGGCGGTATCAGCGTCGACTTCACCGCCTGGAACACCGAATCGGTGCTCTCCCGGCTGCACTTCGTGGTGCGCCTCCAGCCCGGTTCGACGCTGCCGGACCTCACCGACGCCGATGTCGAGCGCATCGAGGGCCGGCTGGCGGAGGCCGCCCGCTCCTGGGCGGACGGCTTCGCCGAGACGCTGACCGCCGAGGTCGGCGAGGAGCGCGCCGCCGAGCTGACGCGCCGCTACGGCCAGGCCTTCCCCGAGGGCTACAAGGCCGACCACACGCCGCGCGCGGCCGTCGCCGACCTCGGCCACCTGGAGAGACTGACGACGGGCGCGGGCGAGCGCGACTTCGCGCTGAGCCTGTACGAGCCGGTCGGCGCGGGCCCCGGCGAGCGCCGCTTCAAGATCTACCGCACGGGCGAGCCGGTCTCGCTGTCGGCCGTGCTGCCGGTGCTCCAGCGGCTCGGCGTCGAGGTCGTCGACGAGCGCCCGTACGAGCTGCGCTGCTCGGACGGGACGACCGCGTGGGTCTACGACTTCGGGCTGCGGATGCCCGAGCACGTCGAGGGCGACGACGCGCGGGTGCGTTTCCAGAACGCCTTCGCGGCCGTGTGGTCCGGTGACGCGGAGAACGACAACTTCAACAACCTGGTGCTGCGGGCCGGTCTTGACTGGCGGCAGGCCATGGTGCTGCGGGCGTACGCCAAGTACTTGCGGCAGGCCGGTTCGCCGTTCAGCCAGACGTACATGGAGGACACCCTCAGCAACAACGTCCACACCACCCGGCTGCTGGTCAACCTCTTCGAGGCCCGTATGTCGCCCGCGATGCAGCAGGCGGGCACCGAGCTGACCGACGGGCTGCTGGAGGAGCTGGACGGCGCGCTCGACCAGGTCGCGAGCCTGGACGAGGACCGCATCCTGCGGGCGTTCCTGACGGTCATCAAGGCGACGCTGCGCACCAACCACTTCCAGCGCGGCAGCGTTGGAAGCGAAAGCGGGGGTCAGCGGGACGACAGCGGGAAGTCGCGCGCGTACCTGTCGCTCAAGCTCGACCCGCAGCTGATCCCCGACCTGCCGGCGCCGCGTCCCGCGTACGAGATCTGGGTCTACTCCCCGCGCGTGGAGGGTGTGCACCTGCGCTTCGGGAAGGTCGCGCGCGGTGGTCTGCGCTGGTCCGACCGGCGCGAGGACTTCCGTACCGAGGTCCTGGGCCTGGTCAAGGCGCAGATGGTCAAGAACACGGTCATCGTGCCCGTCGGCGCCAAGGGCGGCTTCGTCGGCAAGCGGCTGCCGGACCCGCAGCTGGACCGGGACGCCTGGCTGGCCGAGGGCATCGCCTGCTACCGGACCTTCATCTCCGGCCTGCTGGACATCACCGACAACATGGCCGGCGGCGAGATCGTCCCGCCCCGGGACGTCGTGCGCCACGACGGTGACGACACCTACCTCGTCGTCGCCGCCGACAAGGGCACCGCGACCTTCTCCGACATCGCCAACGAGGTCGCCGAGTCCTACGGCTTCTGGCTCGGCGACGCCTTCGCCTCCGGCGGTTCGGCGGGCTACGACCACAAGGGCATGGGCATCACCGCGCGCGGCGCCTGGGAGTCCGTCAAGCGGCACTTCCGGGAGCTGGGCCACAACAGCCAGACCGAGGACTTCACGGTCGTCGGTGTCGGCGACATGTCCGGTGACGTGTTCGGCAACGGCATGCTGCTGTCCGAGCACATCCGTCTGGTGGCCGCCTTCGACCACCGGCACATCTTCCTCGACCCGAACCCGGACGCGGCCGCCTCGTACGCCGAGCGCCGCCGGCTGTTCGAGCTGCCGCGCTCCTCGTGGGCCGACTACGACCCGTCGCTGCTGTCCAAGGGCGGCGGCGTGCACCCGCGCACGGCCAAGTCGATCCCCGTCAACGCGCAGGTGCGCGAGGCCCTCGGCATCGAGCCGGGCATCACCAAGCTGACGCCCGCCGAGCTGATGAAGGCGATCCTTCAGGCGCCGGTCGACCTGTTGTGGAACGGCGGCATCGGCACGTACGTCAAGGCGTCCACGGAGTCGCACACGGACGTCGGCGACAAGGCCAACGACGCGATCCGTGTCGACGGCAGGGACCTGCGTGCCAAGGTCGTCGGCGAGGGCGGCAACCTGGGTCTGACCCAGCTCGGCCGGATCGAGTTCGCGTCGAACGGCGGCCGTGTCAACACCGACGCCATCGACAACAGCGCCGGTGTGGACACCTCCGACCACGAGGTGAACATCAAGGTCCTGCTGAACGCGCTCGTCGCGGACGGCGACATGACGGTCAAGCAGCGCAACAAGCTCCTCGCGGAGATGACCGACGAGGTCGGCGAGCTGGTGCTGCGCAACAACTACGCGCAGAACGTGGCCCTGGCCAACGCGGTCGCCCAGGCGCCGAGCCTGCTCCACGCCCACCAGCGGATCATGCGCCGGCTCACCCGTGAGGGGCACCTGGACCGGGCCATCGAGTTCCTGCCCAACGACCGGCAGATCCGCGAGCGGCTGAACGCCGGGCGCGGGCTGACCCAGCCCGAGCTGGCCGTCCTGCTCGCCTACATCAAGATCACCACGGCGGAGGAGCTGCTGGCCACCTCCCTGCCGGACGACCCGTATCTGCAGAAGCTGCTGTACGCCTACTTCCCCCAGGCGCTGCGCGAGCGTTTCGGGGCGCAGATCGACGCGCACGCGCTGCGCCGGGAGATCGTCACGACCGTCCTGGTCAACGACACGGTCAACAGCGGCGGTTCGACCTTCCTGCACCGGCTGCGGGAGGAGACGGGCGCCTCGCTGGAGGAGATCGTGCGGGCGCAGAGCGTGGCCCGCGAGATCTTCGGGCTGAACGCGGTGTGGGACGCCGTCGAGGCCCTGGACAACCAGGTCGCGGCGGATGTGCAGACGCGTGTCCGGCTGCACTCGCGGCGCCTGGTCGAGCGCGGTACGCGCTGGCTGCTCAACAACCGTCCGCAGCCGCTGGAGCTGGCCGCCACGGCGGACTTCTTCCGCGACGGTGTGGCCGAGGTGTGGGAGGCGCTGCCCGAGCTGCTCAAGGGCGCCGACGCCCAGTGGTGGCAGTCCATCCGCGACGAGCTCGTCGAGGCCGGGGTGCCGGACGAGCTGGCGGTGCGGGTCGCGGGCTTCTCCTCGGTCTTCCCGGCGCTGGACATCGTGGCCGTCGCGGACCGTACGGGCAAGAAGCCGCTGGCCGTCGCCGAGGTCTACTACGACCTGGGGGACCGGCTGCACATCAGCCAGCTGATGGACCGCATCATCGAGCTGCCGCGCGCCGACCGCTGGCAGTCCATGGCCCGCGCCTCGATCCGTGAGGACCTCTACGCGGCCCACGCGGCGCTGACCTCCGACGTGCTGTCGGCCGGCAACGGCTCGGCGACACCGCAGGAACGGTTCACGGCGTGGGAGGAGCGCAACGCGGCGCTGCTCACCCGGGCGCGCACCACACTGGACGAGATCCGCGGATCGGATGCCTTCGATCTCGCCAATCTGTCGGTGGCGATGCGGACGATGCGCACGCTGCTGCGGACGCACAGCTGACGCGCGGATGAACAAGGGGCGGCCCCCCGGTGAACCCCGGGAGGCCGCCCCTTCCGCATGCTAAAGAGTGTCGGATGAAGGTCATTTCACGTCTTCTGTCGACACCTCGGCGGCGGGCCGAGGCGAGAGCCACCGCCCGGGCGGTCGGGCTGTATCTCGCGGTCGCCGGGCTCGGGTTCGCCGTACTGCTACTGATCAACTACCACCTGGGGCGCAGCGGGAGCGTGCTGCTGCACCGCTGGGACAGCCGTCACTACCTGCACATCGCCGAACGCGGCTATCCGAGCGCGATCCCCTACGACAGCGACGGGCAGCCGGAGTTCTCCACGCTCGCCTTCTTCCCGCTGGTGCCCGCGCTGATCCGGGCGCTGGGCTGGACGGGGCTGCCGCTGGCCTACGCCGGGGTGCTGGTGTCCTGGTGCGGGGCCGCGATCGCGGCGGCGGGCATCCACCGGCTGGTGCGGGCGCTGGGGGGCAGCGACGCCGTCGGGTACGCGTGCGTGGCGCTGTGGGCCTGTTCGCCGTACGCGTTCGCGCTGTGGGTGCCCTATTCCGAGGCGGTCTTCAGCGCGGTGCTCGTGTGGACGCTGGTCGCCCTGATATCCCACCGGTGGCTGGCGGCGGCCGCGCTGTGCTTCGTGGCGGGCACGGTGCGGCCGACGGCCTCGGTGCTCATCGGGACGGTCGTCCTGGCCTGCGGGTGGGCGGCCCTGAAGCGGCGCGACGGCTGGCAGCCGTGGGCGGCGCTGCTGCTGGCGCCGGTCGGGCTGATCGCCAACTGGCTGTTCCTGGGCGCCCATGTGGGGCGCGCGGACGGCTGGTTCGAGGCGGAGCGGGCGTGGGGGCAGTCCTTCGACTTCGGGCTGGGGACCTCGCGCGTGGTGCGCCGGGTGCTGTTCTACCGGCACGTGCACGGTGTCGTGGACGTGCGCAACGCCGTGGTGCTGGGGCTGCTGGTGCTCACGGCGATCGGGGTGCTGGCGCTGGCGCTGGACCGGCGGGTGCCGTGGCCGCTGGTGGTCGCGGTCGCGGGGGCGTGGGTGCTGATGGTGGGTACGCCGGGTTCGCCGCTGTCCAAGCCACGCTTCATGCTGCCGTTCCTGCCGGTTCTGCTGCTGTTGGTGGCCCGGCCGCTCGCGCGTGCTCCGCTTGGGGTGCGGCTGTGTCTCTACGGTGGAGGAGCGGTGGTCTCGGGGTGGTACGCGGCAGGGTTGCTCGTGCTGTTCGAGGGGTCGCCGTGACACGCGGGCTCGTCGGGGTGCCGTTCGGCGCAGGGCCCGGCCGGGCGCGCGTGGCCGGGCAGCGCGCGGAACACCCAGGCGCGGTAGGACCAGAAGCGGAAGAGCGTGGCGGCCGCGATCCCCAGGAACTTGAACAGGTTGCTCTGGAACGGGGTGTGCCAGCCGAAGCCGTACGTGGCCACGTAGAGCACCCCGTTCTCGATGACGAGGCCGACGCCGCTGAAGCCGGCGAACAGGGCGATCTCGCGGCTGCGGCGGCTCTTGTCGCGCTCCCGGTAGGTGAAGTAGCGCAGGCCCAGGTAGTTGAAGGCGATGGCGACGGTGGTCGCGACGACGCTGCAGCGGACGACCGGCAGTCCGCTCAGCGCGCGGCAGAGGTTGAAGACCGCGAGGTTGACGACGATGCCCAGGGCGCCGACCGTGCCGAACTTGGTGAACTCCAGCCCCAGCGCGTACATCCGGCGCAGCCGGCCCGCCGGGTTCCGTGGGGTCGTCGGGCGCCGGGGGCGGCGCGGGGTGCGCAGAAAACGCGGGAGTCGCAGAAATCGCGGAATTCGCAGGAGTCGCACGGGCCTCTCCCGGGTACTGTCGCCACGCAAACCAGACATTTGACGCAGAGAATTGATTGTAGTGTAAATTGCCGCAAAAACGGTCATGGATCTCTGAAAACGGCGAAGACGGCGAGGACAGTGGCATGACAGAGGCGGTACTGCTCGTCGGCGGCAAGGGGACCCGGCTCCGCCCGCTCACCCTCACCACGCCGAAGCCGATGGTCCCCGCCGCCGGGGTGCCCTTCCTCGCCCACCAGCTCGCCCGCGCCCGCGCCGCCGGAGTGCGCCACGTCGTGCTGGCCACCTCCTACCTCGCCGAGGTCTTCGAACCGTACTTCGGCGACGGCTCCGCGCACGGGCTCAGACTCACCTACGTCACCGAGGACGAACCCCTGGGCACCGGCGGAGCGATCCGCGGGGCCGCGGACGCGCTCGAAGCGGGGCCCGCCGACCCCGTCCTCGTCTTCAACGGCGACATCCTCACCGGCCTGGACATCCGCGCGCTGCTCGCCCGGCACGAGCGCGCACGGGCCGATGTGACGCTGCATCTGACCCGCGTCGCCGACCCGCGCGCCTTCGGGCTGGTGCCCACCGACGCCGACGGGCGCGTGCTGGCCTTCACCGAGAAACCGCGGCGGCCCGAGGAGATCGTCACCGACCAGATCAACGCCGGCGCCTACGTCTTCCGGCGCGAGGTCGTCGGCTCCATCCCCGCCGGCCGGCCCGTCTCCGTCGAGCGCGAGACCTTTCCCGGGCTGCTGGCCGGCGGTGCCCTGCTGCACGGCGTCGTCGACGCCTCGTACTGGCTGGACCTCGGCCGGCCCGCCGCCTTCGTACGGGCCTCCGCCGATCTCGTACGGGGCGTGATCGGCTCACCGGCCCTGCCGGGCGAGCCCGGCGAGTACCTGCTGCTGCCGGGCGCGCACGTCGAGGACGGGGCCCGCCTGCACGGCGGCACCGTCGTCGGCGCGGGCGCGTACGTGGCGGCGGGCGCCGACGTGGAGGGCTCCGTCCTGCTGGACGGGGCACGTATCGGGCAGGGCGCGCGGGTACGGGCGGCGATGGTGGGCCGGGGCGCCCGGGTGGGGCCGCGCACCGTGCTGGACGGCGCCGTCGTCGGGGACCGGGCCGAGGTCGGCGCGGACAACGAACTGCGCGACGGGGCCCGCGTCTGGTGCGGCACGGCCATCCCCGACGCCGCCATCCGCTTCTCCGCCGTCTGACCGCCCGCACTCGCGCGGACCGCCCGCCCACCGACCGCCACCGACTGCCTACCGATCGCTGACCGACCGCCGACAAGGTTCTCTTCATGAGCGAGCACGCACCCCGCACCGCCGCACCCCCGCAGCCGCTGCCCGCCGAGTGGGCGCGTACTGCGACGACCGTCGTGATGCCCACCTACAACGAGGCGGACAGTCTGCCGACGACGGCCGCCGCGCTGATGTCCCTGCCGTTGGAGGGGCTGCGTCTGCTGGTCGTCGACGACAACAGTCCCGACGGCACCGGCAAGACCGCCGAGGATCTCGCCGAGCGGTACAACACGCCCGGGCACACCCGCATGTCCGTGCTGCACCGCACCGCCAAGGACGGCCTCGGCCGCGCGTACACCGCCGGTATGGCGCGCGCGGTCACCGAAGGCGCCGCCTACGTCGTGCAGATGGACGCCGACGGCAGCCATCCGGCCGGAAAAGTGGGGGAGTTGCTGGGGGTGGCGCTGGCCACCGGCGCGGACCTCGTCGTCGGCAGCCGCTACGTGCCCGGCGGCACCCTCTCCGAGGCCTGGGGCCTGCACCGCAGGCTGCTCTCCCGCTGGGCCAACGTCTACGCCTCCGCGATCCTCGGCACCCGGGTGCGCGACATCACCGGCGGCTTCAACCTGTGGAGCGCCGCCGCGCTGCGCGCGATCGACCTCGCCTCCGTCGGCAGCGCCGGATACAGCTTCCAGGTGGAGATGAAGTACCGCGCCGTGCAGGCCGGTTGCAGCGTGCTGGAGGTGCCCATCCACTTCGAGGAGCGCGCCGCCGGCGAGTCGAAGATGGACCTGGCGGTGCAGCTGGAGTCCGTGGCCATGCCCTGGCGGCTGCGTGCCCGCGCGGCCCGGGCGGCACGGTCGGCCCGCGCGTCCCGCGCCCTGCGCGCGCACCCGTGACCGAGTGCGGCCCCGCCCCGGCCGTGCGCCCCGGGGCGCGCACGGCGCGTACGGCCGCGCACCGGACGGTCACCGGCGCCGCCGCCCTGCTGGTCGCCCTGCTGCTGGCCATGGCCGTACGGCTGCCGTGGGCGGGCGATCTGGGGATGCACGCGGCCGTCCTGGAACGGCTGCGCACCGACCTGTTCCACCCGGGCAATCCCCTGGTGGCCGCCGACACGCCCAGCCCGTACTACTCCCCGTGGACGGTGCTGCTGGCGGCCTTCGCCACGGTCACCGGCTGGAGCACCTTCCGCGTGCTGCACCTGGCGGCGCTCGTGGACCTGGCGGTGCTCGTCACGGGCGTACGGGCCTTCGTGCGCACCTTCACCCGGCGGCGCGCGGCCGTACCGCTGGCGCTGCTGTGCCTGTTCCTGCTGTACGGGGTGCGGCTGTTCGCGTGGAGCGGCTTCCTGGGGATCGCCTCGCTCTCGCTCACCCTCGCCTACCCCGGCGTGCTCGCCTTCGGGGCGGCCTTCCACTTCTGGGCGCTGCTGCGGAGAGCGCTGGCGGGCCGGTGGCCGCTGTCGGCCTTCCTCGGGCTCGGACTGCTGCTCGCGTGCGTGCTGTTGACCCACCCGTTCACCGGGGCCGTCGCCGTCACCGGCGGCGCCGCCGTCCTCCTCGGGCAGCGGCCGTGGCCCGCCCGCGCCGTGTGGGCGCGGGCCGCCGCGGGCTGTCTGCCCGCCGTCGCGGTGCCGCTGTGCTGGCCGTACTACCCCGTCCTCACCCTGCTCGGCGGGGGCGGGCTCGACGCGGTCCACCGGCCGCTGTACACCCACCTGGGCACCAAGTTCTGTCTGGCGGCCCTGGGCGCGGCCGCGCTGGCCCTGCGCGCGCGGCGCGACAAGCGCGACCCCCTCGTGCTGTTCTGCGCCCTGGGGCTGGCCGTCTTCACGGCGGGCGGACTGAGCGGGCACCACGCCTGGGGGCGGATCCTGCCCGCCGTCCTGGTCCCCGCGCAGCTCGCGCTGGCCCTGGAGACCACCGACGCCGTCGCCCGCGCCCGCCGTACGCGCGCCGTCCTCGCCCCGCTGACGGCCGCCGGACTGCTGGCCGGGGCGGTGGCGCAGGCGGGCGTCGTGACCTACGTACTGCCGTCCGCCGCCGTCCCTCGCGCCCTGCGCGCCCTGCCCGCCGTCGCGCCGTGGCCGCGCTTCTCCTGGGCGGCCCGGCACGTGGCCAGGGGCGAGACGGTGATGACCGACGACTACCGCGCGCTGCGCGCCCTGCCCGCCTACGGCCCGTACACCGTCGCCCCCGCCTGGCCCGACGCCTTCCTCGACGACGAGGCCGAGCGCCGCGCCGCCACCCGCCGCTACTTCGCGCCCGCCACCCCGCGCGCCGAACGGCTGGGCATCCTGCGCGAGTTCGGGGTCCGCTGGGTGCTCCAGCGGGACGGCCACGGCGGGCTGCCGCCCGGCGACCCGGCGCTGCGGCGCGTCGAACGGGGGCCCGGCGGACTCGCCCTGTCCGAGGTCCGCACCCCGTGACCGGGGGCCCGGACGACGCGACGCGAAGCCGGAGACGGTGACTGTCAGTGGTCGCCTCTAGTCTGTGCGTAGTGATCGCCGGAGGTCCCCGGACCCCGGCCGTCCGGCCCGGCAGCCGCGCCTGCCCCCGACCGTCCGCAGCGAAACGAGGTGACCCGTGACCGCCGTGCACCCCCCACCGGGGCCCGATGTCAGCGTGATCGTGATCGTCCACAACGACGCCGAGCGGCTGCCGCGCGCCGTGCGCTCGGTGCTCGGGCAGTCCCTGCGCCGTCTGGAGGCCGTGGTCGTCGACGACTGCTCCACCGACGGCTCCCTCGCCGCCGCCCGCCTCCTGGCCGCCGCCGACCCGCGCGTGCGCGTCCTGCGGCTGCCCGTCAACAGCGGCGGCTGCGGCGCCCCGCGCAACGCGGGCATCGCCGCCGCGCGCGGCCGCTTCGTGATGTTCCTCGACAGCGACGACGAACTGCCCCGCCACGCCTGCAAGTCGATGCTGCTGACGGCCGAGGAGACCGGCGCCGACCTCGTCACCGGGCAGGTCGTGCGGCTCTTCGAGGAGACCGGGGCCACCGCCCTGTGCTATCCCGAACTCTTCACGGACGTACGGCGTGTGGCCGGACTGCGCGCGGCACCGGAGTACTTCCTGGACCACCTGTCCACCAACAAGCTCTACCGGGCGGACTTCCTCGCCCGCCACCGGCTGCGCTTCCGCGAGGACATGCACTACGAGGACCACCTCTTCAGCGCCCAGGCCCTCACCCTGGCCCGCGAGTTCGCCGTCGTCCCCTGGCCCGTGTACACCTGGCGGCTCGCCGCCGGACCCGGCGCCCCCTCCATCTCCGCGAGCCGCCACCGGCTGAGCAATGTCACCGACCGCCTCAGAGCGGCCCGCGCCGTCGACGCCTTCCTCGACGACAGCGGGAACGCGGACCTGCGGCCCGCCAAGGACGCCAAGTTCCTCCGCCACGACCTGCGGCTGTACCTGGGCGACCTGCCCTTCCGCGACCGCGCCTGGGCCGAGGGGCTCGCCGCCGCCGTCACCCCCTGTCTCGCCGGGGCCGACCCCGGCGCCCTCGCCGCCCTGCCGCGCGAGCAGCGGATCTGCCAGTACCTGCTGGGCGCCGGCCGGTACACGGAGGCCGCCGAGTGCGCGCGCACCCTCGACCGGCCGCGGCTCGCCCCCCGCCACGTCGTGCGCGAGGACGGCCGCGTCCTGTGGGGGCGCACCCGCCCCGACGGCCCGGCCGAGGCCGCCGCGCTCGACATCACCGACTGGCACCTGGACGAACAGCCCTTCGCCACCGGCCCGTTGCGCCACGAGGCCGCCCGCGTCACCCGCCACGGCCGGCTGCTGCGGATCGTCCTGCACACCTACGACCCCGCCCGGCTGCTCACCGGGGACGTGCCCGTCACCGGCGAACTGCGCCTGACCACCCCGGCCGGCCCGTACGCCGTGCCCTTCTCCTACGCGCCGGCCGGCGCCGAGGCCGCCCGGGACTGCCGCACCGCGGCCGTCGACCTCGACCCCCGCCGGATCCCCCTGGGCCTCAAGGGATTCACCGGCCGCCGCCACCCCGTCGTCGTCCTCGAACGGCTCGGCCTCACCCGCACCGACCCCGTCCTGGCCCCCGCCGGGCTGCCGCCGCTGCGCGTCCCGCTGCACCGGCCGGCCCCGCTCGCCGGGCACATCCTGCGCGCCGGCTGCGAGGGCCGGGGCGCCGGCCGGCTCGAACTCGCCTGGGAGCGCACGGGCGCCCTCGCCCGCGCCGAGGCGCTCGCCCCCCGCCTGGGCCCCGTCCGCCGCCGGCTGCACCGCCTCACCCGCCGCGTGACCGGCCCGCGCACCAAGGCCCTGGCCTACCACGAGCTGCAGAAGCTGCCCGTCGACGAGCACCTGGTGCTCTTCGAGGCCCTGGAGGGCCGCGGCTACGCCGACAGCCCCCGCTCCATCCACGAGGAACTGCGGCGCCGCGGACTGCCGTTGAAGGCCGTGTGGTCCTACACCGGCAGCCGCGCCTCCTATCCGCCGGACGTGCCCCTGGTGCGCCGGGGCAGCTGGGAGTACGTCCGCACGCTCGCCCGCGCCCGCTACTGGGTCGACTCCCACGGCCTGCCCGCCCTCTACGGCAAACGGCCCGGCACCCGCTATCTGCAGACCTGGCACGGCCAGGCCCTCAAGCACATGGGCTTCGACGTGCCGGAGCTGCGCCTGGCGAGCCCCGAGCGGCAGCGCCGGCACCGCGCCGACATCGCCCGCTGGGACGTCCTGATCGCCCCCAGCGAGGAGTTCGAGAAGACCTTCGTGCGCGCCAACGCCTACCCGGGCGAGCTGCTGCGCACCGGACTGCCCCGCAACGACGTCCTCGTCCGCCGTGACGAGGAGGCCCAGCGCGAGCGGGCCGCCGCCACCCGCGAGCGGCTCCAGATCCCCGACGGGCGCAAGATCCTGCTGTACGCGCCCACCTTCCGCGACGGGGCGAGGGAGTCCGGCGCCTCCGTCCGCGTCGACCTCGACGAGCTCGTCCGCCGCACCGGCGAGGAGTGGACGGTCGTCGTCCGCCCGCACTACTACGAGTGCTTCGGCGTCCCCCGCGAACTGGGCCACGCGGTGCGCGACGGCCGGGAGTTCACCGACCCCAACGACCTCATGCTCGCCTCCGACGCGCTGCTCACCGACTACTCGTCGATGATGTTCGACTACACCCACCTCGGGCGGCCCGTCCTGATCTACGCCGACGACTACGAGGAGTACCGCACGGCGTCGCGCGGCACGTACTACGACCTCGCCGAGATCGCCCCCGGGCCGCTGCTCACCACGACGGGGCAACTGGTGGCGGCGCTGCGGGACCTGCCGGCGGTGCGGGAGGAATGGGCCGGGGCCTATGCCGCCTTCCACGCCCGGTTCAACCCGTACGGGGCGGGGCGGGCCGGAGAGGCCGTCGTCGACGCGTTCTTCGCGGAGGCCGGTGCGGGTTCCGGTGCCGGGTGTGCGGGGGGCGGTGCGCGATGAGCGCCCGGCACGCCCCGCGCGACGTGTTCCTCGTCGGGATCGACGTGGACTCCCTCGGCGGCTCGCAGCGCGTCCTGCACACCCTCGCCCAGGGGCTCGCCGGGCGCGGGCACCGCGTCGAGCTCGTCGGCATCCGGCCCAGCCCGCGCCCGCACACCTACCACGCGGCCCCCGCCTACCGGCACACCACGCTCTACCGCGCCCCGGCCCCGCCGCCCTGGCAGGCCGACTCCCTCGCCGAGCGGCTGAGCCCCGCCCGGCTGCTGCGGGCCCGCGCCGAACGCGCCGAGCGGGCCCGGGCGTTGCGCAGGCTCGCCCGGCGGTTCGCGGCGGTGCGCGGCGGCTGCGTCGTCATCGGCTCGCCCTGGGCGGCGGTGTGGCTCGAGGGGCTGCCGTGGCCGCACCTGAAGGGCATCGGCCAGTATCACGAGTCCTTCGAGCAGGCGCGGGCCGGCGAGAACCTGCGGCTGATCCTCCAGCACTATCCGGCCCTGGAGAAGGCGCTGTTCCTCAGCGAGACGGACGCGGCCGCCTTCCGCCGGCAGCGGCTGCCCAACGCGGGCGTCATGCCGAACCCGCTGCCCTTCGAGCCCGGCGCGCCCGCCCCGCTGGACACCCGCCGCGTCGGCGCCGTCGGCCGCCTGGAGCCGGTCAAACGGCTGGACCGGCTGCTCGACGCCTTCGCCGCGGCCGCCCGCGGGACCGCCGGCTGGGAGCTGCACCTGTTCGGCGACGGCCCCCAGGAGGGCGAACTGCGCGCGCGTGCCGAGCGGTTGGGCATCGCCGGCCGGGTCCGGTTCCGGGGCGGCGTGGCCGACATGGCGGCCGCCTACCGGGAGCTGTCCCTGCTCGCCCTCACCAGCGAGCGGGAGGGCCGCCCCATGGCCGTCGCCGAGGCCGCCGCTGCGGGTGTGCCCTGCGTGGCCTTCGCCGTCTCCGGCGGCGTCCGTGACCTGGTCTCCGACGGCCGCACCGGCACCCTCGTGCCCCCCGGCGACACGGACGCATTCGCGGCGGCCCTGCGGGAATTGATGACGGACAGCGCGCTGCGCGCCCGCTGCGGCCGCGCGGCACGCGAGCACGTGGCACCACTGCGGCTGCCCGCGGTCCTGGACCGCTGGGAGAAGCTGTTCGAGGAGGTGGACCGCTGATGCGTGCGCGCCTGCGGCGCGGAGGGAACGGCAAGGGGCACCCGGCGACGCCGCCCGCACCGCCCGGGCCGCACGCCGCCGCGCCGCCGGGGTCCCGGGGGCGAACGGGGTGTGCGGCCGGGCCTGTTGGGGTGCGGCGGGGCGGGGCGGTGGTGGCTTCGGGCGCGACTGTGTCCTCGCGCGCGGTGGCGGGGGACCGGGGAGCTTCAGAGGTGTGGGTCGGCCGGTGTGTGGTTGTTGGGGTGGGTTCGGGTGGTGGGGCGGGGGCCGTGGCGGGAGTGGGGCGGTGTCTGCTTTGCGGCGGTGGAGGCGTTTCGTTTGTTCCACGCGCGGCGCAGGCGGCACGCGGCGATGGTCAGGGCGCTGCGGGGGCCCGGGGCCAGGCGGAGGGAGAGGGAGCCGTTCGCCGTGGCGTGGGGGTGCGCGAGGAGCAGCCCGAAGCGCAGGCTCGGCAGGGCGGAGCGGCGCAGCCCGGGGCCCACGGCCCGTACGGAGGTGCGGAAGGAGCCGCCCGCCGCGCAGTGCACCCGCACGCGCACGTCCCACACCTGCGGGTCCCGGCCGCCCTCGTGCCGGCCGGCCGCGGCCAGCGCGGCCAGGCCGACGCGGACGCGCGCGGTCCACGCGGAGCCCTCGTCGGCCAGGGGAACGGAGTGCCGCAGTACGGGTCCGCCGTCCCGGTGGCGCAGTTCCACGTCGGCGGTCTGCGGCCGGGCGGCGGCCAGCCGGCCGTACAAGTCGTGCACGCGCAGCAGCAGTTCGGCGCGCGGGCCGCCGGGGGAGCCCGCCGTGGCGAGGGCGGTGCCGGGCGGGCCGGGCAGCCAGAGCCGTGTGCTGCGCGCGGCACGCGGGGGCAGCAGCCGGCCGAACCGGCCGGGCCTTCCCCGGCGTTCGCGGCGTGGCGGCCCCGTCAGGAGGCGTGGCGCGGCGTCGACCGTCACCGGCAGCCGGGCGACGGGCTCGGCGGCGGGGCCGGTGATGCCGTCGAGTTCCGCGTGGGGGAGGTCCTCGTCCCACACGGGGCGGTCGCCGGCGCGGGCGTAGGGCGGCAGCAGGCGGGCGGGGGAGGCGGCGAGCTGGGCCAGGCGCGCGAGGTCGCGGGGGGCCTCGGTGGCGAGCAGCAGGCGGGCGGTCCAGCGGGCGGGCGCGCGGGCGGCCCGCAGTTCGTCCTCCGTGTAGCAGGCGAGGTGGGCGCGGGTCACCCGCCACCAGGCGGCCCGGTAACCGGGGCTGCGCAGGGGCAGTTCGCGCGCGTACAGCCGCAGGTCGTGGTCGAGGAACTTCACGCGCGCGGCCCGCGCGAGCGTCTCGCGGCCGGCCTCGCGCAGTACGCGCACGCTGCGCCGGTGGGCGCACAGCCGGGCCCGCCAGTTGGCGATGGAGGAGCGGTCGAGGGAGATCGAGGGCACGGCCGCGTCCCTGCGCACGTGCCAGATGTAGACGGGGTCGGGCACGGTCGCGATGCGGGGCGCGGCGGCCAGTACGCGGGCGGTGAAGACGAAGTCCTCGTAGCGGAAGGGGCCTTCGGGGAAGGCGATGCCGTGCTCGGTGAGGAAGGCCCGCGCGTAGAGCTTGTTGACGCACAGGGTGTCGTGCAGCAGCGCGGGCCGTTCCTCGGGGCTCGCGTGCACGGTGGCGGTGCGGTAGAGGCCGGGCTGCCAGCGCACGTCGCGCCGCCCGGGCAGTTCGCGCCGTACGCACAGCCCGGCCGCGACGGGCGCGTGGTGCCGCAGGGCGGCGGCCAGCAGTGCGGCGGCGGCGCCCGCCGGGAGGGTGTCGTCGCTGTCGAGGAACATGACGTACGGCGAGCCGGCGGCCCGCAGCCCGTCGTTGCGCGGGGTGCCGCAGCCGCCGCTGTTGACGGCGCGGTGGAGGACCCGCAGCCGGGGGTGACGGGCCGCCAGATGGTCGAGCAGGGCGGCGGTCCCGTCGGTGGAGGCGTCGTCCACGGCGAGGACCTCCGCGACGACGGGGCCCTGCGCGAGAGCGGACCGGATCGCGTCACCGATGTGCGCGGCGTCGTTGAAGCCGATGACGACCACGCTGATCCGCGCGGTGGGCCGGGTTGCGCTCTCCTCCTCGGTCATGAAACCCAGTTTTACCGATAAATACGAACAAACCCGGGCATTGAACCTGAAGTGGACGGAATCGACGGGACGGACGGGGCTGATGGCACGGACAGGGCTGACCAGGAGCGCTGACGGCGCGACGGAGGGCCGGCTCGCCGCGACGCCGGCGCAGCCGGGGACGCGCGGCCGCGGCCAGGGCGTGCGCCCGGCGCCGGCCCGGGGCCGGCCCGCGCGGCCCGCCGCCCTCCTCGCCCCCGCCGCCGTCATGCTCGGCCTCGGCCTGTGGGGGCTGGACCGGGGCACGATGTGGCGCGACGAGGCCGCCACCTTCGACGTCGCCCGCCGCTCACTGCCGCAGATGTGGCACCTGTTCGGCAGCGTGGACGCCGTGCACGGCCTGTACTACCTGCTGATGCGCCCGGTGCTGGCGCTGCGCGCCGACGAGCTCGCCCTGCGGCTGCCGTCGGTGGCCGCCTCCGCCGCCACCGCGGCCCTCGTCGGCGCGATCGGCTGCCGGCTGGCCGGGCCCCGGGTGGGCCTGTGGGCCGGACTGCTCTTCGCGGGCACGCCCTTCGTCAGCCACTACGCGCAGGAGGGCCGTTCGTACGCGCTCGTCACCACCGGTGCCGCGCTGGCCACCTGGCTGCTGGTCCGCGCCGTCGAGCACGGCTCGGCGGGCCGCTGGGCGGCCTACGGCGCGGCTGCCGCCGGTGCCGCGCTGCTGCACGAGTTCGCCGCGCTGCTGCTGGCCGCGCACGCCCTGACCCTGCTCACCGGGCGTGTGCCGTGGCGCACCTGGCGGGGCTGGGGCGCGGCGGCGCTCGCCGTCTGCGCGGTGCTGGTGCCGCTGGTGCTGCGCACCCGGGGGCAGAGCGGCCAGGTCTCCTGGCTGCGGACGCCCGGATACGCGGAGGCCAAGGCGCTGGTGCGGTCCTTCGCCGGACCGGGCGGCCTCGTCCTGGTCGTGACGCTCGCGCTGATCGCCGTCGCCGTCCTCGCCCCGCGCCCGCGCGTCGGCGTCCTGCATCCCACGGCCGTGGCCCTGCCGTGGGCGGTGGTCCCGCCCGTCCTGCTGTACACGGTCTCGCAGTCCCAGCCGCTGTTCTACGACCGCTATCTGCTGTTCTGCGTGCCGGGCGTGCCGCTGCTCGCCGCCACCGGCGCCGACCGGCTCCTCGGGGCGGTGCGCCGGCGGCGGCTGGTGACGGCGGCCGGGGTCCTGGCGATCGCGGCGGCCTTCGTCTGGCAACTGCCGTACCAGGAGCGGGAGCGGCGGCCCGCCTCCCGGGGCGACGAGCTCGCCCGCGTCGCCGCTGTCGCCGGGCGGCAGGCCCGCCCCGGGGACGCCGTGCTGTTCCTCCCGCAGTACGAGCGCCGTGTCTCCCTCGCCTACCCGGAGGACTTCGCCGGCCTGCGCGATGTCGGCCTGCGGCGCTCGCCCGCCGCCTCCGGCACCCTCTACGGCGAGGACGTCGCCCCCGCCGAACTCGCCGACCAGCTGGCGCGGTTGGACGCCCGGCAGCGGCTGTGGGTGGTGTGGGACACCTCGGCGGTGGGCAGCCGCTGGTACCGGGGGCAGCCGGCCGAGCGGGCCCGGACGGACGCGCTCGACCGGCTGTACCGGGAGGAGTCGGCGACGTACGTGCGCGGCGGCGCGGTCTCGCTGTACGTGCGCCGCTGAGCGGGGGCGTCAACAGGCCGCCCGTGACGGTTGCTTGACGGCCACCGTCATCACCCCGTCCACAGCCGTCACTTCACCGCCCCCGCCATCACCCCGCTCACGAACTGCCGCTGGAACGCGAAGAACACCGCGAGCGGCACCACCATCGACAGGAAGGCGCCCGAGGCCAGGATGTCGATGTTGTCGCCGAACTGCCGCACCTGCTGCTGCAGCGCGACCGTGATCGGCGGCCGGCCGCTGTCCGCGAAGATCAGCGCGACGAGCATGTCGTTCCACACCCACAGGAACTGGAAGATGCCCAGTGAGGCGATCGCCGGACCGCCCAGCGGCAGCACCACCCGCGTGAACAGCCGCAGTTCGCCCGCGCCGTCCAGCCGCGCCGCCTCCAGCAGCTCCCGGGGGATCTCCGCGAAGAAGTTGCGCAGCAGGAACACCGCGAAGGGCAGTCCGAACGCGGTGTGGAAGAGCACCACGCCCGGAGTGCTCTCGAAGATGCCGACGGCGTCGAAGAGCTTGGCGACCGGGATCAGCGCGACCTGCACCGGCACCACGAGCAGCCCGACCACCAGCATGAACCACCAGTCCCGGCCGGGGAACTCCAGCCAGGCGAAGGCGTATCCGGCGAGCGAGCCGATCAGGACGACCAGCACCGTGGCGGGCACGGTGATCAGCGCGGTGGTGCCCAGGGACTGGGTGACCGCGTCGTTGTGGAACAGCGTGCGGTAGCTCTCGCCCGTCAGCTGCCCGGCGTGGGCGAAGACCTCCCACCAGCCGGAACCGGCGATGTCGGCCTTGCCGCGCAGCGAGGACGCCAGCAGCCCGACCGCCGGGGTCAGCCACAACAGCCCGACGGCGACGAGGAACAGCCGCGTCGCCCCGCCGCCGAGCCGGCCCGCGATCCGCGCCGGCAGTGACCGTTCGGCCTTGACCGTGGTGTCGAGCGTGGTCATCGCTGCCGCTCCCTTCGCAGCCGCCTGAGATTGACGATCATCACCGGCACCACGAGCACCAGCAGGAAGATCGCGATGGCGCTGCCGACCCCCTGGTTGACATCCGTGCCGAACGACGACTGGTACAGCTGCAGGGCCAGCACATTGGCGTTGGCCAGACTGGAGCCCGGCGCGATGATGTACACGAGGTCGAAGATCTTCAGCACGTTGATCATCAGGGTGACGAGGACGACGCCGAGGACGGGCGCCAGCAGCGGCACCGTCACCCGCCGGAAGACCTGCCACTCGTTCGCCCCGTCCACCCGTGCCGCCTCCAGCAGTTCACGCGGCACGCCCGCCAGGCCCGCCGCGATGAGCACCATCGCGAACCCGGCCCACATCCAGATGTAGGCGCCGATGATGGCCGGGGTGACCAGTGAGGGGCCCAGCCAGTCGACGCCGTTGTAGTGCTGGGCGAAGTTCGCCTCCGGCAGCCGCAGTCGGGCCCCGTCGGCCGTCGCGGGCAGGGTGAAGGTGCCGTCCGCGCCCGTGGTCGCCGAGGCCACGGTCCGGCCGTCCTTGACCGCCTCGACCGTCACGCCCGCGAGCGCCTTCTCGCCCTTGTCGAGCCGGCCGGGGGTGCTGGTGCCGCCGCGCACGAAGTCCCGCCACACCGTGCCCGTGACCCGGTCCGGCAGGGCCCGCGCCGGGACGGCCTCGTGGGCTCCGGCGAGGTCGGCGGGCTTGGCGCCGACCAGCGGCAGCAGCGCCGGACTGCCCGCCCGCACCGTGGCCTTCGTGACGAACGCGCCGCCGCTCGCGGTGAGGATGCCGCTGTCCGAGGGGTGGGCGCCCGGGAAGGGCGAGGGGGCGCTGAAGGTGTCGTGCACGCCCACCCACACCGCGTTGGCGACCCCGCGCTGCGGGTCCTGCTCGTACATCAGCCGGAAGATGATGCCCGCGGCGAGCATCGAGATCGCCATCGGCATGAAGACGACCAGCTTGAACGCCGTTCCCCAGCGCACCCGTTCGGTGAGCACCGCGAAGACCAGCCCGAGGGCCGTGGCCAGCGAGGGCGCGGCGATCACCCAGACGACGTTGTTCTTCAGGGCGGTGCGGATGCGGTCGTCGGTGAAGACCTCCTGGTAGTTGTCGACGCCCACGAAGGAACCGCCGGAGGCGTCGAAGAAGCTCCGGTAGAGGGAGTAGCCGATGGGATAGACGACGAGGGCGCCCAGCAGCGCCAGCGCCGGCAGCAGGAACAGGGCGGCGAGCCACGGCCTGCCGCCGAGCACGCTCCTGCCCTTCCCGCGCTTCGATGGAGTGGATGCGGGCGGCACGGGCCCAGGACCCGTGGTGCCGCCCGCCGTCGCGGTCGACATGGTGCCGGGCTCCCGTCAGTTCGTATAGGTCCTGTACGCCTTCTGCGCGTCCTCCTCCAGCCGCCGCTGGGCGCCGGCCACGTCGGACGGGTTCTGCAGAAAGTCCTGGAGGTCCTTCCACTCGCCCTGCCCGGGCTTGGCGCCGAAGGACGCGGGCGCCTGGTCGGACATGTCGAAGCGGAAGGAATCGCCCGCCTCCACCAGCACCTTGGCGATGGAGCGCAGGGTGTCGTCGCGGTAGGCGGACAGGTCCAGGGAGCGGTTGGCCGAGACGAACCCGCCCTGCCCGGCCCAGACGGCCGCCGCGTCGGGGGAGGCGAGGAAGGTCATCAGCGCCTGCGCGGCCGCCCCGGGCCGCAGCGCGACGGCCACGTCCCCGCCGGTCACCACCGGGCGTTCGGCACCCACCGCCGGGAACGGGAAGACCTTCGCGTCCTTGCCGACCACGGCGCCCGTCGCCGTGATGTTGGGAACGCAGATCTCGCCCTCGTAGACCATCGCGGCCTTCGCGTCCGCCCCGCCGGCGAAGGCCTTCGTGACGGAGGTGGGGAACTGGGTCCGCAGCGCGCCCGCGTTGCCGCCGGCGAGCAGCTCCCGCTTGCCGAACAGCTGGGCCAGCGTGGTCAGCGCCTGAGTCACCGACGGATCCGTCCACTTGACGGTGTGCCGGGTGAGCCCGTCGTACTTCTCCTGGCCCGCCTGCGAGAGGTAGATGTTCTCGAACCAGTCGGTGAGCGTCCAGCCGTCGGCCCCGGCCACCGAGACCGGGTCGACGCCGTAGTCGGCGATCAGCTGGGCGGCACGCAGGAACTCGGGCCAGGTGCGCGGCACTTCGGCCCCCGCCGCGTCGAAGATCTTCGCGTTGTACCAGATGAGGGACTTGTTGCCGGCCTTGAAGTACACGCCGTAGCGCCGGCCCTCCCAACTGCCCAGGTCCTGCCAGCCCTTGGAGAAGTTCTTCGCGAGCTGCCCGGCCGCTTCGGGGTCGAGCGGCCGCAGCCAGCCCTTGCGCGCGAACTCGTGGAGCACGCCCGGCTGCGGGAGCATCGCGACGTCCGGCGGGTCGCCGCCGGCGACCTTCGAGCCGATGAACGCCGACATGTCGTCACCGCTGGGGACGAACGAGACCCGCGCGCCGGTCCGCCGGGCGAACTCGTCCAGCACCTTGGTGAAACTCTTCTGCTCGGCGCCCGTCCACACGGCGGTGACCTTGAGGTGCTGCCCGGCCAGCCCCGGCAGTCGCACCGTGTGCGGCACGGCCTGCGCGCCCGCTTCCCGCTGCCCGCCGTGGTCGTCGGCGCAGCCCGCCGTCGTCAGCGCCAGCGCCCCCGCCGCGGCCACCGCGAGCGCTCCGCGCACTCTGCGCCGCGCCGGCGCGGCACGTGGCGCGCGCGCCCTGCGCAACGGTGTCCGTAATGCCGCCATCGCTTCCCCGCCCCCCTCGCACGAGATCCCCGTGGACGGCCGTCGCGCAGGTCACCCGGCCTGCGGCCCGTCTCCCCGTGCGAGTAGTCCTACGCCCGGCGACCGGCGGCCGCAATACCGTCTTCGGGGCAGGGGCGGTGATCGTGACCGGGCTGTGATGGCACGTCACACCCCGGCCGGGGGCCCGGCGCGGGTCACAGCAGCGGTGGCGCCGCCTCCGCTCCGGCCGACTGCGCCGCCCGCTGCAGCGCGCTGGCGAGCAGCGCCAGGTCGGTGGGCCCGTTGCCCAGCTCACGCAGCGGCCGGCGGGTCGGCGGGTCGCCCATGCGCTGCCAGTCCAGCGGCACCACGGTCGGCCGCAGGGTGGTCGTGCGCGGGATACGGCCGGTGACCCGGCCCGCCTGGAAGGGAGTCGTCGCCCCGTCGTCCGGCCGCAGCAGCCGGCCCCGGCCGGGCACCGGCCCGCCGCCGGTCTCGGCGGCCCCCTCGCAGGCGGGCGCGATCTCCAGCACGGCGCGCAGCCCGGACCGCTCGACCGCGGCGGTCTCCGCCGTACGGTCCGGACGGCCCGACGCGGTGATCAGGTGCACGCCCAGCCGCGCCCCCTCCCGGGCCACCGCCTCCAGGGCACGCACCACCGAACCCGCCGCCGGGCGGCCGGTGCTGCCGAGCGCGGGGGCGACCAGCGCGTCGAAGTCGTCGACGAGGACGACGAGCCGGGGCAGCGCCGTGTCGGCCGTGCGGGTCTGCTCCGCGCTCCGGGCCGTGCGCAGCTTCAGCGTGCCGCTGGGGGCCGGGTCCAGATCGCCCGCCCCGGCCGGGGCGACGGCGACCGCCCCCGGGTGCGGGGGACGCGCGGGGGGCGGGGAGTCCACCGGTCTGCGCGGCGCGACGATCCCGGGGCTCCCCGCCGCCGGCGGTGCGGTGCGGCGCTCGTGCCAGGCGGTGAAGTCCAGCTGCCCCAGCAGCTCGGCCCGGCGCTTGAGCTCGGAGCTGAGGGCCTGCGCGAACTCCCGCATGCGCACAGGGTCGTTGGCCGCGAGATGGGTCGACACGTGCGGCAGGTCCGTGCACAGCCGCAGGCCCTCGCCGCGCTCGGTGCCCGCGCCGTCGACCAGGACCAGCGAGAGCCGGTCGGGCCGGTCGGCGGCGGCCAGCGAGGCGGCCAGCGAGCGCAGCAGCTCGCTCTTGCCGCAGCCGGGACCGCCCTCGACCAGCAGATGCGGGCCGTCGGCCGCCAGGTCCACGGCCAGCGGCCCGTGCGGGCCGGCGCCGAGCACGGCCACGGCCCGGCCGCCCGGCCGGGCCCCCCGGTCCAGGGCGGAGGCCCAACGGGCCGTCAGCGAGGCGGGCGTGGCCCGCGCGAGCCCCAGCTCGTCGAGCAGCCGGGCCGTGCGCGGCAGCGCCGCCGCCACCCGCGCGTCCATGCCCCGCCCGCCCGAGGCGTCCGCCATCCGCAGCGGCGCCATGGCACGGGCGAACCGCTCCGCCCACGCCCGCGACACCGCGTCGACCGCCGCGATCACCGCGGCCCCCGCGTGCCCGGCCCCGCCGTACTGCGCCACGGGCGCCGGCTCGTCGGCGGCCGTCCCCCGGCCCTCCGCCACGAGCCCGCCGAACCGCCCAGCAGCCGCGGCGCGTTCGCCGTCCGTACCGCCCCGCGCGCTCGCGGGCGCGCGGTGGATCAGCTGCACCACCGTCGCCACGTCACCGCTCAGCAGCCCCACCGCCCCGCAGTACGGGAACGCCGGGGACACCGAGCGCGCCGTCGCCAGGGTCGCGGCGACGGGGGAAGCCGGCGTGGTGGCCGGGGCCTCCGCGAGCGCGATCAGATGGATGCCCGCAGCGGGACCCGCCACGGCCAGCCGCGCGACGCTCTCGCGCAGCTCCGCCGAACCCGGGTCGCCGTCCACCACCAGCACCGTGTACGGGCCGGGGTGGCGCTCGGCGGCCGCCGCCACGGCCGCCTCCGGGGCGGCCGCCCAGTGCGGGCCGAGCGGGCCCTCGTCGAGACGGCGCGTGAGCTCCGCGACGCGGGCCGCCGCCTGCTCGCGGTCGTAGGCCAGCAGCAGCCGGCAGTCCTGGCCGCGCGCCGGGCGCAGCTGCGGCAGCCAGCCCGTCCACGACCACTCCGCGAGCCGCTCCGCCGCCGGGCGCGCGCGGTCCGCGCTGATCAGCACGCACTCCAGCACAGTCGGCGAGTGCAGTGCCGCGAGCTGCGCGAGCACCGAGCGGGCCAGCCCGGCCAGCCGCTCCCGGGGCCCGGCCAGCCCCAGCGCGCCCGCCTGCCGCAGGGCGACCGTCACCGGCACGGACCTCAGGGGGGCGCCGTCGGCGGGGCAGCGGTCGGCGGTGCCCAGCCGCACCGTCAGCAGATCCGCGTGGTCGCCGCCGCGCTCCCACAGGCGCGGGCCCGGGCCGAGCGCGGTCAGCAGCACGCCCGCCGGATCCGGCCAGCGCTCGCGCAGCGCGGCCGCCTCGGCGTCGGCCCGCTCCGCGTCGGCCTCCTGCGGGCCGTCCTCGCCGGGCCGGACGCCGTCCGCCGCGCCGCGCCCGCCGGCCAGCCTGCGGGCCCATGCGCCTATGCCGCGGACCGGGCCGCCGCGCCCTGCCGCCCCGGCCGGCGGCGGGGCCAGGGGGACGCCGCGCCCGCCGTGGGTGAGGGGGCCGTCGTGCCCGTCCGTACCGGCGGAGGGCTCCTCGTACGCGGCGGGGCCGGGCCCGTACGGCCCCGCTTCCGCCCCCTGGTGCGCGCCCGGCTCGGCGGGCTGCCAGGAGCCGGGCGCGTGCGGGCCGCCCAGCCACGGGCCCGTCACCGGCGGCGGCACCTCCCCGGCCGGACCGGGTCCGGCCTCCCCGGCGCCCACCCGCAGATGGCCCTCGCCGTCCGGAGCCGCCGGCAGCACGCGCGGGTGCGTCCCGCCGCCGCCCCGCGTGCCGTGCAGGCTCAGGGCGGACTCGCCGACCCGCAGCAGCGCGCCCGGCGCGAACGCCACCGGCTGCTCGCCGACCCGCTCGCCGCCCAGCGTGGTGCCGTTGGTGGAGCCGAGGTCGCGCAGGGTCACCGCGCCGTCCTCGTGCAGGGTGACCGCGCAGTGCAGGCGGGAGACGTCCGGGTCGTCCAGGGGCACGTCCGCGCCCGCCGAGCGGCCGATACGGACCTCCCCGCCGTGCAGCAGATGCACGCCGCCCGCATCGGGCCCGGAGACCACATGCAGCCGGGCGGCGGCCTCCGGCAGCCCGGACAGCAGCACGCCCGCGTGCTGCTCCGGATCGGCCGGGGCGGTCAGCGACAGCACGGCGCCGTCGATCAGCGGCGGCTCGCCCAGCGCGCAGCGCTGGGCGTCGAGCCGCTCGGTGCCCGCGTAGACCGCGGCCGCTCCGCTGCCGAGGTCCGCGCCCGCCGCCGCGACGGCCGCGGCGAGCCCGCTGGTCACGCTCGCGAGGGCGGTCCCCGTGGGGGCGGTCACGAGCACGTCGCAGGCGCATGCGGCCCGGTCGGTGCGGCCGCTGAGCGGCCCGAGGACGGTCAGCCTGATCTGCATCGCCGTCAACGGTCCCTTCCTGCCCCCGGCCCGGCCGGGGACTGCTCGGCCCTCGCGGCCGTCCCCCACCGTGCACGGGCGCTTCGGCACGTACAGGTCGCCACGTCGCTCCGGGGCCCGCGCTGCCGCCCCACCGCATCCGTGCTGCGAGCATCCTCGCACCTGCCGCCGACAACGCGCCCGGCAAGACCCCAGATTCATGATCTTGCGGTTCCGCGAGGGACGGGCGCGCGGCCACCGGTGACCGGACCGTGCCGACGAATGGCGCGAGGTGTCCGTAGCGGGATCGTTACGGGCCCGGCGGCGGCCCCTCTTGTGCTGCTTCCGTGCCTGTTCGTGACGGCTTTCCGGCGGGCGGCGCGACGGGGCGCGACGGCGGCGCGGAGCCGCGCCGTCCGCCTCCCGGCAACCACGGGCCCGGTGGGGGCGTCCTTCCCGTAAGCCCCACTGATTCCGGCAGGCCGGTGGCCCGTGCGACAGCACTACAGTGGGCGGAGGCCGGGTACGACGGAGGCCACGGCGAACTTTCACGATCAGGGAGCGCATGACGTGCGGCCGGTAGGCAGCAAGTACCTCCTGGAGGAGGTGCTCGGACGCGGGGCGACGGGCACCGTCTGGCGCGCCCGCCAGAGGGAGGCGGCGGGGGCCGAGGCCGCCGTGGCCGGACAGCCCGGCGAGACCGTCGCCATCAAGGTCCTCAAGGAGGAGCTGGCCAACGACGCGGACGTGGTGATGCGCTTCCTGCGGGAGCGCTCGGTCCTGCTGCGCCTCACCCACCCCAACATCGTCCGCACCCGCGACCTCGTCGTCGAGGGCGATCTCCTCGCCCTGGTGATGGATCTCGTCGACGGGCCCGACCTGCACCGCTACCTGCGCGAGAACGGCCCGTTCACCCCGGTCGCGGCCGCCCTGCTCACCGCGCAGATCGCCGACGCGCTCGCCGCCAGCCACGCCGACGGCGTCGTCCACCGCGACCTCAAGCCCGCCAACGTGCTGCTCGCCGGCGCCGACGGCGACCTGATGCGGCCGATGCTCACCGACTTCGGCATCGCGCGCCTGGCCGACTCGCCCGGCCTGACCCGCACCCACGAGTTCGTCGGCACGCCCGCCTACGTCGCGCCCGAGTCCGCCGAGGGCCGCCCGCAGACCTCCGCCGTCGACATCTACGGCGCGGGCATCCTGCTGTACGAACTGGTCACCGGGCGGCCGCCCTTCGCCGGCGCGACCGCCCTGGAAGTGCTGCACCGGCACCTGAGCGAGGAGCCGCGCCGCCCCACCACGCTCCCCGAGCCCCTGTGGACGGTCATCGAGCGCTGCCTGCGCAAGCGCCCCGAGGAGCGGCCGAGCGCCGAGAACCTCGCGCGCGCCCTGCGTGTGGTCGCCGCGGGCGTCGGGGTGCACGCCTCCCCGCAGCAGGCCGAGGCCGCGCTCGGCGTCGGCGCGCTCCTCGCCCCGGACCCGGAGCCCGCGCACGTGCCGGGCACGGGGGAGGGCACGGGCGCCGCCGACCCCACGCAGGTGCTGCCGCCGGCCGGCGCCGGGTACCCGGGCGGGTACGACCCGAACGGGGCGACCAGCGTGCTGCCCAGCACCGGCGGGCCGCACGGCGCCGGTGACCCCACGCGCGTGCTGCCCACGGGCCCGGGCCCGGCGGGCGGCGCCGATCCGACCCGCGTCATGCCCACGGGCTCCGGCCCGGCGGGCGGCGCCGACCCCACGCGCGCCATGCCCCCCGTGCCCCCGCTGCCGCCCGGGCAGGACGGCGACGGGGCGCACCCGTGGCAGACCCAGCTGCGCGCGGCCCGCGACCGCAACGACCAGACCGAGGTCCGCTACCTCGACCCCAGCGAGGACCCGCTGCGCCGCCGCCCCCAGCGCCGGGCGGCCCCGCAGCCGCCGGCCCCGCAGGGGCAGCCGCCGCAGCCGTACCCGCAGCAGGGCTACGCGCCGCACTACCCGCCCCAGCCCCAGGGGTACGCGCCGCAGCCGCAGCCCCAGCAGCAGCCGTACGCGCCGCAGCGCCCCGCCCGCCGCCAGGCCCCGGTGCCGCGCCATCAGGAGCCGCAGCCGCAGAGGTACGCCCCCGAGCCGCCCGCGCCCGCCCCGCGCCGCGAGCCGCGGCCGCCCCGGCAGCGCGGTGCCAACCCGATGCGGATCCCCGGGCTCGGCTGCCTCAAGGGCTGTCTGTTCATGGTCCTGCTGCTCGTCGTCGGCTCCTGGCTGGTGTGGGAGTTCACCCCGCTCAAGGACTGGGTCGCCGACGGGCGCGGCTTCTGGGACACGACCTGGAAGTGGGTCTCGGACGTCAAGGACTGGGTTTCGAGTCTCGGCGGACCGTCCGGAAAGTAGCGCCGCACGGCCCGCGCCGAGCCCTCGTCCTGTGGATTTGTCGACACCTGAAGGGTGTTTTCCGGGGCGGAAGCGAGGGTTGGCGCTGTTCGGTGTCCCTAACGTCCCGTCAGCCGCGTAGCTTTGTCGCCAACGCGCCTCCCGATGCGGACGGCGGCGGAAGTCAGGAAGGAGCCGGAGCAGCCTTGGCACGGAAGATCGGCAGCCGGTACACCGCCCACCAGGTCCTCGGCCGCGGCAGCGCCGGCACGGTATGGCTCGGCGAGGGCCCCGAGGGCCCGGTCGCCATCAAGCTCCTGCGCGAGGACCTCGCCTCGGACCAGGAGCTCGTCGGCCGCTTCGTGCAGGAGCGGGCCGCCCTCCTCGGCCTCGACCACCCCCATGTCGTCGGCGTGCGCGACCTCGTCGTCGACGGCAACGACCTCGCACTCGTCATGGACCTCGTGCGCGGCACGGATCTGCGCACCCGGCTCGACCGCGAGCGGCGCCTGGCCCCCGAGGCCGCCGTCGCCATCGTCGCCGACGTCGCCGAGGGCCTCGCGGCGGCCCACGCCGCCGGGATCGTGCACCGCGACGTCAAGCCCGAGAACGTCCTGCTCGACATGCAGGGGCCGCTCGGCCCCGGCGGCGCGCACCCCGCGCTGCTCACCGACTTCGGCATCGCGCGCCTGGTCGACGTGCCCCGCCCGGCCCGCGAGCGGCAGCCCGGGGGCGGCCCCGGCGGCGGCCGGACCGTCGGCCCGCGCAGCGTCATCGGCACCCCCGACTACCTCGCCCCCGAGATCGTCGAGGGGCTCCCGCCGCGCGCCTCCGTCGACGTGTACGCGCTGGCGACCGTCCTGTACGAGCTGCTCGCCGGCTTCACACCGTTCGGCGGCGGCCATCCCGGGGCGGTGCTGCGCCGGCACGTCACCGAGACCGTGGCCCCGCTGCCGGGCATCCCCGACGAGCTGTGGCAGCTCCTCGTCCAGTGCCTGGCCAAGGGCCCGGCGTCCCGGCTGCGCGCCCCGGAGCTGGCCGCGCGGCTGCGCGAGCTGCTGCCCGGGCTGGCCGGACTGCCGCCGCTGGACATCGACGAACCGGAGGAGGACGAGCCGGTCGCCGTGCCCGACGGGGCGGCGGTCCGCGAGGGCGCCGTGGAGAGCGCGCGCGGCGCGGTGGACGCGGCCGTGCCGGTGCGGCGCCGGGGGGCGGTGCCGCTCGTGCCGGGCGCTGTCTCCGACTCCAGCCGTGAGACCCATACGAGCATGCGGGTGCCCAGCCCGGCCGAGCTCGCGGGCGGGGCGCACGGCACCGCCCGTACGCCCCGCGCACCGGGCCAGCGCCGGGCGGGCTCGGCCCGGCACCGCTCACCCGCCGAGACCCGGCGCCGCCGCATCAAGTTCGGGGCGGCGGCGGTGGCCCTGGCGACGGCGGCGGGCATCGGCGGCTGGTTCGCCGCCTCCGACCACGACGGTCCCGCCCCCGACCGCCCCGGCGTCCACCGCGAGGACACCCCGCGGTAGCGCTCCGCGCGGGGCGGGTGGGGTGTACGGCTCCGGGCGGGCCCGGGCTGCCCGACAGCCACGGGCTGAGGCCCGCAGCGTCCGGCACGGGTCTGCCCCGGCGGCAGAACTTCGGCACCCGCCCCACCGGTGTGCGGCCCGCCGGGAGCGGCCTCCGGCCCCTGCCGTCTCCGGGCGGCACGCCTGCGGGCACCCGGCGCCCGTGTCCCCGCCCCTGACCCGGCTGTCGGCGGTCTCCGGGCGGAGCCGGCCCGCGCGGCAGAACTCCGGGCACCCGGCCCCGCTGTGTCCGGGCAGGGCCCGCCCCCGCCCGGTGTGCGGCCCGCCGGGAGCGGCCTCCTGCCCCTGCCGCCTCCGGGCGGGGAAGCGGGGCCGGGGGTCCGCCCCGGTACCGGCTGTCGGTGCTCTCCCGGCGGAGCCGCCCCCGGTGCCAGGGGCAGGGAGACGGGCGCCGGGCCCCGCCCCGGCACCGGCTCTCGGCGGCCCCCCGGCGGAGCCGCCCCGTACCGGGCCGCCCGGCCCGTTTCCGGGGCCCCGGAGCCGGGTGCTGCGGGCGTCAGCCCGCCCGGCACCGAGTGCTCCGCGCAGCCGTTAGGCTGGGTTCGTGGCAGTCGTTGATGTATCCGAAGAGCTGAAGTCCCTCTCCTCGACCATGGGGTCGATCGAGGCCGTCCTGGACCTCGACAAGATGAGGGCCGACATCGCCGTGCTCGAGGAGCAGGCGGCCGCCCCGTCCCTGTGGGACGACCCGGAGGCGGCGCAGAAGATCACCAGTCGGCTCTCGCACCTCCAGGCGGAGCTGCGCAAGACCGAGTCGCTGCGCGGCCGGATCGACGACCTCGGGGTGCTCTTCGAGCTCGCCGAGGCCGAGGACGACGCCGACGCCCTCGCCGAGGCCGAGTCCGAGCTGGCCTCCGTCCGCAAGGCGCTGGACGAGATGGAGGTCCGTACCCTCCTGTCCGGCGAGTACGACGCCCGTGAGGCGCTGGTGAACATCCGCGCCGAGGCCGGCGGCGTCGACGCCTCCGACTTCGCCGAGCGCCTGCAGCGCATGTATCTGCGCTGGGCCGAGCGCCACGGCTACAAGACGGAGATCTACGAGACCTCCTACGCGGAGGAGGCCGGCATCAAGTCGACCACCTTCGCCGTCCAGGCCCCCTACGCCTACGGCACGCTCTCGGTCGAGCAGGGCACCCACCGTCTCGTGCGCATCTCGCCGTTCGACAACCAGGGGCGTCGCCAGACCTCCTTCGCGGGTGTCGAGGTGCTGCCGGTCGTCGAGCAGAGCGACCACGTCGACATCGACGAGTCCGAGCTGCGCATCGACGTCTACCGTTCCTCCGGCCCCGGCGGCCAGGGTGTGAACACCACCGACTCGGCGGTGCGCATCACGCACATCCCGACGGGCATCGTCGTCTCCTGCCAGAACGAGCGCTCGCAGATCCAGAACCGGGCGACCGCGATGAACGTGCTGCAGGCGAAGCTGCTGGAGCGGCGCCGGCAGGAGGAGCAGGCCAAGATGGACGCCCTCAAGGGCGACGGCGGCAACTCCTGGGGAAACCAGATGCGTTCGTACGTCCTGCACCCCTACCAGATGGTCAAGGACCTGCGTACCGAGTTCGAGGTCGGCAACCCGACCTCCGTGCTGGACGGTGACATCGACGGCTTCCTGGAGGCGGGCATCCGCTGGCGCAAGCAGCAGGAGCAGCAGGCGAAGCAGGAGCAGTAGCCGCGGGGGGACGGAGGTCCGTCCCCTGACAAGTGCCGCCGAGCACCCCATAGTTGGACATTCCGCCCGTATCAGCCTTGACGCTGCCTCAAAAAGTGGCAAGGCTGGCGGGCGGCATGCGTATCACTGGGGCGCGTGCGGCGGGGGCGGCCGGGTCCGGCCGGTACGGCCGGTGACGGCGCTCCCCGGTCCGCGCGCAATCACCGCCCCGGGCATGGCCGTTCCCAAGACGAGACCGGCTACTGGGGGTAGCAGCATATGACCAAGAAGACGCGGCTGCGGGTCGCGCGCATAGCCGCGGGCGCGGTTGTCGCGGCGGGCGCCTCGCTGACCGCCGCCGGGGCCGCCGCGGCCGCCGGCGTCCACGTCCAGGTCCCCGGCATCGCCGTCACGGACCCGGACCACATTCCGCAGGGCGGGCAGACCGCGGGCGGCACGACGGCCGGCGGTACGGGCACCGCCGCGGGCGGCGCGGGCACCGAGGGGAGCACGGCGGGTCCGGGCAGCACCACCTCGGGCACGTCGGGCAGCAGCACGTCGGGTACGTCCGGCAGTACGACGGACGGCTCGACGGCGGGCCCCGGCAGCACCACCTCGGGCACGTCCGGTTCGAGCACCTCGGGCACGTCCGGCAGTTCCACCTCGGGCACGTCGGGCAGCTCCACGTCGGGTACGGGCACGACCGGCAGCTCCACGTCCGGCAGCTCCTCCGGTACGTCCGGTGAGACGACCACGGGCAGCACGACGTCCGGCACGTCGGGCAGCTCCACGTCGGGCAGCTCCACGTCGGGCAGCTCCTCCGGCACGTCCGGTGAGACCACCTCCGGTACGTCCGGCAGCTCCACCTCGGGCACGACCGGCAGCACGACCTCCGGCACGAGCACCGGCGGCAGCTCCACCGGTACGTCCGGCGGTTCCTCCTCCGGTACGAGCACGGGCGGCACCGGTACGACGGGCAGTACGACCACCGGCGGCCAGGGCACCTCCGGCGGCACCGGCAGCACCGGCGGCGGCGAGCACGGCAGCACCGGCGGTGAGCACAGCGGCACCGGCGGTGCCACGGGCAGCAGCACCGGCGGCGGCAACGGTTCCGCCACCCCCGGCAACAACGGCTCCGCCAACGGCAACGCCACCGGTCCCGTCTGCCCCGTCGACACCGCGAGCAACTGCGCGACGGGCACGGACGGTACGGTCCAGCCCGTGCAGCAGGCCAAGCCCAAGGAGGAGCTGGCCCAGACCGGCGAGCTCGCCCAGACCGGTGCCGGTCAGGCGGCCTATCTGGCCGTCGGCGCCGCGACGATGATCGCCGGCGGTATCGGCTTCCGGCTGCTGCCGCGGCTGATGACCCGCGGCGGCACCACGGCCTGACCCCGCGCGGGCCCTCGCTCCGCTTCCGCCCCGAGCGCCGCGGCGGACGGGGCCGCGCACACGCGGAAGGGCCCGGGACGCCTCGCGTCCCGGGCCCTTCGGCACGTCACGACCACGAAAGCGCGCACATCGCGCCCGTGAGTAACCGATCGCTCACACGGCGAAGTTGTTGGCGAGCACCGCGAGCGCTATGAGCGCCACCAGCAGCACGAGCAGGGCCGCCGGGGTCAGCCCGGCGAAGACGCCTGCCTGCTGCTGCAGCCGCTCCCTGCTGGCCCGGCAGACCGGGCACCGGCCCTCGCTGACGGGGGCCGCGCAGTTGGCGCACACCAGTCGGTCGCATGTCATGCGATCTCCTCCTCCGGTACGTCCAACGCGTGGGAGAGCCGGGCGGTTCCCTCCATCACGGCGGCGGCCCGGCCGCTCACGCGGCGCGGCTGCCGGCCGGCGCGGACGCAGCCCCTTTGTCCTCGGTTTGTCCCCGGCGGGGTCGGTAATAAACGCGCCAACAGCGTACGCCGACTGCACGCGCACCGGTGCTTCGCGTAGGGTCACGCACACCGACGGAAGCCGTGGAACGCGGCGTTCCGTGTTCCCTGTCCCGGCCGACGCGTGGTGCACCGTGATCCGATTCGACAACGTCTCCAAGTCCTACCCCAAGCAGAACCGTCCGGCACTCCGCGACGTCTCGCTGGAGATCGAGAAGGGTGAGTTCGTCTTCCTGGTCGGCTCGTCCGGCTCCGGCAAGTCCACCTTCCTGAGGCTGCTGCTGCGCGAGGAGCGCGCCACCTCCGGCCAGGTCCATGTGCTCGGCAAGGACCTGGCCCGGCTCTCCAACTGGAAGGTGCCGCACATGCGCCGCCAGCTGGGCACCGTCTTCCAGGACTTCCGGCTGCTGCCCAGCAAGACGGTCGGCGAGAACGTCGCCTTCGCCCTGGAGGTCATCGGCAAACCGCGCGGCGAGATCCGCAAGGCCGTCCCCCAGGTCCTCGAACTCGTGGGCCTGGGCGGCAAGGAGGAGCGCATGCCCGGCGAACTCTCCGGCGGTGAACAGCAGCGCGTCGCCATCGCCCGCGCGTTCGTCAACCGGCCGCTGCTGCTGATCGCCGACGAGCCCACCGGCAACCTGGACCCGCAGACCTCCGTCGGCATCATGAAGCTGCTGGACCGGATCAACCGGACGGGGACCACGGTCATCATGGCCACCCACGACCAGCAGATCGTGGACCAGATGCGCAAGCGCGTCATCGAATTGGAAAAGGGCCGTCTCGTGCGCGACCAGTCGCGCGGCGTCTACGGCTACCAGCACTGAAAGGACGCCATGCGCGCCCAGTTCGTCCTGTCGGAGATCGGCGTCGGTCTCCGCCGCAATCTCACGATGACCTTCGCGGTCATCGTCTCCGTCGCCCTCTCGCTCGCCCTCTTCGGCGGGTCGCTGCTCATGCGCGAGCAGGTCAGCACGATGAAGGGCTACTGGTACGACAAGGTCAACGTCTCCATCTACCTCTGCAACAAGACGGACGCGGAGTCCTTCCCGTCCTGCGCGAAGGGGGCGGTCACCGAGGACCAGAAGAAGGAGATCCGCGCCGACCTGGAGAAGATGCCGCTCGTCCAGAGCGTCCAGTTCGAGACCGCGGAGGAGGCGTACAAGCACTACCAGGAGCAGTTCGGCAAGAGTTCCCCGATCGCCGGCTACCTGACCCTGGACCAGATGCAGGAGTCCTTCCGCGTCAAGCTCAAGGACCCCGCCAAGTACGAGGTCATCTCCAGCGCCTTCACCAAGCGGCCCGGCGTGCAGTCCGTACAGGACCAGCGCGCGGTGCTCTCCAACATCCTCAACCTGCTCAACGGCATGAACGCCGCGGCGCTCGGACTGATGGCGCTGATGCTCGTCGTCGCGCTGATGCTGATCGTCAACACCGTGCGGGTGTCGGCGTTCAGCCGCCGCCGCGAGACCGGGATCATGCGGCTGGTCGGCGCCTCCAGCTTCTACATCCAGATCCCGTTCGTGATGGAGGCCGCCTTCGCCGGGCTCCTCGGCGGCGGGCTCGCGTGCGTGCTGCTGGTGTGCGGCCAGTACTTCCTCGTCGACAACTGGCTGGTGCACCAGATCAACGTCATCCAGTTCCTCGGCTGGGACGCGGTCCTCGCCAAGCTGCCGCTGGTCATCGCCATCGGGCTGCTCATGCCCGCGCTCGCCGCGTTCGCGACGCTGCAGAAGTACCTCAAGGTGTAGCCGTCGCACGTGGGGCGCGAGCGCCCCGCGCTGAACCGGACGCTCAGGGCGCCGTGCGGTCAACTCCCCGTACGGCGCCCGCTTCTGTCCTAGACTCACGCGCATGCCCGACCCGGCGCGCTCGTTCCCACCCGGCCCGGCCCGGCCGTCGTCCTCCCGGGGGCGCCGCGCCCGGCGGGGCGCCGCCCTGACGCTGGTCTTCGCGGGCGTCCTGGCGACGGGCGCCGCCGCCGGGGCCTGGGCCCCCGCCGCCGGGCACCCGGGCCGCAGACCCACCGAGGCCCCCGCCCCGGAGACGGGGCACGCCGTGGGCGCGGCCCCCGGCGTCGACGCCCGTACGGCCGGACTGCGCGCCCTGGAGGCCGCCGCCGCCCGCACCGCCGGCGAGGCCGACGCGAGCGCCCCGGAGGACGGCGCCGGCACCGACCGCTGGAGCACCGTCTACAGCGCCCGCGAGTACGAGGGCTTCGAGCGCGCCCTGGACGGCGCGTACATCGGCGTCGGCCTGTCCCTGAGACGCGGCGCCGGCGGCAGCACCCTGGTCGACAGCGTCCGCGAGGGCAGCCCCGCCGCCCGCGCCGGGGTCCGGGCCGGCGACCGGCTGCGCGCCCTGGACGGGGTGCCCGTGGACGGCCGGCCGGTCACCGAGGTCGTGGCCCGGCTGCGCGGCGACCCCGAGCCCCCCGAGGGCCCCGGCGGCAGACCGCTCACCGCGCCGGGCCCGGCCATCCCCGGCACCCCGGTCCGGCTCGGCCTGGAGCGGGCCGGGCGCGGCTGGGAGCGCACCGTCTACCGGGAGCGGCTGACCTCCGAGAGCGTCGCCGTCGAGCGGCTGCGCGGCACGGCCGGCGGCCCCCCGGCCACCCGGATCAAGGTCTCCTCCTTCACCCGCGGCACCGGCGAGCGCGTCCGCCGCGCGGTGCGCGAGGCCGCCCCCGGCGAGGGCGTCCTGCTCGATCTGCGGGGCAACTCCGGGGGCCTGGTCAGCGAGGCCGTGACCGCCGCCTCCGCCTTCCTCGACGGCGGCCCCGTCGCCACCTACGACGTGCACGGCCGGCAGCGGGTGCTGCGGGCCGTCCCCGGCGGGGCCACCGGGCCCCCGCTCGTCGTCCTCGTCGACGGGGGCACCATGAGCGCCGCCGAGCTGCTCACCGGGGCGCTGCAGGACCGGGGCCGCGCCGTCGTCGTCGGCTCCCGCACCTTCGGCAAGGGCTCGGTGCAGATGCCGAGCCTGCTGCCCGACGGCTCCGTCGCCGAACTGACCGTCGGCCACTACCGCACCCCCGCCGGCCACGCCGTCGACGGCCACGGCATCGTGCCCGACGTGCCCGTGCGGGGCGATGCCGAGCAGCGGGCCCGGGAAGTATTGACTGGCCTGGGGACCGGGTCCTAGTGCGACAATGGCCGCACTATGGGAAAGCAGTTGAGCAAGGCGGCCAAGGAGCCGGGCCGCAAGCTGATCGCGCAGAACAAGAAGGCGCGGCACGACTACCACATCCTCACCACCTACGAGTGCGGCATGGTGCTCACCGGCACCGAGGTCAAGTCCCTGCGCCAGGGCCGTGCTTCGCTCGCCGACGGCTTCGTGCAGATGGACGGTGGCGAGGCGTGGCTGCACAACGTCCACATCCCCGAGTACAGCCAGGGCACGTGGACCAACCACGCCGCGCGCCGCAAGCGCAAGCTGCTGCTGCACCGCGTGGAGATCGACAAGCTCACGTCCAAGAGCCAGGAGACGGGGCACACGATCGTGCCGCTGTCGCTGTACTTCAAGGACGGCCGGGCCAAGGTCGAGATCGCCCTCGCCAAGGGCAAGAAGGAGTACGACAAGCGGCAGACGCTGCGCGAGAAGCAGGACCGCCGCGAGTCCGACCGCGCCATCGCCGCCGCGCGGCGCCGTCAGCGGCACTAGAATTCGCTGGCACGGCCGCGTGGCGGTCGCGTACGATGGAGATCGCACCCCAGCAGGGGCGCACGCACCCCGCTCGCGCGGGGAGCAGCTTGAAAACACCACATGGGGATGATCGGTTTCGACAGCGGATGTCGAAGCAGGGGAAGCGAGCCGAGGAAGCGGCCATGATCTCGTAAACCACAGGCCGAAACCAATAATCGCCAACACCAAGCGCGATTCCTTCGCCCTCGCTGCCTAAGCAGCGACTTGCGAAGTGTCAGCCCGGGGCTGTTCCCGACCCGGATCCTGGCATCAGCTAGGGGACTAAACCACTAGGTCCGGTCACGGGACCGAGTGGGAAACCAAACAGTGACTGAGCCCGTCGGAGACTTGTCCGTGTGATCTCCGGGGCCGAGAAAAGCGCAGCGGACTGCGCTCGGAGAAGCCCTGTTTCCGCACCGTTGGACGCGGGTTCGATTCCCGCCATCTCCACTCCCCATGAGAGAGCCCCCGGCCGGTACGGCCGGGGGCTCTCTGCGTTGTCGGTCGTCGCGTCGCCGGTCACCGGGCGAGGGCCACCGAGGCCGGCGGGCGCGGGGTGCCGAGGCGGCCGCGGTCGAGGACGACGATCTCGTCGGCGGCCGCGAGGCCCGCCTGCCGATGCGTGATGATCAAGGTGGTGCGGCCCCGGGTGGCGTCGAGGACGTCGGTGAGCACCTCGTCGGCGGTGTCCGGATCGAGGCCCTCGGTCGGCTCGTCCAGGACGAGCACCGGCGGGTCGGCGAGCAGCGCGCGGGCCAGGAGCAGCCGGCGGCGCTGGCCGCCGGACATCGAGCCGCCGCCCTCGCCGAGGACGGTCTCCCAGCCCTCGGGCAGCGACTCGATCCACTCCAGGAGCCGGGCGCCCCGGGCCGCCGCGCGCAGCTGCTCCTCGGTGGCGTCGGGGCGGGCCAGGAGCAGATTGGCGCGGATCGTGGTGTGGAAGACGTGCGCGTCCTGGGTCATGCCCGTGATCACCCGCCGTACGTCGGCCCCGTGGCACTCGCGCAGCTCGCGGCCGCCGACGCGGATGCTGCCCGCCTCGTAGTCCACGAACCGCATGAGCGCGGCGAGCAGCGTCGACTTGCCGGCGCCGCTCGCGCCGACGAGGGCGACGCGGCGGCCGGCCGGCAGCCGCAGGTCCACCCCGTCCAGGACGGCGGGGCCGTCGGGGCGGTGGCGCACCCGCAGCCCGGAGATCTCCACGGCGACGGGCCCGCCGGCGGCCGGCGGGGCCGGGGCGGCCGGTTCGGCGACGGGGTGCGGGGAGGCCAGGAGCGCCGCGAGCCGGCGGGCGCTCGCCCGGACCTCCGCCAGCCGGCGGGCCGCGGCGGGCAGCGGGGCGACCGTCTCGAAGGACACCAGGGCGATCACCGCGAGGACGGTCAGCTCCGTCGCGGGCAGTTCACCGGCCGCGTGCGCGCGCAGGGCGAGCAGGGTGACGCCGATGGTCGCCGCGCCCTGGCACAGCAGGACGGCCGCCGCGCCCAGACCGGTGGTCAGGGCCTTGCGGCGCTCCAGGGCGGCGATGCGGGCGCCCGCCCGGCGGGCGCGGGCGTGCGCCGCGTCCTCGGCGCCGAACGCCGCGAGGTCGGCCGCGCCCTGCGCCAGGTCCACGGTGAGCGCGGCCAGTTCGGCGCGCGCCGCCTTCTCCGCGCGGCCGGCCCGGCCGGACGCGGCGAGCACCAGCGCCGGGACGCCCACGCCCGCGAGGGCCAGGCCGGCCGCCAGGACCGGGGCGGCCTCCGGCAGCAGCGCGGCGGTCAGCCCGACGCCCCCGGCCGCGACCACGCACGCCGTCGTCAGCGGGATCAGTACGCGCAGCAGCAGGTCCTGGACGGCGTCGACGTCGTCGACGAGCCGGGTCAGCAGGTCCCCGCTGCGGTAGGCGGGGATGCCGGCCGGGGCCAGCGGCACCAGGGACTCGTAGACGCGGGTACGGAAGCCCGCGACCGCGCGGAGCACGCCGTCGTGGCCGAGCAGCCGGTCCCCGTACCGCAGCAGGCCCCGCCCCAGGGCCAGGGCGCGCACGCCGACGATCGCCACGCTCACGGCGGACAGCGGCGGCTGCTCGGCGGCCCGGGTGATCAGCCAGGCAGCCGTCGCCATCAGCGCCGCCGCGGCCAGCTCGGCGGCGGCCGAGGCGAGCGCGGCGGGCAACAGCCGCCGCCAGTACGGGGCGAGCAGGCGCAGCAGCCGCAGAGTGGGGTGAGAGGGGAGGGGCGTCTCGTGGCTCGGGCTCATGGGTGACTCCGCGGGGCGGGGGCGTCGGAGGGCGGTGCGGCGGGGGTGCGCGGTGGTGTTGCGGGGTGGTGCCTGCCGGTGGCCCTGTGGTGCGCGGGTGCGGGAGGGGTTGAGCGTCGGGCCTGTCGTCGCGGGCTCCGCGGGGCGGGGGCGTCCGACGTCGGTACGGGCGGTGCGGCGGGGGCCTGGGGTGAAGCGGCGTGGGGGAGCCCTCGTCCGGGGCGCGCCGCGTGGGTGGCGTCCGGGGTGCCGGGGCGGGGCGCGGTGCTCACCGGCCGTCGCGCCGGGCGTGCGTGCCGGGAGGCGGCCGGTGTCGCCGACTCGGCGTCGGAACAATGGAGTTCGGGCGCGTGGGTCCCGTCCCTCCGGGGCGTCATCGTGGGCTCCGCGCGGTTGCGGGTACCGGCGCGTCCGGCCGGGCTTCCGGTGTCGCGTCCCGCAGGCCGCCCGTCTCCACCGTCACGATCCGGTCCACGTGCGGCAGCAGTGCGAAGCGGTGGGCGACGACGATCGTGGTGCGGCCCCGCATGAGGCGGGCGGTGGCGCGGGTGACCTCGGCCTCGCTGTGCGGGTCGAGGTGGGAGGTGGGTTCGTCCAGGAGCAGTACCGGGGCGTCGCGCAGGAAGGCGCGTGCGAGGGCGATGCGCTGGCGCTGGCCGGCGGAGAGCCCGGCCCCCCGCTCGCCGAGCAAAGTGGCGTAGCCGTCGGGGAGTTCGTCGATGAACTCCTCCGCCGCGGCGGCGCGGGCCGCGGCCCGTACCTCCGCGTCGCTCGCGTCGGGCCGGCCGAGGCGGATGTTGTCGGCGACGGTGGCCGCGAACAGGTGCGGGCGCTGCGGCACCCAGGCCACGTGCGCGCGCCAGTCCGCCGGGTCGGCCTCGGCGAGGTCGGTGCCGCCGACGAGGACACGTCCCGAGGAGGGGGTGACGAAGCCGAGGAGCGCCGCGAGCAGGGTGGACTTGCCGGCGCCGCTCGGGCCGGTCAGCGCCACGTGCTCGCCGGGCCGTACGGTCAGCGTCACCCGGTCCAGCGCGGGGGCGGCGCGGCCCGGGTAGCGGACGGTGACGTTCTCCAGCCGCAGGGGGGAGGTGCGCGGGTCGGGGGCGGGGAGCTGTCCGGCGGACCGGGCGGGGGTGTCCTCGTCGAGGAGCGCGAAGGCCCGTTCGGCCACGGCGACGCCCTCGGCGCTGTCGTGGAAGGCCGCGCCGGCCGCGCGCAGCGGCAGATACGCCTCGGGTGCGAGGAACAGGACGACCAGGGCCGTGTTCAGGTCCAACTCGCCGCGCAGCAGCCGCAGTCCGACGGGGACGGCCACCAGCGCGACGGAGAGCGTGGCGACCGTCTCCAGGACGAGCGAGGACAGGAAGGCCACGCGCAGGGTGCGCAGGGTGGCCCGCCGGTGGGCGTCGGCCATGGCGGCGACGACCCGGGTCTGGTGCCGTTCGCGCCCGAAGGCCCGCAGGGTCGGCAGTCCGGCGACGACGTCGAGGAAGTGGCCGCCGAGCCGGGACAGCAGCCGCCACTGCCGGGCGGTGCGCCGGGCGGTGTGGGTGCCGACGAGCGCGCCGAAGAGGGGGATCAGCGGCAGGGTGACGAGGATGACGACGGCGGAGGCGAGGTCGGTGGCCGCGAGGTACGCGACGACGGCGAGCGGCACGACGGTCATGGCCGCCAGGGTCGGCAGGTAGCCGGTCACGTACGGGTCGAGGGCGTCGAGGCCGCGCGTGAGCAGGGTGGCGGTCTCGCCGTGCCGCCGGGCGGCGAGCCGTACGGGGCCGACGCGCCGGAGCGCGCCGGTGACGCGTTCGCGCAGGAGCTGTTTGGCGTCGGCGGCGGCACGCTGCGCGAGGGCGGTGCGCGCCCAGGCGAGCAGGGCGCGGGCCGCGAGTACGGCGGCGAGGGCGGCGAGCCGGCCGCCCGGCACGGTGTGCCGGGCGAAGCCCTCGGCGAGTACGCCCGCCAGCAGGACGGCCTGGGCGACGGTGACGGCGGCGGTCAGCAGTGACAGTCCCGTGGAGGCGGCCATGTGCCGCCGCAGGACGGGCAGTTCGCGCAGCAGTCGGCGTTCGACGGGTTTCATGCCGCTTCCCCCTTTTTCCCTCCGGTGCGGTGCCTGGCGGCCGCTGTCAGAAGTAGGCCGGGTGGCGCCGGCCCGTACGGCCCCGGAACATCCACCAGCTCCACGCCTGGTAGAGCAGGATCAGCGGGATCAGGACGACGCCGAAGGCGAGCAGCAGCTTCAGGGTGGCGCCGTCGGCGGCCGACCGGGAGACCGTCAGTCCGTGTCCGGCGGAGGAGGCCAGGAGGTACGGGTAGTGGCCCGCGCCGACCAGGAGCACCGGCAGCGCGGCCGCCAGGCAGGTGGCGGCGAAGGCCCGCCCGGCGCGCCCCGCGGCCAGCGAGCGCCAGGCGGCGGCGAGGGCGAGCGCGAGCACCGCGGTGACGGCCGCGGCGGCCACCGGGTTGGTGACCGAGGCGCCGGCGCCGGCCACGGACAGCAGGACCGCGAGCAGCCCCGCGACCGCGAACGCGCCCAGCAGGCGGAGCGCCGCCGCGCGGGCCCGCTCGGCGAGGCCGCCCTCGGAGCGCAGGGCGAGGAACGCGGCGCCGTGCGCGGCGAACAGCAGCGCGGCGCCCACCCCGCACAGCAGCGTGAACGGGGCGAAGACCTCGGCGGGCCCCACATGGAAGGTGCCGTCGGCGCGGCGCGGCACTCCGTGCAGCAGCAGGCCGAGGACCAGGCCCCAGCACAGGGCCGGGAGCCCGCCGCCGACGACGGTCAGCATGTCCCACACCCGGCGGGAGCGCTCCCCGCGGGCGCGGCCGCGCAGCTGCACCGCGGTGTTGCCCACGACCAGGCCCACCAGGATCGCGACGATCAGCGGGTACAGGCCGGACAGGAGGCTGCCCTCCAGGTGCGGGAAGGCCCCGAAGAGCACCCCGGTGAAGGCGACCAGCCAGACCTCGTTGCCGAGGAAGAACGGTCCCATCGCGGAGATCGCGGCCCGCCGTCCGCTCTCCTCGCGGCCGAGGCGGTGGTGCAGCATCTGCACGCCGTAGTCGTAGCCGCCGAGCACGAAGTACCCGGCGAGCAGCAGGCCGAGAACGGCCAGCCACACGGATTCCAGAGTCGTCATCTGTGGTCAGCTCCCCGGGACATAGGGGCGGTTCGGGTGGTGAGGGGTGAGGGGTGAGAGGTGGGGGCCCGGCGGCCGTCAGAAGGACGGGACGGCTTCCTTGTCCTCCCGGCCCTGGGAGCCGCTCCCGGGCGCGCCCTGAGGCAGGTGCTCGGGCAGCGGCTCGACGGCCCCGAGGTGGGCGCCGTCCGGGCCGCGCCGCGCGAAGCGGGCGATGAGCGTCCAGTTGGTGACCGCCAGCGCGACGAAGAGCGCGATGAAGACCGCGCAGGAGACGGCCAGCGAGGTGCTGCTCACCTTCGACAGGGCCTCCTCCACGGTGAGCTTGCCGTAGACGACCCAGGGCCAGCGGCCCGTCTCGCGGAAGACCCAGCCGCCGACGGAGGCGATGAACGGGAAGGGGATGAGCGCCGTCATCAGGTAGGCGACGGGCCGGAAGCGCACCAGCCAGTCCTTCCACAGCAGCACGAAGGCGACGATCAGGACGATGGACAGCGGGTTGGCGATGTTCACCATGACGTCCATGGAGCCGCGCAGCCAGTCGTGCGAGGGGGTGTAGTTCCCGGCGCCGTGCTGCTTGGTGAACATCGCCTGGAGTCCCTCGGTGCCGGCGCCCTCCAGGGCGGCCAGCTTCATCGGCTGTGTCCTGCCCAGCAGCGGCCACTGGAGGTTGCCGACGGTGACGACGAACCAGCCCGCGGGCGCGGCGAACAGCAGGCCCAGGCGCAGGGAGTTGCGGAAGACCCGCACGTCCGCGGTGCGCCGGGCGAAGTGCCAGGCGCTGATGCCGGCGACGAAGACACCGCCGGTCAGCAGGGCCGCGAGCGTGATGTGGGCGAGGGCGAGCAGCGCGCTGGGGTTGGTCGCCAGTGCCCAGAAGTCGCTCAACCGGGCCTCGCCGCCGCGCATTTCGTAGCCGACGGGGTTCTGCATGAAGCCGTTGGCGATGAGGATCCAGTACGCGGAGATGTAGGCGGTCAGGCCCACCAGCCAGATCAGGGCCACGTGCAGGGCCCTGGGCAGCCGGCCCCAGCCGAAGATCCACATGCCGAGGAAGGTGGACTCCGCGAAGAACGCGATCAGGGTCTCCAGGGCCAGGGGCGCCCCGAAGACATTGCCCGCGAACCTGCTCAGTCCGCTCCAGCTCAGCCCGAACTGGAACTCCATGACGAGTCCGGTGACGATGCCGACCGCGTAGTTGATGAGGTAGAGCTGTCCCCAGAAGCGGGTCATCCGCTCCCAGACGGCCCTCGTGCCGGGATCGCGGGTGAGCGCGGCACGGGTGTGCATGATCGCCACGAGGGGGATGAGCCCCATGGTGAGGATCACGAACAGCCAGTGGATCCCGGTCGTGGCCGCGAACTGGAGTCGGGCCAGGTCCGAAGCGCCCATGGTTCGGCCTTCCTCGCTGTCGAGTGTGGGGGGCGTGGTGCGCGCGGATGCGGGCGCCGGATGGGGGGCCACCGCCTCGCGTACGCAGGCGGCGGGAGGAATGCCCGCTTCCTGGACGGTAGCCCCGAGTTGACGGTAAGCGGGCGGTGGCCGCCGGATCCAAGACCGGGTTTGTCATGTGGTGATGGCGGGGGAGGCATAAGGTGCGGTGACCATGGATCTGCTGCAACTGCGTTACTTCCAGGTCGTGGCCCGCTTCGAGCACATCAGCCGGGCCGCCGAGGAGCTGATGGTCGCCCAGCCCTCGGTCAGCCGGACCGTCGCGCGCCTGGAGGCCGAGCTGGGCACGCCGCTCTTCGACCGGCAGGGCCGGCGTATCCGGCTCAACCGCTACGGGGCGGTGTTCCTGCGCCACGTGGAGCGCGCGCTGAGCGAACTCGACGACGGGCGGCGGGCGTTGCTCGACGCCCGTGACCGGGGCCTGGGCCGGGTCGCCATAGCCGCCGAGACGCTGCTGACGGTCACCCGGCTGCTGGGCAGCTTCCGCGCCGCGTACCCCGACGCCGACGTGCGCCTGTTCCAGGCGGACGCGCCGGAGATGGAGCGCCGGCTGCGGGCCGGGGAGGTCGACTTCTGCATCGCGTCACAGCCGTTGACGGGGCCGGGCCTGGAGGCCGTGGAGCTCGTCCGCGAGGAGGTGCTGCTCGCGGTGCCGGCCGGGCGCCGCCTCGCGCGCCGGGAGTGCGTGACGGTCCCCGAGACCGCCGACGAGCCGTACGTCACCACCCGGCCCGGCACCTGGCCACGGGCCCTGCTGGAGCGGCTGTTCGCCGCCCACGGGCTCGCGCCGCTGGTGTCCTGCGAGAGCGACGAGCCCGGCGCCAGCGGCGACATGATCGGCGCGGGCCTGGGCATCGGGCTGGTCCCCGCGATGTCCCGCCGCATCGGCCCGTCCGCCGGGATCGCCTGGGTGCACATCGACGCACCGGACTGCCACCGCGACCTGACCCTCGTGCGGCACCGCGACGCCTACCTGTCCGAAGCCGCCGTGAAATTCCGCGAGTTCACCCTGAGCAGGCCCTTCATGACACACCGGCTGCCGGATCCGCCCGCCCGGGGGTGACGGACCGTCCGGAGGTCTGCTAGCGTCCGGGCCGTTGCCGACCCACTGGCCGAGGGCGTCGCGTGTCCGACGGCCGTGCCGCGAAGGCGCTACGGGCGAGATGACCCATTCCTCGCCCGTTTCCCCGACCGTGTCTTCCGGGGCGCTACCGTCCTGTTCCGTCTGCCGAACTCTCCACCCCGACACGCGCGCACCGGTGAACCCACCCGGTCGACGCCCTCAGGAGTTCCACCATGCCCAAAATCACCTATGTCGCGCCCGACGACTCCGCGCGGACCCTCGACGTCCCCCTCGGCACCAGCGTCATGCGCGGCGCCGTCTCGAACGACGTCGACGGCATCGTCGCCCAGTGCGGCGGCAACGCCCAGTGCGCCACCTGCCACGTGTACGTCGACGAGGAGACCCGCGACAAGCCGGCCGCGATGCGCGCCAATGAGGACGAGATGCTCGACTTCACCGCCTGCCCGCGCCGCCCCAACAGCCGGCTGAGCTGCCAGCTGAAGGTCACCGAGGAACTCGACGGCCTGATCGTCCACCTCCCCGAGAGGCAGCAGTGACCGCCGCCGCCACCTCCCCGGGCACCGTCGTCGTCATCGGCACGGGCCAGGCCGGCCACCAGACCGCCGCCTCCCTGCGCGAGCGCGGCTATACCGGGCGCGTCGTGCTCGTCGGCGAGGAGGACACCCTCCCCTACGAGCGCCCGCCGCTGTCCAAGGCCTACCTGGCCGGGAAGGCCGACGAGAGCCAACTGTGGCTGCGCCCGGCCGGGTTCTACCCGGACCTTGCGCAATGCTCCCTCGCTCGCGGGGGAGGCGAAGCGCATCCTCTGCCCCTGCGGTGCGCAGCGCCGCAGCTCTCTGATATTGTCGGAACACCCGCCAACAACAACCAAGTTGGCGGAACCCGGCGGGTCACTGACCTGCCCGGCGGTCGGAAGGTATCGTCGTCGGACGGACATAAGCGCCGTCAAACCCTTCGGAGCGATCCAGAAGGGAATCTCCTTCCCCACCGGGAGGAGAGAGCTTCAAGAGCGCCAGGCCATCGAGCGGATCACCGGCCCTGCTGTCGCGATCGAGCTGGACGCGCACGCTACCCGGTGACCGCCGTCGAGGCCCGGGAACGGGCTCCTTCTTCCAGGACCTGCACACCGCGCACGGCACCGCGCTGCTCCTCGGACAGGGCGTCGCCGGCTTCCACGGGGACGGCGACGGCCGGGTGCGGGCGGTCGGGACGGCCGACGGCCGCGTCCTGCCGGCGGACCTCGTCCTCGTGGGCGTCGGCGCCGCGCCGCGCACCGAACTCGCCGAAGCCGCAGGGCTGTTGACGGACGAGCGGTGCGGCGGCGTCGTCACCGACGAGCGCCTGCTGACCGCCGACCCCGCGATCTCCGCCGTCGGCGACTGCGCGGCCCACCCCGACGCCCGCACCGGCCGGCGCGTCCGGCTGGAATCCGTGCAGAACGCGGCCGGCCACGCCCGCCTGGTCGCCGACCGGCTCACCGGCAGCCCGCGCGCGTACGACGACCTGCCCTGGTTCTGGAGCGACCAGTTCACGGCCTCCCTCCAGATCGCCGGAGCCGCCCACGAGCACGACACCTCGGTGGTCCTCGAAGCGGAACCCGACGCCTTCTCCGTGCTGCTCTTCCACCGCGGCCGCCTCGTCGCCGTGGAATCGGTCGACCGGCCCGGCGACCACATGGCCGCCCGGCAGCTCCTCTCCCGCGGCCTGCCGCTCGGTCCGGAGCAGGCCGCCGCCCCCGGTTTCTCGCTCAAGGAGCACTTCAGGACGGCGCGGACCGCCGCGCCCGTTCCCGCGGCCGCCTGACGGCCCGGCGCCCGTATTACCGCCGGGCCGCGGCGGCAATACGCGGCGCCGTTCCCGTATTTCCCGGACTTCCTTCGGCAACTGCCCGGCAAAGAACCCCAATTGTCTGCCCGCAGTATGTCAGAAAACATTGCCCTGGCTGATCGGCCGGGGGACACTCATGAGGGTCCGCCAGGGAATTACGGACTCCACCGTCCGTTCCGGGACCCCACCCCGACGCACGTCAGGAGGAGAGTCATGTCCGACACCACACCGTCGCAGGGATTCACCGACGAGGCGGAACTGCGCCGAGTCCACCGGGCCGTCGTCGAGCGGTACATGAACACCAGGGGAGCGGACCGGCTGCGCCGGCACGAGCTGTTCACCGAGGACGGCGTCGGCGGCCTGTGGACCAACGACACCGGCGCCCCCATCGCCACCCACGGCCGGGACCGCCTCGGCGAGCACGCCGTCTGGTCCCTCAAGTGCTTCCCGGACTGGGAGTGGTACAACATCCAGATCTTCGAGACCCAGGACCCGGGCTTCTTCTGGGTCGAGTGCGACGGCCACGGGAAGATTCTCTTCGAGGGCTACCCCGAGGGCTATTACGAGAACCACTTCCTGCACTCCTTCGAGCTCGTCGACGGAAAGATCAAGCGCCAGCGCGAATTCATGAACCCCTTCGAGCAGCTGCGTGCCCTCGGCATTCCGGTGCCCGGGATCAAGCGCGCCGGAATACCCACCTGACCGGGCCGGCAGCCCGGCGACACTTTCTCGTCCTTCACCACTGCAGGGGGCACAGATGTATCCCTACGTCGTCGTCGACGCGTTCGCGCCCGAGCCGCTGATGGGCAACCCCGTGGCTGTCTTCTTCGACTGCGACGATCTCACCCCGGAGCTCATGCAGGGCATCGCGTGGGAGATGAACCTCTCGGAGACCACCTTCGTCCTGCGGCCCGAGCAGGACGGCGACTTCCATGTCCGCATCTTCACCCCGGTCAACGAACTGCCCTTCGCGGGGCACCCGCTGCTGGGCACCGCCGTCGCCATCGGAGCGCGCACCGGCATGGACGCCGTCCGCATGGAGACGGCCCAGGGCACCGTCCCCTTCGTGATGGAGTACACCGACGGCAAGGTGACCGGCGCCAAGATGTGCCAGCCGGTGCCCGTGTGGGAGCCCTTCGACCGCAGCGCGGAACTCCTCGCCGCCCTCGGCGTGGACGAGTCCACGCTCCCGGTGGAGATCTACCGCAACGGCCCCCGGCACGTCCTGGTCGGCATCGAGAGCTTCGAGGCGCTCTCCAAGCTCGAACCCGACCACCGGGCCCTGTCCCGCTTCCCCGACATGGCCGTCAACTGCTTCGCCGGATCCGGGCTGCGCTGGCGCAACCGCATGTTCTCGCCCGCCTACGGCGTGGTGGAGGACGCCGCGACCGGCTCCGCCGCCGGACCCATCGCCATCCACCTCGCCCGGCACGGCCTCGCCCCCTGGGGACAGCGCATCGAGATCACCCAGGGCATCGAACTCGGCCGCCCCTCGCCCATGCGCGTCAAGGCCAACGGCGAGGGCGACCGGGCCCACTCCGTCGCCCTGTGCGGCGACGGCGTGATCACACTCCAGGGCACCCTGAACGTCGGCACCCCCAGGAGGGCAGCGTGACCACCACCCGCTCGGAAACCCTCACCGGAACCGTCGACCTCGCCTTCCCCGAGTTCCTCCAGCCCCCCTCCGACCCACTGCGACTGCTGCGCTCCTGGCTGGATTCCGCCGTCGCCCACGGCGTGCGCGAACCCCGCGCCCTGGCCCTGGCCACCGCGACCCCCGACGGCCGCAGCTCCTCACGCACAGTGGCCCTCACCGCGGTGACCGGCACCGGCCTGGTCTTCACCACCCACGCCGGCAGCCGCAAGGGCCGCGAACTGGCCGCCAACCCCTGGGCGTCGGGAGTGCTGTACTGGCGCGAGACCAGCCGGCAGATCACCCTCGCCGGCCCCGTGCACCGGCTGCCGGACACCGAGGCGGAGGCCCTGTGGACGGCCCGGCCGGTCTTCACCCACGCCATGAGCACCGCCTCCCGGCAGAGCGAACCGCTCGACGGCCTCGGCCACGTCGCCGAACTGCGGGAGAGGGCCCGGCAACTGGGCGAAGGGCAGCGGCCGTTGCCGCGCCCCGCCGCGTACACCGCGTACCGGCTGGAGCCCGACAGCATCGAGTTCTGGGCGAACGGCACGGACCGGCTCCACGAGCGGCTGGCCTACGACCGCGACGGCCACGGCTGGCAGGCCACCAGGCTCCAGCCCTGAGCGGCCGCCACCCCCCACGAACACGCGGACGGTGAGACATGACCGACCCCACCTCCCTGAGGGCCCGCAACCGGCTGGCCGTGGAGCGGTACCTGGAGACAGGGGCCGAGGCCCGGCTGACGCGGTACACCCTCTACACCGAGGACGGCACCACGTCCCTGTACTTCACGGACATCGGGCGGCCGATCGTGGTCCGGGGCCGGGAGAGCCTCAAACGGCACGGGGAACTGTCCCTTCAAGTCCTGCCCGACTGGCAGTGGGAGAACGTGCGGATCGACCACTGCGAGGACCCGGACACCGTCTGGGTCGAGTGCGACGGGCACGGCACGATCCGCTTCCCCGGCTATCCCCCCGGCCACTACCGCAACCACTTCGTCCTCGGCTTCACGCTCCGCGACGGACGGATCGTCTCCAGCCGGGAGTACGCCAACCCCATCGAACACATGCGGTCGCTCGGCATCGCCACACCGCACATCCAGCGGGACTGGATCCCCACCTGATGCCGTCCGACGCCGTTCACCAGGAGGACAAGAGGACGCCATGGAAACGCACGGCGACATGGATGCCGGGGCCGTACGGGCCACCGTCGACCTGATCACCGCCGCCTGGCGCACCCAGGCCGTCTACGCGGCCGCCAGGCTGGGCCTGCCCGACCTGATCGCGGCCGGGCACACCGACAGCGCGGCACTCGCCGCCGCTGCCGGCGGCGCGGACGGAAAGGACGCGCCGGACGCGGGGGTCGTCCGCAGGCTGCTGCGGGTGCTGGTCCTCCTCGGTGTCGTCGAGGGCACCGAGGAGACCGGCTACCGCAACACCGCCACCGGCGAACTGCTGCGCGACCGGCCCGGATCACTGCGGGACGTGTGCCTGCTGTACGGCGAGGAGTTCTACCAGGCGTGGGGGCACGCCGCACAGACCTTCCGCACGGGCAGGCCCGGCTTCGAGGCGGCCTACGGGCAGTCGCTCATCGCGTATCTGCGGGACGACCCGAAGGCCGCCGGACGCTTCCAACGGGCCATGCAGGCCAGCAACTTCTTCTTCGACTCCGTCCCCCAGGAGATCGACTTCACCGGCAGCAGTCACATCGTCGACATCGCCGGCGGCAGCGGCCAGTTGCTGTCCACCGTGCTGCGGGCCGCGCCCCAGGCCCGCGGCACCCTCTTCGACCTGGAGCACACCATCCCCATCGCCCGCGAGCACCTCGCCGCGACGGTGGGCACCGACCGCGTCGACCTCGTCGCCGGCGACATGTTCACCGGCCGCCTCCCCGAGGGCGCCGACACCTATCTGCTCTCCCGGGTGCTCGGCGACTGGCCGGACGCCGAGTGCGTCCAGGTGCTGCGCAACATCCGCTCCTCGATGGCCGCCGGCTCCCGGCTGCTGGTCGTCGAACGGGTCGTGCGCGACGACCGGGACGGGCTGCTCGCCCCGCTGTGGGACCTGCACCTGCTCGTCCTCAACGGCGGCACCCAGCGCACCCTGGACACCTACCACGACCTGGCCGCACGCTCCGGCCTGCACGTGGCACGGCTCGTCGAACTGCCCATGGAGAACACGGCCTTGGTGCTCACCCCGACAGCCTGAACCGGCCCGCCGGGGCAACCCGATCGCCGCCGGAACCCTCTTGCAGGGTGAGCGTTCCCGGACCAGGGACAAGGGGGTGCCGGCAGTGAACCGGAACCGAGCGGCGGCGGCCGCCGCCGTCGCGGCACTGCTGTGGCCGGCCCCGGCGTGGGCCGCCACGGCCCCGCCGGGAGGCGAGGGCCGGGGCGGGGTGCAACTGCTGCTCAACAGCGCCTTCGACAACCGCCCCGGCGGACTCCTCGACATCGACGTGCGGGGCCTGCCGGACGAGAAGGACGTGACCGTCACCTCGCCGGTCTTCCCCCGCCCCGTCCCCCTCGCCCGCTACGACCTCTCCCGCCACGACTCCCGCGACTCCCGCGAGGGGCACGGCCACCACGCGCGCCCCGCCCTCGCCACGACCGTACGGCCCGGCACCTACCCCCTCGCCGTGCGCGCCGCCGGCCGGGTCGTCGCCGAGGAGAACGTGGAGGTGGTCCCCGCGCGGCCGCCCGAGTTCCGGGCCGGGACGCCGGGCGGGACGCTGCGGCCGGGGGAGCGGCTGTGGCTGGCGTACGACGACCTGTACCCGGGCGAGAGCGGCACGTCCTTCACCGTGCGGTCCCCCGCGTTCGGCAGGCCGGTGCGCCTCGCGCACGACCCCGGGGGCGCCGACTGGCACAACCCCCGGCTGTTCTCCGCCGCGGTCGACGTCCCGCAGGACGCCCCGGACGGCACCTACCCGGTCCGCCTGGCCGGGGCGGACGGCCGGGTGGTCGCGGAGAAGCAGGTGACCGTCCGCGCGGCCCGGCCCGGCGACGACGACTACGTCGGCCACGCCAGCGGCCCCGCCTTCTTCGACGCCTCCGGCACCCCGCGCCCGGACCGGGCCCGCACCGACGGACACCGCGTCCGGGCCGGCGGCGCCGTGGGCGTGCTCTGGCGCGACGAGGACCCCGACCCCGGCGAGGACGGCCGGCTGACCGCCACCTCCCCGGCCTTCGTCCGCCCCGTCGCGCTGCGCCGCGACGACAGCAAGGCCGGGGACGGCGACGACCCCCGCTACCTGGGCCCCGCCCGCATCCGCGAGGACCTCCGGCCCGGCCGCTACCCCGTCACCGTCGTCAGCCACCACGGCCGCGTCCGCAAGGTCACCCACCTCCTCGTCGACGGCGCCCCCCGTACCGCCGCGCCGGAACCCGGCAGCACGGCCCTGATCGCCGGCGCCGGCACGGCGACCGCCGCCCTCGCCGCGGCCGCCGCCTTCCTGCTGCGCAAGCGCGCCGCCCGCAAACGGCCGAGCTGAACCCCCCGTCCGTGCGGCGGGGGTTTGCGCGGCGCGCGCGGCGCGGCACTCTGTGGGGAGTGCGTCCGGCCGCGGACCGCCCGGCCAACGTGCCGACGCGCGGGGCGAGTTCGGGGAGCCGCAGGCCGTACCGGCACGGCACCGGAAGCAGGAACACAAGGATCAGGAAAAGGGTGACGGGCTCATGGCGGCGACGGCCTCCTACGACCTGCGGTTCGACGCCGGACGGCTGTGCCTGGACCTCGTGGCCACGGTCGGCGGGCGGCTCAGCGAGGAACCCGTCGAGCGCCTCGACTCCCCCGAGCGGCTGCGCTCCTGGCTGCTCGGCTCCGGGCTCGTCCCCCACGGGACCCCGCTCGGCGCCGTCGACACCGGCTGGCTCGGCCGCTTCCGCGCGGCCCGCGACCTGCTGCACCGCGTCGTGCACGCCGAGGTCGAGGGCCGGGCCGCCGACTCCGACCTGGAGCGCGTCAACGCCCTCGCCGCGAGCTCCCCCCTCGCCCTGCGGGCCGTACGGACCACCGACGGCCGGCTGGTGCGCACCCTGGCCGGGCCCCCGGACTGCGCCGCGCTCCTCGGACAGATCGCCCGCGACGCCGTGGAACTGCTCACCGACCCGGCCGCGCGCGGAGCGCTGCGCCGCTGCGAGGGCGAGACCTGCTCCCTGGTCTACCTCGACACCTCGCGCGGCCGGCGGCGCCGCTGGTGCTCCAGCGAGGTGTGCGGCAACCGCGAGCGGGTGGCCCGCCACCGGCGGCGCGCGCTGGACGGCTCCCGCTGACGCCCGCCCCGCACCGGCCGGGGGAAAATCACAGAAAGCGGTCATGTCCTGACAGGTGCGCTCAGTACCTCTGTTCGCGTACGGTTGCTGGCCGCCCTAGGCACAGCAGAAGGGGGCTTGGGTGGCCGCGCAGAACGCCACTGACGCACAGGTGGTGACCGGACCGGCGAAGGGACCCGACGGGGTCCGCGACCGTGAGACCGTTACCGAACAACAGCATCTGGACCGGGTCTACCGGCGCCTGGAGGAGAAGATCCACGAGGCCGAGTTCCTCATGGACGACGCCGCCAAGCGCGGCCAGGTCGGCACCCCGGGCGCGCTCGCCGAACGGGACGCCCAGGTCTTCCGCGCCGGCGTGCACCTCAACCGGCTCAACAGCGAGTTCGAGGACTTCCTCTTCGGCCGGATCGACCTGCTCCGGGGCAAGGACGGCAAGAAGGGGCCCGACGGCGCGTACACCTCCGTCGAGCCCGCCGACGACGCCGTCCGCGACGGCCGCGCCGAGATCGCCGAGACCCTGCACATCGGCCGCCTCGGCGTCCTCGACGCCGACTACGCGCCACTGGTGATCGACTGGCGGGCCCCGGCCGCCGCGCCCTTCTACCGCGCGACCCCCGTCGCCCCCGGCCGGGTCGTGCGCCGCCGCGTCATCCGCTCCAAGGGCCGCAAGGTCCTCGGCGTCGAGGACGACCTGCTGCGCCCGGAGCTGACCACGACCCTGGCCGGCGAGACACTGCCGGTCGTCGGCGACGGCGCGCTGATGGCCGCGCTCGGGCAGGCCCGCAGCCACACGATGCGCGACATCGTCTCCTCCATCCAGGCCGAGCAGGACCTCGTCATCCGCGCCCCCGCCGCCTCCGTGACCGAGGTCGAGGGCGGGCCCGGCACCGGCAAGACCGCCGTCGCCCTGCACCGCGCCGCCTACCTCCTCTACCAGGACCGCCGGCGCTACGCGGGCGGCATCCTCGTGGTCTCCCCGACGCCCCTGCTCGTCGCCTACACCGAGGGCGTGCTGCCCTCGCTGGGCGAGGAGGGCCAGGTCGCGATCCGCGCGGTCGGCTCGCTGGTGGACGGGGCCGAGGCGGACACCTACGACGAGCCCGCCGTCGCCCGGATCAAGGGCTCCTCGCGCATGCTCAAGGTGCTGCGCAAGGCGGTCCGGGGCGCCCTGGACCTCGCCCGGCCCGCCACCGGCCGGCCCGCCGGGCAGCTCGCGCTCGGCGAGGACGAGCCGCCGGCCGCACGGTCCGTGCCGGACCGGCTGCGCGTCGTCGCCTTCGGCGCGCGCGTCGAGCTCGACGCGCAGGAGCTGGCCCGGATCCGTACCACCGCCCTCGGCGGCACCGCGCCGGTCAACCTGCTGCGCCCGCGCGCCCGCCGGCTGATCCTGGACGCGCTGTGGGCCAAGGCCGGCGGCCCGCGCCGCTGGAGCGACCCGGAGCTCGCGGCGGAGGCCCGGCGGGCCTTCGACGAGGACATCACCACCGAGGACGACTTCCTCGCCTTCCTCGACGCGTGGTGGCCCGAGCTCACCCCGCGCCGGGTGCTCGCCGCCCTCGCCGACGAGCGCCGGCTGGGCCGCTGGTCGCGCCGGGTGCTCAACCCGCGCGAGGTCCGGCTGCTGGCCCGCTCGCTGGCCCGGCTGGACGCGGCCGGCCGGGGCCCGCTGTCGGTGCACGACGTCGCGCTGCTCGACGAGCTGGAGACGCTGCTGGGCACTCCGGCCCGGCCCAGGGCGCCGCGCGAGCTCGACCCGCTGGAGGCGCTCAGCGGGCTGGAGGAGCTGATGCCGCAGCGCGCCGAGTCGCGCCGCGAGCGCGCCGAGCGGATCGCCCAGGAGCGCCGCGACTACGCGCACGTCATCGTCGACGAGGCGCAGGACCTCACGCCCATGCAGTGGCGGATGATCGGCCGCCGCGGCCGGCACGCGACGTGGACGGTCGTCGGCGACCCGGCGCAGTCCTCCTGGTCCGACCCGGACGAGGCGGCCGCCGCCCGCGACGAGGCGCTCGGCACCCGCCCGCGCCGCCGCTTCCGACTCACCGTCAACTACCGCAACCCCGCGGAGATCGCGGAGCTCGCGGCGAAGGTGCTGGCGCTGGCGATGCCGGGCAGCGAGTCCCCGGCGGCCGTGCGCTCCACGGGAATCCGGCCGCGCTTCCGCGTCGTCGGGGGCGGGCTCGCGCGGGCCGTACGGGCCGAGGCGCGGCACCTGCTGGACGAGGTGGACGGCACCGTGGGCGTGGTCGTGCCCATGGCCCGCCGGGCCGAGGCCCGGCAGTGGCTGGCGGGGCTCGGCGAGCGGGTCGTGGCCCTGGGCAGCCTGGAGGCCAAGGGCCTGGAGTACGACGCGACGGTCGTGGTCACCCCGGCGGAGATCGCGGACGAGTCCCCGGCGGGCCTGCGGGTGCTGTACGTGGCCCTCACCCGGGCCACGCAGCGGCTGACGGTCCTGGCGGGCGAGCGCGACGACCCGGACGCGGCGGGGGTCCCGGACCTCCTGCGCGACTGACGGCGGCGGCCGGTGGCCCGCTGGTGATCTGCTGGTGGCCTGCCGGTGACCCGCCGGGGGCAACTCCCGTCTCCTGAACGCCGGTCTCCGAAACGGCGGTCTCCGGAATGCCGGCCCGGGAGGGTTTGTTAGCCTGGGTACGGCACCGGCTCGATCCAAGCCCCCGGGCCCAACCTTCGTCGCTTCGAGCGACCACTTGCCGCGAGGCGAGCATGGCGGGTCGGTGTCACCAAGCCGCGAGACGACGGGCGCCCCTCTCCCCGGAGAGGGGCGCCCGTCGCCGTTCCCCCCTCCCGCATTCTGGAATCCCGCTTCCGTAATCTGGGCCTGGTTACCGTCTACCGGCCGGTAGGTGGGAGCATCGCGGCACACCAAGTGCATCCGGGAAAGCAGAGGAAGTCGGCATGGCAACGGCGCCAAGCGTCTCGTACTCGATGACGGTACGACTGGAGGTACCCGCGAGCGGGACCGCGGTCAGCCAGCTCACCACCGCCGTGGAGTCCTCCGGCGGCTCGGTGACCGGCCTGGACGTCACCGCCTCGGGCCACGAGAAGCTGCGCATCGACGTCACCGTCGCCGCGACCTCCACCGCCCACGCCGACGAGATCGTCGAGAAGCTGCGCGGCATCGAGGGCGTGAGCGTCGGCAAGGTCTCCGACCGCACCTTCCTCATGCACCTCGGCGGCAAGATCGAGATGGCGTCCAAGCACCCCATCCGCAACCGCGACGACCTGTCCATGGTCTACACCCCCGGCGTGGCCCGGGTGTGCATGGCGATCGCCGAGAACCCCGAGGACGCCCGCCGGCTGACCATCAAACGCAACTCGGTGGCCGTGGTCACCGACGGCTCCGCCGTGCTGGGCCTGGGCAATATCGGCCCCAAGGCCGCCCTGCCCGTGATGGAGGGCAAGGCCGCCCTCTTCAAGCGCTTCGCCGGCATCGACGCCTGGCCGATCTGCCTGGACACCCAGGACAGCGACGCCATCGTCGAGATCGTCAAGGCCATCGCCCCCGGCTTCGCGGGCATCAACCTGGAGGACATCTCCGCGCCCCGCTGCTTCGAGATCGAGGCCCGGCTGCGCGAGGCCCTCGACATCCCCGTCTTCCACGACGACCAGCACGGCACCGCCATCGTCGTGCTCGCCGCGCTCACCAACGCGCTGCGCGTGGTGGAGAAGTCCATCGGCGACGTACGGGTCGTCATGTCCGGTGCGGGCGCGGCCGGTACGGCCATCCTCAAGCTGCTGCTCGCCGCCGGCGTCAAGCACGCGGTGGTCGCCGACATCCACGGCGTGGTGCACGCCGGCCGCGAGGACCTGGTGGCCGCCGACCCCGGCTCCGCGCTCCGCTGGATCGCCGACAACACCAACCCCGAGGGCATCACCGGCACCCTGAAGGAGGCCGTGCGCGGCGCGGACGTCTTCATCGGCGTCTCCGCCCCCAACGTCCTCGACGGCGCGGACGTGGCCGCCATGGCCGAGGGCGCGATCGTCTTCGCGCTCGCCAACCCCGACCCCGAGGTGGACCCGGCCGTCGCCCGCCGGACCGCCGCCGTGGTCGCCACCGGCCGCTCGGACTTCCCCAACCAGATCAACAACGTGCTGGTCTTCCCGGGTGTCTTCCGCGGCCTGCTCGACGCCCAGTCGCACACCGTGAACACGGAGATGATGCTGGCCGCGGCCACGGCCCTGGCGGACGTCGTCAGCGACGAGGAGCTCAACGCGAACTACATCGTCCCCAGCGTCTTCAACGAGAAGGTCGCCGGGGCGGTCGCCGGTGCCGTCCGGGAGGCCGCGAAGGCCGCCGGAGCGGCTGTGACGGGTGCCACGGCCGTCTGACGACGGCGCGTCGCTTGTCGCAACGCCCCTGGCCTGCCTCTAAGGTGACGGGCAGCAACCAGGCCGCCCAAATGCGGCCGTATCCGAGGCTCTGCCGCTTTCCGTGTGACTCTCAAGGGCGCCGGATTGGCTTTCCCGCCACTGGTGGGGGCAGGATGCTCCCCCGAGGACTCCGTCCAGGGGGGACCCCCAGGGCGCGAGGGATCAGGTGGGCGGACCCGGGTCCGGGGACTGTCCGAGGGCCCTGGCAGCATCGGCTTCGATCTCACGCCTCATTGGCAAGAAGAACACGGGAGTACAACATGAACCGCAGTGAGCTGGTGGCCGCCCTGGCCGACCGCGCCGAGGTGACCCGCAAGGACGCCGACGCCGTTCTGGCCGCTTTCGCCGAGACCGTCGGTGAGATCGTCGCCAAGGGCGACGAGAAGGTGACCATCCCCGGCTTCCTGACCTTCGAGCGCACCCACCGTGCCGCTCGTACCGCCCGCAACCCGCAGACGGGCGACCCGATCCAGATCCCCGCCGGCTACAGCGTCAAGGTCTCCGCGGGTTCGAAGCTGAAGGAAGCGGCCAAGGGCAAGTAAGCCCCCGAGCCCAAGAAGGGCGGCCACCCCCGCACGGGGTGGCCGCCCTTTTGGTGTCCGCAGGAAGGCCGTACGCGCGTCCGGGGCACCCGGGGCACCCCGGACACGCGAAAGCGCCTGTACGGGGCCTTGGGTGGCCCGTACAGGCGCTTGCACGCGCGGCGGGGAGCCGCGCCGCCCGCCGAATCAGACGCCGGCGCCGCCGGGGAGCTCCACGTTCGCGCCCAGATCCCTGAGCTTCTCCATGAAGTTCTCGTAGCCGCGGTTGATCAGGTCGATGCCGTGGACGTGCGAGGTGCCCTGGGCCGCGAGGGCGGCGATCAGGTAGGAGAAGCCGCCGCGCAGGTCGGGGATGACCAGGTCGGCGCCCTGCAGCTTGGTCGGGCCGGAGACGACCGCCGAGTGCAGGAAGTTGCGCTGGCCGAAGCGGCAGGCGGAGCCGCCCAGGCACTCGCGGTAGAGCTGGATGTGCGCGCCCATCTGGTTGAGCGCGGAGGTGAAGCCGAGCCGGGACTCGTAGACCGTCTCGTGCACGATCGACAGGCCCGAGGCCTGGGTCAGGGCGACGACCAGCGGCTGCTGCCAGTCGGTCTGGAAGCCGGGGTGGACGTCGGTCTCCAGCGCGATGGCGTTGAGCTCGCCGCCCGGGTGCCAGAAGCGGATGCCCTCGTCGTCGATCGCGAAGGCGCCGCCGACCTTGCGGTAGGTGTTGAGGAAGGTCATCATCGAGCGCTGCTGGGCGCCGCGCACATAGATGTTGCCCTTGGTGGCCAGTGCCGCCGACGCCCAGGAGGCCGCCTCCAGGCGGTCGGAGAGGGCGTGGTGGGTGTACCCGTCGAGGGAGTCGACACCCGTGATGCGGATGGTGCGGTCGGTGTCCATGGAGATGATCGCGCCCATCTTCTGCAGTACGCAGATGAGGTCCTCGATCTCCGGCTCGACGGCCGCGTTGGACAGCTCGGTGACGCCCTCGGCCAGGACGGCGGTCAGCAGCACCTGCTCGGTCGCGCCCACCGAGGGGTAGGGCAGCCGGATCTTGGTGCCGCGCAGCCGCTGCGGGGCCTCCAGGTACTGGCCGTCGGCGCGTTTCTCGATGACCGCGCCGAACTGCCGCAGCACCTCGAAGTGGAAGTCGATCGGCCGGCCGCCGATGTCGCAGCCGCCCAGGCCCGGGATGAACGCGTGGCCCAGCCGGTGCAGCAGCGGGCCGCAGAAGAGGATCGGGATCCGGGAGGAACCGGCGTGCGCGTCGATGTCGGCGACGTTGGCGCTCTCCACCCGGGACGGGTCCATGATCAGCTCGCCGGGCTCGTCACCGGGGCGGACCGTGACGCCGTGCAGCTGCAGCAGCCCGCGCACGACGCGCACGTCGCGGATGTCGGGAACGTTGCGCAGCCGGCTGGGGCCGCTGCCGAGGAGCGCGGCGACCATGGCCTTGGGCACGAGGTTCTTCGCGCCGCGGACACGGATCTCGCCCTCAAGCGGGGTACCGCCGTGGACAAGCAGGACATCGTCAGGGCCGGTCATGGATCTCCGCGTTCCTGGAGTTGGTCGGATGGGCAAGAAGAAAGGGTAATGCGCGCGGAGGGGCCTCCCGTATGCCCAAGGGGCCTTCCGGAACGTCATGGGTTTGCAACAACACGCTCCGCATACGGAATGGTTGCTGCCGGTTAACGGCGCGGTGGCCCGCCGGGAGCCGGTTCGCGGAGGTCCGCGCCTTCCCCTCCCCTTCCACTCCCCGCCCGGACCCGAAATGCGGGATCATGTGCCCATGTCCGAGGTGTCCTCGCTCACAGGACGGCTGCTGGTCGCGACACCGTCGCTCGCCGACCCCAACTTCGACCGCGCGGTGGTGCTGCTGCTCGACCACGACGAGGAGGGCTCCCTCGGCGTGATCCTCAACCGGCCGACGCCCGTCGGGGTCGCCGACATCCTGCAGTCCTGGGCCGCGCTCGCGGGCGAGCCGGGGGTGGTCTTCCAGGGCGGCCCCGTCTCGCTGGACTCCGCGCTGGGCGTGGCCGTGGTGCCGGGGGAGGAGCCCGGCGCCGACGGCTTCCCGCTCGCCCGCCGCGCGGGCCGCGGCGATCCGATCGGCTGGCGGCGGGTGCACGGGGCGATCGGTCTGGTGGACCTGGAGGCCCCGCCGGAGCTGCTGGCCGAGGCCGTCGGCAGCCTGCGGATCTTCGCGGGGTACGCGGGCTGGGGCCCGGGCCAGCTGGAGGACGAGCTGGTCGAGGGCGCGTGGTACGTGGTGGAGTCCGAGCCGGGCGATGTCTCCTCCCCGGCCCCGCAGCGCCTGTGGCGCTCGGTGCTGCGGCGCCAGCGCAGCGAGCTGGCCATGGTCGCCACCTATCCGGACGACCCCAGCCTCAACTGACCGCTCCTCCCGCGTGTCTCCCCGCGTGCGGCACGGCGAAAGCCGCAGGACAAAGGGGTGTACGGAGCTCGGGCCCGGCGGGGGCGGCCTTGAGTACCCTTGGAGACCATGAGCACTCTTGAGCCCGAGCGCGGGGCAGGGACCGGCACCCTCGTAGAGCCGACGCCGCAGGTGTCGCACGGCGACGGCGACCACGAGCGCTACGCCCATTACGTCCAGAAGGACAAGATCATGGAGAGCGCGCTCTCCGGTTCGCCGGTGGTCGCCCTCTGCGGAAAGGTCTGGGTACCGGGCCGCGACCCGAAGAAGTACCCGGTCTGTCCGATGTGCAAGGAGATCTACGAGGGCATGGCCGCCGGTGGCGACAAGGACGGCAAGGGCGGCAAGGGCGACAAGTGACGCCCGCGGCCCGGCCGGACCGGCCGGGCGCCGGGTCCTGTCCGCCTGACCGGCCCTCAGGCATCGTGTGAGCGCGCGGCCGTACGGCCGCGCGCCGGGCGGATCGGCCCCCGGGGCGCGTTGACGCGCGCGCCGGGGGCTGTTTGCGTGGTGTACCACCGCGCGCACCGCAGCACGGCGCGCGGCCGACGACCGCACGGCGCGAAAGGACCGACCGATGGAGCTGATCCCGGCCCCCGTCACAGCGAGCGCGAACCCGGGGCCCGGCCCGGTGCTCGACCCGGACACGGTGCTGTGCGCCGGCCCCGGCACGGAGGGCGTGGCCCGCTGGCTGCGCGCGGCGCTCGGCCCGCCACTGGGCCTGCCGCTGGACCCGGCCCCGCGGCAGCCGGCCGACGCGGCGGACGAAGAAACGGCCGACGCGACGAACTCGGTGACGCTCGTCATCGACACACGGCTCGCGCCGGAGGCGTACCGGCTCGACGCCGGACAGAAAAGCGGTATACGCATCGCGGGCGGCAGCGCGGCGGGCGTCTTCTGGGGCGCCCAGACGCTGCGTCAGCTCCTGGGGCCGCAGGCCTTCCGGCGCGCGCCGCTCTCCGCGCGCCGCTCCTGGCCCGTACCCGCCGTGAGCATCGAGGACGCGCCGCGCTTCGGCTGGCGCGGCGCCCTGCTGGACGTCGCCCGGCACTTCCTGCCCAAGGACGACGTGCTGCGCTTCGTCGACCTGCTCGCCGCGCACAAGCTCAACGTCCTGCACCTGCATCTGACGGACGACCAGGGCTGGCGGCTGGAGATCCGCGCCTTCCCGAAGCTGACGGAGACGGGCGCGTGGCGGGCGCGCAGCAAGGAGGGGCACCGGGCGTCCCCGCTGTGGGACGAGCGTCCGCACGGCGGTTACTACACGCAGGACGACATCCGCGAGATCGTCGCCTACGCCGCCGAGCGGCACATCACCGTCGTCCCCGAGATGGACGTGCCCGGTCACTCGCAGGCGGCCATCGCCGCGTACCCCGAGCTCGGCAACACCGATGCGGTCGACACCGGTTCGCTCACCGTCTGGGACAACTGGGGCATCAGCCCGAACGTGCTCGCCCCCACCGACACTGTTCTCGCCTTCTACGAACGGGTACTTGAGGAGGTCCTGGAGCTCTTCCCGTCCCGTTTCGTGCACATCGGCGGGGACGAGTGCCCCAAGGACCAGTGGCGTGCCTCGGCCGTCGCGCAGGAGCGGATGAAGGCCGAAGGGCTCGCGGACGAGGACGAGTTGCAGAGCTGGTTCGTCCGCCACTTCGACCGCTGGCTGACCGCGCGCGGCCGGCGCCTCGTCGGCTGGGACGAGATCCTAGGAGGCCAGCGGCCGGGAGGAAGACTCGCGGAGGGCGCGACAGTTTCCTCCTGGCGCGGCTTCGCGGGCGGTATCGCGGCGGCGCGGGCGGGCCACGACGTCGTCATGTGCCCGGAGCAGCAGGTGTATCTCGACCACCGGCAGGCGGCGGGCGCGGACGAGCCGGTACCGATCGGGTACGTGCGCACGCTGGAGGACGTCTACCGCTTCGAGCCCGTGCCGGCGGAGCTGACGGAGGATGAGGCGGCGCGCGTGCTCGGCGCGCAGGCCAACATCTGGACGGAGGTGATGGACAGTCGGCAGCGCGTGGACTACCAGGCCTTCCCCCGGCTCTCCGCCTTCGCCGAGGCGGTCTGGTCGCCGCTGCCCGCGCCCGGGGCCCGCGACTTCGCCGCGTTCGAGGCACGGATGAGCGTCCATTACGCGCGGCTGGACGCCCTGGGCGTCGACTACCGGCCGCCGTCCGGCCCGCGCCCCTGGCAGCGCCGCCCCGGTGTCCTCGGACGCCCGATCGAGGGCCCGCCCCCGATCGTGTGAGCCGTGGCGAAGGCACCCGCCCGCGCGGCGGGTGCCTGGCACGGTGGTTCCTCCCCACACTGCCGTAAGCCGTACAAGACCCAACAAACTCCTTTAATTCACAACAAAGCACGCACGCGGCGACAGTGCCGAGAAACCCGGATCATTTCCGGCATCGGGTACGGACCGGTGGTTCGCGGACCCTCGCGGCGGCGGCCCTCGAAGATGTGCCAGAGTTGCCACGTCCGGGCCGCGAGCACGTACCGTACGGCGGGACGGGGCGGATTCGGCCGGGACCTCCGGGGAAGGGGCAGCTGGGTTGACCACGCACGCAGCGCAGGCGGCGCACACGGTGACGTTGCCGGGCTCGCTCGACGAGGCCGTGGCGGCGCTGTCCGCCATGCCCGCCGCCGTGCCCGTCGCGGGCGGCACCGATCTGATGGCCGCCGTCAACTCCGGGCTGCTGCGGCCCGCCGCCCTCGTCGGCCTCGGCCGCATCAGCGAGATCAAGGGCTGGCAGTACCAGGACGGCCACGCCCTGCTCGGCGCGGGCCTGACCCACGCCCGCATGGGCCGCCCCGACTTCGCCGCCCTCATCCCCGCGCTCGCCGCCGCCGCCCGCGTCGCCGGCCCCCCGCAGATCCGCAACGCGGGCACCCTCGGCGGCAATATCGCCTCCGCCGCGGCCACCGGTGACGCCCTGCCCGTCCTCGCCGCTCTCGAAGCCGCGCTCGTCATCGCCGGACCCGGCGGCAGCCGCCGCGAGATCCCCGTCGGCCACCTGCTGACCGGCTTCGACATGCTGGCCCCCGGCGAGCTCATCGGCTACGTGCGCGTGCCCCTGCTGCACGCCCCGCAGGCCTTCCTCAAGGCCACCGGCCGTACGGGCCCGGGGCGCGCCACCGCGTCCGTGGCCGTCGTCCTCGACCCGGCCCGGCGGGGCGTCAGGTGCGCGGTGGGCGCGGTCGCGCCGATGCCGCTGCGCCCGCTGGAGGCCGAGCGCTGGGTCGCCTCGATCATCGACTGGGACGGCGAGCGCACCCTCGCGCCCGAGGCGTGCGCCGCGTTCGGCGACTATGTGGCCGCGGCCTGCATCCCCGATCCCGTCCCCGCGCCGGACGGCGGGCCGGCCACCCTGCCGCCCGCCGCGCTGCACCTGCGGCGTACGGTGTCGACCCTGGCCCGCCGAGCACTGGGGAGGGCACTCGCGTGAGTGACGAACAGCAGCGACACACCCAGGCCGCCGGTCACGGCGGCTGGCAGCCGATCCCGCACGGCGCGTACGACGAGGGCACCGCCTTCGTCCAACTGCCCCCCGAACTCCTCGCGCACCCCGGCGCGAACCACTCCGGCACCGGCACCTGGGACCCCCTGGCCGCCGCCGGCAGCGGCGGCTACACCCCGCCGACGGACGAGCCCTGGCAGCGCCGCACGCCCGCCGCCGACGAGCGCACGCAGTGGCCCGAGGCCGCGTACGCGCCCGGCGCGACGGGCCACTGGACGCTGCCCACCGGGGTGTTCGCCCAGGACGAGGGCGCCTCCGGCGCGGACGCGCACGGCTGGCCGGCGGCCGGCCAGGGCCACCCCGGGGACGGGGACGGCGCGGTGGGCCACGGTGCGGGAGGCGGCGTGCAGGGGGGTGGCTCGCAGGCGAGTGGCGTCACCATCCCCGGGCAGGGCCACGCGCCCGGCGCGGCCGCCGGGACGAACCCGGCCCAGGGGCACCCCCTGCCGCGCCAGGCCGGCGCCGAACGCGCGCAGGCCGCCGCGCGGGGGGCGCACGGCGCCGTGCAGGGCTATCCGCAGGCGGAGGGCAACACCGGGCATTCCGGGCAGTGGCCGCTGCCGTTCGCCTCCGGCGGCGCGGGCTCCGAGGGCACGGGCCCGGCCACGGGGCAGTGGTCGGTGCCGGCGGCGGGGGACGACCCGGTCGAGGAGTCCGGCGAGTATCTCGTCCAGGGCCAGGGCCGTACGCACCGCGCGCGCCCGGAGGACGACCCGCACGCGACGGCCGAGTGGCCCGCCCCCGCCCCCGGGGACACCATGGCCGGAGACCCGCGGGCCGACGAAGCGTGGCGGCAGCCGCTGGCGGCGGCTGCCGCGACGGCCCAATGGGCCCCGCACGAGCCCGCCCAGCCCCACCCCGAGCACACGGCGCCCGCCCCCCCGGAACCGCGCGCCGCCGGCACCGGGGAGACGGACCGGCCCCGGGCAGCCCGCCCCGAGCACCGGGAACAGCCGGAGCGGCGGGAAGAGTTCCCCGCCACCCCGGGGCAGCCGCAGCCGGCTGCCGACGGCCCTGCTTTCCCGGCACGCGCCGAAACCCCCGGCCTCCCGGAACACTCCGGGGCGCCTGGTGACTTCACCGCTCACAGGGCACCGGCCGACGACCGTGGTTCCGCCGACAGGCCGGGCGCCCCCGCCGGTGACCTCGGCGCGCACTCCGGCGGCTTCACCGAGCGTTCGGTGTCGGCCGAGGGCACCGCCGTGCGGCCGGTCCGCCCGGCTGACGGCCCCGGCTCCGTCGGGGGAGCGGGCGTCCCGGAACGTGCCGCGCACCCTGGAGACTTCGCCGAGCGTTCGGCGTCGGCCGGCGGCACCGCTATGCCGCCGGTCCCCCCGGTGCAGTCCGGCCGCTCAGCCGGTGATCCCGGCTCCGCCGGAGGTACGGGCGTCCCCGGCGTCCCGGAACGCCCCGCGCACCTCGGCGACTTCGCCGAAGGCCCGGCGTCGCTCGACGGCACCGCCGTGCCGCCTGTCCGCTCGGCGCAGTCCGGCCGCTCAGCCGGTGATCCCGGCTCCGTCGGAGGTACGGGCGTCCCCGGCGTCCCGGAACGCCCCGCGCACCTCGGCGACTTCGCCGAAGGCCCGGCGTCGCTCGACGGCACCGCCGTGCCGCCTGTCCGCTCGGCGCAGTCCGGCCGCTCAGCCGGTGATCCCGGCTCCGTCGGAGGTACGGGCGTCCCCGGCGTCCCGGAACGCCCCGCGCACCTCGGCGACTTCGCCGAAGGCTCGGCGTCACTCGACGGCACCGCCGTGCCGCCTGTCCGCTCGGCGCAGTCCGGTGGCTCAGCCGATGGTCCCGGCTCCGCTGGGGGAACGGGCGTCCCCGGCGTCCCGGAACGCCCCGTACCTCCCGGCGACCTCGCCCAGCGACCGGAATCCCCCGACGACAGCGGCGCCCCCGCCGCGCCACCCGCTGCCCCGGCACAGTCGGGTCGCCCGAACGACGGCCCCGGCCCCGTCGACAGCACCGGCACCCCCGCCGATATCCCCGCCCTCCCGGAACGCTCCGTGCGCCCCGGCGACTTCGACGCGCACCCGGCCCCCGCCGAGGCCTCCGGCCTCCCGGAGCCCCCCGAAACCGCCGACCTCCCCGAGCACACCGAACACACAGAGCACCCCCGCTCCTCCTACGTCCTGCGCGTCAACGGCGTCGACCGCCCCGTGACCGATGCCTGGATCGGCGAGTCCCTGTTGTACGTACTGCGCGAGCGGCTCGGGCTCGCGGGGGCCAAGGACGGCTGTTCGCAGGGGGAGTGCGGGGCCTGTTCCGTTCAGGTCGACGGGCGGCTCGTCGCCTCCTGCCTGGTGCCCGCGGCGACCGCCGCCGGCTCGGAGGTCCGTACGGTCGAGGGCCTGGCGGACGAGGACGGGCGGCCGTCGGACGTGCAGCGGGCGCTGGCCGCGTGCGGCGCGGTGCAGTGCGGCTTCTGCGTCCCGGGCATGGCGATGACCATGCACGACCTGCTCGAAGGCAACCACGCCCCGAGCGAGTTGGAGGCCCGCCAGGCGTTCTGCGGCAACCTGTGCCGCTGCTCCGGCTACCGCGGGGTCCTCGACGCGGTCCGCAAGGTCGCGGCCGAGCGCACCGCGTCGGCGGACGGCGCGCGGGAGCAGGCGGAGGCCGAGGCGCGTCCCGAGAGCGGGAACGGGACCGGGACCGCGCGCATCCCGCACCAGGCGGGCCCGCACGGCGGCACCGGCGGCACCGGAAAGGCGACAGCATGACGGGAACGGGTGGCATGACGGGTACGGCCGCCATGGCAGAGGACCATGCCGCCACGGTCACCGACCCCTTCGGCCCCGACGGTTCCTTCGACGCGAACGCGCGCGGCCTCGGTGTCTCCGTGCCCCCGGCCGACGCGGCGGCCAAGACGATGGGTGTGTACCCGTACGCGGCGGACCTGTGGGCGGAGGGCCTGCTGTGGGCGGCGGTCCTGCGCTCGCCGCACCCGCACGCCCGTATCGTGAAGATCGACACGGCCGAGGCCGCCGCCATGCCGGGCGTCCGCGCGGTCATCACGCACGAGGACGTGCCGGGCGACGCCGCGTACGGGCGGGGCACCTGCGACCGCCCCGTCTTCGCCTCGGAGATCGTGCGGCACCACGGCGAGCCGATCGCGGCGGTCGCGGCCGAGCACCCGGACACGGCGCGGCTGGCCGCGGCGGCGATCGCCGTCGAGTACGAGCTGCTGGAGCCGGTCACCGACCCCGAGCAGGCGTTCTCGGCCGAACCCCTGCACCCCGACGGCAACTTGATCCGCCACATCCCGCTGCGCTTCGGCGACCCCGAGGTCACGGGCGAGGTGATCGTCGAGGGCCTGTACCGCATCGGCCGCCAGGACCCGGCCCCGATCGGCGCGGAGGCGGGGCTGGCCGTGCCGCGTCCGGACGGCGGTGTGGAGATCTACACCTCGTCCACCGACCCGCACGCGGACCGCGATCTCGCGGCCGCCTGCTTCGGTCTGGAGCCGGACCGCGTGAAGATCGTGGTGACGGGTGTGCCGGGCGCGATGGGCGACCGCGAGGACCCGGGCACCCAGCTCCCGATCGGCCTGCTGGCCCTGCGCACGGGCCATCCCGTCAAGCTCGCGGCGAATCGCGAGGAGTCCTTCCTCAGCCACCCGCACCGCCACCCCACGCTGCTGCGCTACCGCCACCACGCCGACGGCGAGGGCAAGTTGGTGAAGGTCGAGGCGCAGATCCTGATGGACGCGGGCGCCTACGCCGACACCTCCTCGGACGCGCTCGCCGCCGCGGTCTCCTTCGCGTGCGGCCCGTACGTCGTCCCGCACGCCTTCGTCGAGGGCTGGGCCGTACGCACCAACAACCCGCCCTCCGGCCATGTGCGCGGCGAGGGCGCGATGCAGGTGTGCGCCGCGTACGAGGGCCAGATGGACAAGCTCGCGGCCCGGCTGGGCCTGGACCCGGCGGAGCTGCGCCTGCGCAACGTCCTGGCGACGGGCGATCTGCTGCCCACGGGCCAGACGGTGACCTGCCCGGCCCCGGTCGCCGAACTCCTGCGCTCCGTAAGGGACTTCCCGCTGCCTCCCCTCCCCGTCGACGACCCGGAGGAGGAGTGGCTGCTGCCCGGCGGCCCCGACGGCGCGGGCGACCCGGGCGCGGTGCGGCGCGGCGTCGGCTACGGCCTGGGCATGGTCCACATGCTGGGCGCGGAGGGCGCCGACGAGGTCTCCACGGCGACGGTGAAGGTGAGCGGTTCGGTCGCCACGGTGATCTGCGCGGCCGTCGAGACGGGGCAGGGTTTCGCGACCCTCGCGCGGCAGATCGTCCAGGAGATCCTGGGCATCGACGAGGTGCACGTCGCCCCCGTCGACACCGACCAGCCCCCGTCGGGGGCGGGCGCCCGCAGCCGTCACACGTGGGTCTCCGGCGGCGCGGTGGAGCGCGCGGCGAGAATGGTCCGCACGCAGCTGCTCCAGCCGCTCGCCCATCAATTCGGCATGTCCACCGAGCTGTTGACGATCGCCGACGGCAAGATCACCTCGTACGACGGGGTGCTCAGCACGACCGTCGAGGAGGCCCTGGAAGGCAAGGAACTCTGGGCCACCGCCCAGTGCCGTCCCCACCCCACGGAGCCGCTGGACGACAGCGGCCAGGGCGACGCGTTCGTCGGCATGGCCTTCTGCGCGGTACGGGCCGTCGTCGACGTCGACATCGAACTGGGCGTGGTACGGGTCGTGGAGATGGCCGTCGCCCAGGAAGTGGGCCGCGTACTGAACCCCCGCCAGGCCCGCGCCCGCATCGAGGCCGGCATCACCCAGGGCCTGGGCGCCGCCCTGACGGAGAACCTGCGCACGTCCGCCGGCCAGGTACGCCGCCCCGACCTCACGGGCTACGCCCTGCCGACGTCCCTGGACACCCCCGACATCCGCATCGTGAAACTGGTCGAGGAGCGCGACGTCGTCGCTCCCTTCGGCGCGAAGGCGATCAGCGCGGTGCCGGTGGTGACGTCCCCGGCGGCGGTGGCCTCGGCGGTACGGGCGGCGACGGGACGCCCGGTGAACCGCTTGCCGATCCGGCCGCAGACGGCGGTGGTGACGGGGGCGGGGGAGCGGTGAGGTTCCGGGGGCGCTGACGTTCTGCACGGCCGGCGGCTTCTTCGGCTTCGCGGCAGCGCGGTGGTGACCGTCAGACCCGGGGCACCCGCACCTGGTCGCGGACCTTGGCCGTGTTCGCCGCGAGCTCGTCGAGGCTGACGCGGTTGCTGGTGCCGGTGTCGGACGCGCTGACTGTCACCACCGTGCTGTGGTCGCTCCAGCCGCATGCCGCTATGGACCCGGTCCGCCCGGAGCGGGTGAACGAGAACACCTCACAGGTCACAGGCTCTTGGACTCCGGGGGGCGTGATGTCCTTCACCGGGGTCGTGATCTCGACGCCCGGGTGTTCGGTCATCCCCTTGAACATGCTGTCCAGCGAGCGCCGAGGGTCCTTGATCTCACCGTAGAGCCCGGAGACAAGGAGGGTCTGCGGCCCCTGGCCGGACACACTGGTGTACTGCCCGCCGGCCCCCTTCATGTTCCGCTCGTTGCTGCCGCTCCTGGAACCCGCGATGCCTCCGTCCATGGTCCGGCTGATGTCCTGAGCCAGGGTGTACTGACCGTCGAGGAGGCTGGACGGCACCGTGAGCCGGTAGCGGGGGGAAGGCGGAGCGGTCTCCTGCCGGGAGCTTCCGCTGCCCGACGCGGCCGGCGCAGGAGCCGCCGCCCGGGCCGGCTCCTGCGCCCCGCTGAACAATGAGAAGGCCAGCACGCCGAGGGCGACCACACCGGCCAGTGAGCCGCCCACGATGGCGATGACAGCACCGGTTCCCAGCCTCCGGGGCGCGGGCGCGGCCGGTGGTACTGCCCAGGCCCCGGGCTGGGGATACGCGGGCCACTGCTGTGGCGGGGCCGGCGGTACCGGGGGCTGGGGCGGCTGGTGGGGAGGCGGCAGGGTCACGCGTGTGTCTCTCTTTCTGCGGATACGCGTTGTTGCGTCGTGTGTGCGTGCAAGGGCACACCGTATGTCATGGACGCGCCCCCGGCGTTCGCCGCGACGTACCGGTCACACACCGGCGACGATGAAGAACGGGCTCACCAGCAGAAGAAGTTGCAGACAGGCCAGGCAGAACCGCAACCTGGCGACACGTCGGGGCAGACACACAGCCACCAGCGCCGCGGCCCCGGCCAGATACAACATCCGCCACGCCCAGTCGAGCGCGGCCATGAGCGGTTTCGTGCACCCTTCGTAGTAGCAATGGTCGTGGGATATCTGCTTGGTCACGTCGGTCATCGCCAGGAGCAGGAACGCGGGCAGGAGAAGCGCCAGCCCGGTGATCGCCAGGTGGCGGCCCAGGACGACATAGGCCGGCTGCATGTCACGCTGAGAGGCGGCACCGCCGCAGGAGTTCGGGATGGTTTCCATGGCGCCCACCCCACCCCGGCAGCGGATCAGCCGCATCGGTCCCTCTACTCATGCCGGGACGCCTTCTGAGTACGTGTACTCAGGCCGAATGTCACACCCCGCTAGTAGCGTGTACCCGGAAGTCATCGGTGACGTCTGACGGTTGGGGTGGACAGAGGTGGTTGCCGTTGCCGGCACGGGCGAGGCCGGGGGGAGCGGGCTCGCGGCGGAGCTGTCGTCGTTACAGGAGTTCAAGGGCCGGGTGGACGAACTCCTCGTAAAACTGGGCGACTCGGAGGCGGCCCCGCCCCGCCTGTCCGGTGACCGCCTGCCGGCGGACAGCCTGGGCCGCAACTTCGAGGCGGTGCAGGCCCTGTACGGGGCGTACCACACGGTCCACGAGGACCTCGCGACGCTGTCGCAGCTGCTGTCCGACCAGATCGAAGCACTGGGCGTCGCGGTGCGGGGCGCGGGCAGCGGTTACGCGGACGTGGACGTCGAGCAGCGGGACCGCATGTGGGCGGTCCAGGAGCGGCTGAGGGGCTTCTACGGTTCCGGGGGCGGCGGGGCCGGTTCCGGTAGTGGGGGCGGGGGCGCCGGGGAACCGGCTCCGGGGGCGAAGAAGGTGGAGCTTTGACTCCTCCCCCTCGTAACGAGGGGGATTCCTAGCTCTCGTTGCCTGCTCTCCCGGCGGGGGTGCAGGTCTTGCACGATCAGCACTAGCCGGGACAGAGACCAGCCCGGACGAGCATCACGCGGGCGGAGTTCTTGTCTCTCGGTGAGATGGCTCCGCACGCGGTGCAGGTATACGTTCTTTCGGAGAGGGGGAGTGCGTGCTTGGTTCTCGCTCCGCACTGCGCACAGTCCATGGTGGTGTGCGCGGGGTGCACGAGGCGGACGTCCCGTCCGTGCTTGCGACCCATCTCGACCAGGGCCTTCTTCGTCGCGCTGATGGCCGCGTCTGCGGCCTTGCGGGCCATGGTGGTCTTCGCGAGGAACTTCGGCCTGAAGTCCTCGACGGCCAGCGCGTCGTGGTCGCGGACCACGCGCTTGGCCCACTTGCGGGCGGTGTCCTGCCGCTGGGCCGCGACCTTGCGGTGCAGTTTCGCTGTCTGCCGTTTCGCTTTACGGTAGCCCTTCGAGGCGGCCTGTCCCTTCTTCGGCTTCCGGCGGGCCATCATCCGCTGGTACTTCGCCAGGCGCTGAGCGGCGGTCTTCCCGTGCTGGGGGTGGGGAAGGTCGTAGTCGTCGCTGGTGGTGGTCGCGGTTTCCTTGACGCCCCAGTCGATCCCGATCACACGGCCCGTCTCAGGGAGTTGTCCGGTCACGGCCGGGACGACGAAGGACGCCCACCAGTGCCCCACGCTGTCGCGGTACACGCGCACCGACGAGGGCGGGCCGGGCAGCTCACGCGACCACACCGGACGGACCATGATCCCGCCCGCCAAGTGCAGACGGCCGTCTTTGACACGGAACCCGCGCTTCGTGTAATTCAGCGACGGAAGCGACTCGCGTTTCTTCTTCCAGCGGGGCATCCCGGCCCGCTGCCGCATCGGCAACCGGTCCTTGATGTCCTTCAGAGCCTTCGCCCTCGACCTGCCGAAGTCACGTATCACCTGCTGCTGGGGAACGCTGGAGCCCTCCGCGAGCCAGGGGGTGCGCTTGCGGGCCCCGGTCAGCATCCTGTCGAGCTGCGCCGGACCGCACGTCAGCTTCTCGCCCGTGGCCTTGCTGAGCGCGTGGACCTGCTTGGACTTCGCAACGCATTCGTTCCACAGCCAGCGGCAGCGGTCCCACTCGGCCTCAAGATCACGCCGGGCCGACGCGGACAGCCGAAGGCGATAGTTGTACCGGGCGTGCCCGGCCTCCTGTGTCTTCGCTTCCGCAGCCATACGAGCCAACCTATCTGGGAGGACTGACAGTTGAGTCCGATTGACCTTTATGGTGCCCCTCACCTGCGGGGATGGTGGACGCCGTCTCGTCCTGGCGGCGAAACGGCTACCTTTGCCCTGCTCCGCAAGAGTCCGATTCCTCCCTCTCCTCCTCCCCAGGCTGAAGTCCGGGGCATCCTCGGAGGAATCCGGTGAGTGACTTCGGCGGCGACTTGCTCGGCTCCGGCAGTGCCGCGTCCGAGCAGCCGCCGGTCGTCTTCCAGGGCCGCAGTCCGGTCGATCCGCGCCGCCCGACCCCGTCCATGTTCGCCAACAACGACTTCTCCGGCATCCCGCATGAGCAACTCCAGGCGATGGTGGAGCATGCGGATGCAGGTCAGGTCGATGCGATGGCGCGGAGACTGGTCTCTGCGGCCGGCGCCATCCGGAAGATCGCGGATGACCTCCGGGGCCACATGGAGCGCGTGGGCTGGGAGGGCGAGGGCGGCACCGCGTTCCGCGAGTGGGGTGCGCGGATGGCCAACGCGACGCTGCGGCTGGGCGATTACAGCGAGACGGCCGGGACGTGGATGGGGCACGCGGCGGAGACGCTCGCCTCGGTGAAGTCGGCCATGCCGAAGTATTCGGCGGAGAGCCGGTCGGTGGTCGATGCGTACGCGAGGCAGCGGCCAGAGTTGCTGGGGTCTTCTGCGGTGCCGCTGGCGGGGGACGGGGGATCGGGGGCTGTTGTGGGGGCCGGCCCTTCGCACGCGGATGCGGTGGCCGCGCAGGGGCGGCTGGACCGGGACCATGCGGAGGCGGCTCGGCTGATGCGGAAGCTGGCGGAGTCTTATCAGTGGTCGGGGGTGCGGTTGAGTTCGGCGGAGAGGCCGGTTTTGCCGGTGTTGCCGGATGCGGTGATGCCGGCGAAACGGGATTACTCGGAGCTGGAGTACATCCCGCTTCCCGGGGACTCGGGAGTCCGTAACGGTGTTGCTCCCTCTGCGCCGTCAAGATCAGCATCCGGCGAATCCGTTGACTCCGCAGGTGCGCCAGCACGGGCAGCGAGTGCAGCCGTCGTGCATCCCAGCCGGCCAGAGTCGTTCGCCCTGGATGCCGAGGGTAGGACGACCCAGCCTCTGCCCCATCCGACAGGTGGAACGGCGTCAGCCCAGCCAAGGACCAATGACCCGTTCCTGGAGCGCACGTGGCCGCTTCCTTCGGCTGTACTGCCGATGGCAGGCGGTGAGACATCCCTTGCGGGGATGCCGGGTTCGGGCAGAGGCCGAACCGCATCTGCGTCGGACCAGGGGAGGGCCCCAGCCCGAGGCATGGGACGGGCGGTCGACCCAGGACGGGACATCCCCACGGACGGCATTGTTGGTGGGCGGGCGACGCCACGGAACGTGGGGGCACCGACCGGCAACGGTTCCCGCCCCACCGTTGTCGGTACGGACAGGGGCACCGTTTCTGGAAGGGCCCAATCCCCGGCAGCCAAAAGCCAGTACACCGGAGCGGGCGGTTCGGTCGGCGGCAGGTCCGTATCCGGCGGCCGATACGCGGGGGCTGCGCCCGCAGACGTTGCTGGACCTCATCAGGTACGGCGACCCGGCGCTGCCGTGGAAGGGCCGTCCACGCCTGGAGGAGCAGGCTCGGTGCGTGGCGTACCACCAAGAGACGAGACCTCATCCACAATGCCCAGAAGTGGCACGGCAGCTGGCATGGTGCCTGCCTCAGGTGTGGGCGCTGGCACGTCGGGACGAAAGCGTCGCAGTCAGCGCCCTGATTACCTGGTCGAGGACGAGGAGACGTGGACACACGGCAGCCGCCGTGTGGTGCCGCCGGTCATCGAGTGAAGTCGACCCCGTATGCAGAGGAAAGCCTTGCAGAACACATCTTGCAGCAGGCGACGAAGGCGGGTGGGGGCCCAGGTTGTCGTCACTGGCCTATTGGTGGCCATTGCGTTGGCCACTCCTGCGCAGGGAGACACGATTCGCTCCCAGCAGTGGCATCTTGACGCGATGCACGCCGAGGAGATGTGGAAGACCAGCACGGGCACCGGGGTCACTGTGGCGGTGGTGGACTCGGGCATCGACGCAGATCTTCCTGACCTTCAGGGCCAGGTACTGGAGGGCAAGAACTTTTCGCCCCTTCCTGGTGACGCTCATACCGACCTGAACGGGCACGGTACGAGCATGGCTGCACTCATCGCGGGTACAGGTCGGCGAGGCAATACGACGGGGTCTTACGGGCTGGCTCCCGGGACGAAGGTCCTGCCACTTCGAGTGGGGGGGAAGAACTTCACTGAAGACACGATGGCGATGGTCGGTGCGCTGCGCTACGCGGCAGACTCAGATGCCAAGATCATCAATATTTCAAGGGGCAGCCCTCAAGAAAGCCCTGCGGAGAGCCAAGCGATTGCGTACGCCTTATCCAAGGGCAAGCTGATCTTTGCAGCGGCTGGCAATACGGGGGACAAGGGCAATCCTGTGGAGTACCCAGCAGCAGAACCAGGTGTCATCGCAATGGCAGCACTTGACCGGAACGGCGAAGTGGCACCGCTGTCCCAGCACGGCCCGCAAGTGGTCCTGGCAGCACCTGGGGTGGGAACGGTGGCGGCCTGCCCAGGCTCCACCGGTGTCTGCACCGGAGACGGCACCAGCGCGGCAAGCGCCCTGGCCTCCGCCTCCGCCGCCCTCCTATGGTCCATCCACCCCGACTGGACCGCCAACCAAGTAGCCCGAGTCCTCATCAACACCGCCGGCGCCCCCCAAAGCGGCGAGAAACGCAACGACTACGTCGGCTTCGGCGCCATCCGCCCCCGAGTAGCCCTGCAGAACCCGGGCGACCCGGGCCCCCCGGACGTAAGCCCCCTGACGCCCAACTCCCCGTCACCGAAGTCGAATTCGGAATCCGCAGCCAGCACCGACAAGCACGCGACCCCCGACAACGACGGTCCCGACCCGAAATGGATCGCCGCAGGCGTAGCCACAGCCGCCATCTTGGGCGCCGCAATCGTGGCGCCAGCCCTGATGAGACGCCGAAACCGCCCGCACCCACCGCACTGACCCCGCCCAAGGAGCCGCACCCGTGACGGACACGGAACTCCCACCGCACTGGGACCGCTTGGTCAACCCGCACCACTACGACGCCGAGGGCAAGCTCATCCCGGGGGCACGCGAACAGGAAGCCGGGGTGCGGCTCGCATCCGCAGGCCCCGGCGGCGACGGTACGCACAAGGCCAGCGTCACACCGTGGGTGAACGCATCCGGCGCCGCCGCCGAACTCCGTGAAAGCGTCGAGACGGGCCTCAAGGAACTGGGCCAGGCCCACGAGGGCATCGGCAGCGGACTCCAAGGCTTCGCGAGCGCGACCGCGCTGGGTGCCTTACGCGGCGGATGGGAGGGCCGCCTCGCGGCCGTACGCAATGAGTGCTCATCCCTCGAAGGGAGCCTGAAGGAAGCCGGCGGCAAGTTCGGCGCGAACGAGGCAGGCGTCAAAGCGTCGTTCGACGCGGTTCGAGGCCGTTCCCGCATCGACGACTACTCGCAGCCGACGGGACAGGGACGGTAGGGAGCGACGATGCCGACCATCGAAGAACTCCTGAACCTGGACCCGTCCAAGTTCGCGGGAGCCGCCGAAGGCTGGGCGAAGGTAAGCGGCCGGGCCCGAGCGGCAAAGGACCGCGTGGAACACGAGATGCTCGCGCAACTCCGCGCCACGCAACAGGGCGAAGCCGCGGAGTCGGTGACCGGCACCCTGACGAAGCTGAGCAACAACTACCAGTACATCCACGCCGAGTGCGCCCTGGTCGAAACGGCCCTCAAGGGCCTGTCCGAAGAGCTGGTCTCTCCGCAACGCAAGCTGAAGCAAGCCCTGGACGAGGCCCAGCAACTCAAGTTCACCGTCAAGCCGGACGGCTCGGTCGAGTACCCAAGAAGCCCGTCCACTCCCGCACCACTCCTCCAACAACCGGCTCAAGGCGGCCAACTCCTCCTCCAGACGGACGACGCGAACCACGCCAAGGCCCAGGAAATCGCGGACCGTATCGGGGAAGCGCTCAAGGAAGCGACAGAAATCGACGGTCGCTACGCCCAGGCTCTCTCGAAGCTCCAGACCAACAGCGACCTGACCAAGACCGACTGGGCCGACGTGTCCCAGGACCTCAAAGCCGTGCAGTCGGCGGCAGGCAAGCACTTCTCAGCGGACGCCATCCCGAAGGGCAAGTCCCCCAAGGACAACGCGGCTTGGTGGCAGAGCCTGACCGACGAGCAACGCAACGAGTACGCCGCGCTCTACCCGGCAGCAATCGGCGCCCTCGACGGCCTCCCGGCAACGGTCCGCGACGACGCCAACCGCATCGTCCTGGCCGAGACCCGCGCGAACCTTGCGGAGCGGATCCGCGGTCTGGAAGCCAATGAGCCGCAGAAGTTTGAGCCAAAGTACAACAACATCACGGGACTTCCCCTGCAGGGAGTGCAAGCCGTAACGAGTGGTTGGGAAAAGTGGAGTGCGGAGAAGGAGGACCTGGAGAAGAAGCTGAAGGGAATTGATGCTATCCAGCAGCGTGTTGAACGGGCGGGTAAGGATCAGCGAGACCTCCCGGAAGCTTACCTTCTCGGGTTTGACGCCGTCGGTCGGGGTCACGCTATTGTCGCCAACGGAAATCCGGATGTCGCGCAGCACACAGCCGTTTATGTTCCGGGCACAGGAGCACGGCTTGAAGACATCCCCAGCGGGATCAATCGTTCTGGTCTTCTGTGGCGAGCCAGCGCAGCCAAGGCGCCTGGAGACACGGTTTCGACCATCACGTGGTACGGCTACGATGCGCCTCAGGACGTGGTGAAGGACTCGCCGTTCAGTCACTACGCTGATGACGCAGCCGGCAACCTCAACGGATTCCTTTCCGGGCTCAATGCATCGCACTCTTCCAGCGCGGGCCATCATTTGACGGCCATTGGGCACAGTTACGGCACTGTGGTCGTTGGTTCTGCCGCAAGACAGGGTGATTTGCCGGTGAGCGACGTTATCTTCGCCGGTAGTCCTGGAGTTCAGCTTGGACGTGCCTCTGATTTCCCCGTGCCGCAAGGGCATGTGTGGAATGAGCACGCCGACAAGGGTGATGAGCTCGTTGGCACGTTCGGCAGACTCGCGCACGGCGGTGCCCAGCCTCCTGGGCCCTCCGGCATCAAGCAGGTCATTCCGGATGACGTGGAGTTCGGCGCTCGCCAGATGGCCACGGACACAGAAGGGCACGGCGGCTACTGGGACTACGACGCAGACACCCATAGGGCGAGTCTCAGTCTTGAGAACCAGGCAAAGGTTGTTGTGGGCCAATACGGAGAAGTGAAGCTGAAGAATTCTCATGCGAAGTAGATCGAGACATTCGAGGCCATGGATGAGTCTAGGTGCTGCGGCGGCGGTGCTGGTTCTCTCTGCGACAGGGTGTGGGTCAATAGGCGAGGGGCTGGAGAAAACTGTGGAGCGCGGCAGCCCGCGAGAAGTGAAGGTGGTCCACCCCAGCGATGCAGAAAAGCAGGTGAGCGATCTCTCCAGTCGCCTGCTCGACATGACTCAATTGCGAGGCGAGGTCACGCAGGGTGGCCCGGCAGTGTCGACTGGTGACGATGGCAAGGGTCGGTACTCGGTCCACCATTACTGGTCGATATGGAAGCTGTCGCCATCAGAGCTGGAACAGGGATTCCAGCGTCTTCGCGAAGAGCTTCCCAAGCAGGGGATTCGGGTTACTCACTACGGTCCGGCGAACTCCGAGGCGCGGCAGTTGGAGATCAACGCGGAAGACGAGAAGACCCACTCCTCTGTCTCCGTCGAGCTTCTCCTCAGGAGCCTGCGACCTCAGGATTCCCCGGGTGCTTCGAAGGAGGACCTCATCAGTTTCTCTGTCGTATCGCCCGTCTACCGGGTGCCTGAGGGAGTCGACTTGAATTCCTTCTGAACCGCCTGACGGGGCCCGGCCAGGAAGGACCTGACCGGGACGGCCGCCGTGGGCATGCGGGCCCGTGTTCAGATGTGTACCTTCTGGTGCTGGCTCAGGCGCTCGTACAGATCGACGGCACGTTGCGTCTCACGCATCCGCCAAGCGGTGAAGTAGGCGATCCTGAGGGTGAGGCACTGACGGCAAGGCGACGATGAAGTGCTGCTATCAGTGGGCCGCTCTGACTGCTGCTCGGTCACGAAGTCTGACCTCCGTGGGCTGTCTGCCTGTGGTGCTGCAATGCCGTGAGATGCCGTGTCTCGGTCGTCAGGTCTCCGGCGGCCCACGCCGACGCTCTGGCGTCCACCAGCCGTGCGCACTCGGTGCACACAGGAGCAGCAACTGGCAGTGGCCCCGAGGAGTGCGGCACGGAAATGACGCGTGGTGCGCTGTGCATGCTGTGGGTCACCGACTTCCCCTACTGCTACGGGCGTTAGCGGCAGCGAGCCGCTCTCGCAGTGTCTCGGCCGGGGTGAGGTCGTCAAGCATCTGCCACAGTCCCGAGTTGTGCGTGAGTCGGAGTCCGCCCAGCATGGCGACGATGCGGCAATGATTTGCCTACGATCTGGGGTCAGTGACGTAGGCAAACTGTGTCGGATCCGCGTGACGCTCGCTGAACTTGAGAAGATCCGTGGACAGGAGGGCGTGGAGGCCAAGTACAGTGACGGCAACGCGTACTTGTCCGTGTTCCGCTTCGACGACGACATGATCGTGACGCCTCTGCTCACGCACCACATCGGGCACGACGCCCCTGCATTGCATCTGCGTCGGCATCAGAGTGACGGTATGTTCGACCGCTTCGCCGCGCACGTCGAAGAACTCTGGAACCGGGGAACCCCGGTCTGGGAAGGGGAACGTCATGGGTAGGCGCGACTACGAGGACGACCCCGATGCCCCCGTCGCGAACAGCCTCGTGCCGGCCGCCTCCGCTGTCGTCGTCGACGAAGCCGGGCGCATCCTGCTGCAGCGTCGTCGGGACAACGGGATGTGGGCCCTGCCTGGTGGCGCGATGCACATCGGTGAGTCGCTGCCGGACTGCGCCGTGCGCGAGGCCAAAGAAGAGACCGGTATTGACATCGAGGTCGTCGGTATCGTCGGCACGTACACCAACCCCCGGCACGTCTTCGCGTACGACGACGGTGAAGTACGGCAGGAGTTCTCCGTCTGCTTCCTGGCCCGGCCGGTGGCCGGGTACCTGGCGGTGTCCGAGGAATCCACGGACGTCCGGTGGTTCGAGCCCGGCGAAGTCAACGCGCTGCCGATGGTTGCCAGCATCCGGAAGCGCGTGGACGACTGGCGCAACGGCAACATGCCCGCCGCCCGGTAGGCGCCGGGGCCGGGAAGCGGCGCACAGCCGAAGTTGACCGGGCGCGCAGCAACTGCGTTACAGCTGGCCCGGGTGTGGCTCACTGCGGTGCTTCTCCCGTTCCTTCTCGATCGCGATGGCATCGAGCGTCCGCCCTTCCCTGGAGGCGACGGCCCGCGCCAGGGCCAGGCGGATGCACTGCTGGCATGGGCGGCCGCTCGGCGTGGCTGGGGAGTTCGTCGGCGTGGGCATCAGGTCTCCTTCGGGTGACGGGTGGAAGGGCGGGAGCGCCCCCACTTCCTGGACCGGAGAAGTCGGGGCGCCGCTCTTGGCCCACAAGTAGCCAGTAGGCAGGGCGAGTTACGCCGACCTGGCACACGGCTGCGTCCGAGTGCTGCGGCGCACGTCGAAAGTAGCGTCGTAGGAGCAAGGGAGCAACGGTGCTGCCGTAGCTAGGTTGCACACACCAGGGCGCCCGAAGCAAACGGCAGCGCCCCTCACCTGTGAAGACGAGAGGCGCTGCCGTAGAGAGTCGCTAGTTCGAGTGACCGAGGCGGTCTTCCTTGACGCCTGTGATGAGTCCCGCGAGGCGTCCGCTGGTTGTGGTGACGACTGATCCGGGTGCCGCACTTTCTCTTATCTGAGTCAATCCGGTTTCCAGGCGAATCTCTATGCAGTTGTTGCCACCTCCACCACAAAAGGACGACCTCTGCCAAGCGATGTCGGGCATTTCCTAGCCTTTCACAGGGTTTGTGCGATGCCTCTGATGAGGTCGCGCGACTGTGTCACGTTCAGGCTAGCCTTCTCCATCGCCGCCAACAGGTCCCGGTATGCGTTGAGTTCGCTCTCGGCATCCAGGAGGAACGCGCCGTGCGCCGAGTCGAGGTGGATCGTGTCGAGTTGCGGAACGCTGCCGCCGGCGTGGAGCACGGCCTGGCCCGATCCGGCAAACCCGTTGGCCTCGAAGGTCAGGACCCGGATGGTGCAGTTCGGCCGCTCGGAGAGGGCCAAGAGGTGGTTGAGCTGCTCACGGGCCATCTCCCGGCCGCCGAAGCGCATGCGGAGCGCGGCCTCGTGGATCACGGCAGTGAACTCGGGGCCGTGCGGGCGGTCCAGGATCTGTGCTCGCTTCAGGCGGTGGGAAATCCTGTTTTCGACCTGTTCCTTGGAGAGCCGGGGAAAGGTGAACTCGAATACTGCTCGCGCGTACTCCTCGGTCTGTGTCAGGCCGGGCAGGTGCGTGACTTGGTAGGTGTGCAGGAAGGTTGATTTGTGCTCCAGCTCCGACAGGTCCAGGAAGCCCGTCGGGATGGCCCCTCGGTACTCTTCCCACCAACCCTTCTCGCGTTCTGTGGCCATCGCGATGAGGGCGTTGACGTAGGTGTGGTCCGTGCACCCGCAGTGGCTCGCCAGCGCACGGAGACGGTCGGAGCCGACTCCGAACCGGGCTGTCTCCATGTGGCTCACCTTCGTGTGGTCGATCCCCATGAGGGACGCGAGCTCACGCGCGGTGAGCCCTGCGGCCTCCCGCAACTTGCGGAGTTCGAGGCCGAGCCGCCGCTGTCGAGCCGTCGGATCTTTCCTTGGTGGCATGCGGCAAGTCTTCCGTAGCGCACGGCCTGGGTCCACTGGGGCCAACTGTGCTCCCTAGTAGCGAGTGTGGCCCTCCGTGCTCTATGGTCCTCTCGCTATCGCGCACCGCTCCGTCGGTCACGAAGTGCGGCTGCCCACAGGCCAGTTGCACCAGGTGATCGCTGGTCAAGTCCGCACTCGGTGACGTGCGTGTTCGGTCCGCAGCCCGCGTTGGGAGACCCCGTCATGCCCAAAGCAACGCCCAACAGTCCCCGCCCCCCGGGCCGCGAGCCCGCCGCCTCGTACCGGCTGTCCGTACCGGCCCGCCCCGCCACCGTCGGACTCGCCCGCGCCTTCGTGGCGACCGTCCTGGAGGACGAGCACGCCGCACTCGTCGACGACGCGAGGCTGTGCGTGTCCGAGGTCGTGACGAACGTCGTCACGCACACCCAAGTTCCGTCCCTGGAGGTGGAGATCGCGATCAGGGCACCCCGCGTGGTCGTGTCCGTACGCGACGAGAGCCCCCTCGGACTTCCGGAGGCGCGCTGTGCCCGCGCCGCCGAGGAGCACGGTCGGGGCCTGTACCTCGTCCACGTGCTGGCCGCGCGCGCGGGCGTGGACTGGGAGTGCGACCGGCACCACAACATCGTCGGCAAACGCGTGTGGTTCCAACTGCACGACAGCGAGGGCGAGGTGGCCCCGTGACCGGGCGGAGGTGGGAGCGTGTACGGCGGTGACCCGTGGCCGGCCGTCGTCGGTATCGGCGTTCTGGCGCTCACCCTGGGCTTCGTCTACGGGCTCGGCAGATGGTCGGCCACTCCGCGAGGTCGCGGGGATGCGGGCTGGTACGAATGCCGATGCCACGGCAGGCCGGTGAGGGTGACGGTCACCGGCCGGGCCGTCGTCGGCGGCCGTCACGCGAAGCCGTCGCGATGGCTTCTGCGGCGGCGCCGATTGCGCGAGGCGCTCGTACGATTGCGCTGAGGCCGGTGCTGCGGTCAGAAGACGAAGGGCACGGATCCTCCGAAGTGGAGATCCGCATCCTGTGACGGCTGCCAGCAGGTATGTCCCAGTCAGCTGGGCGAGCAGAAGATCACGGCGATGGCGGGCACTACTGGAGCGGGATGTCGATCCCGTATTCGTCCGAGGGGCGTGGGCCGTGGATACGCCTGTCCGCTTCGGTGATGGCGATGTCGTTGATGCTCGCCTCGCGGCGTCGCATCAGGCCGCACTCGTCGAACTGCCACAGCTCGTTGCCGTAACTGCGCCACCACTGGCCTTCCACCTCCCGCCACTCGTACTGGAAGCGGACGGCGATCCGGTTCTCGTGGAACGACCAGAGGCTCTTGCGCAGGGCGTAGTCCCGTTCGCGCTCCCACTTCTGCGTCAGGAAAGCGACGATCTCCTCGCGGCCGCTGACGAACGTGTCCCGGTTCCGCCACGTCGAGTCCGGTGTGTAGGCCAGTGCCACCCGTTGGGGATCGCGGGTGTTCCACGCGTCCTCAGCGGCCTGGACCTTCTGCAGGGCGGTCTCCCGTGTGAACGGCGGGTACGGCGGACGATGTTCCGGCACTGCGTCCTCCTCACATTGAGAACGTGCGTTCTCTCGACGGGGGTTAAGGTAGAGAACGATCGTTCTCAACGTCAAGGAGTCCCGGATGCCGGCCCCGATCGCCGAGGAACGGAACCGCCTGGACCGCGAAGCACTGCTCGACGCAGCGGAGAAGCTCTTCTACGAGCGAGGTGTCCAGGCCGTCGGAATGGACGAGGTCCGCGCGGCATCGGGTCTGCCGCTGAAGCGGATCTACCGATTCTTCGCGTCGAAGGAGGACCTCGTCGTCGCGACGCTCAAACGTCGCGACCAGCGATGGAGAGCGGCTCTGGCCGCCCGTGTGGAGCAGATCCAGGAACCTCGCGAGCGCGTACTCGCCGTCTTCGACTGGCTTGCCGAGTGGTTCGCGCAGCCCGGCTTCCGCGGATGCGCCTGGCTCAACGCTTACGGTGAACTCGGCCCCTCCTCCAAGGCGGTGCTGGCCGAAGTCCGTTCGCACAAGCGGGCATTCCACGACCAGATCGCGGCGTGGGTCGACGCGGCCGGGGCGCCGGTGGTGGAAACCGTCGTCCTGCTCGCCGAAGGAGCGATCGTGACCGCCGGCATCAGCGGCGATCCGGCCCCGGCCCGTCATGCCCGGGCGGCTGTCGCTGTGTTGCTCGGGGCGCCTTGACCTCCTGGGCGCAGCGTCAACAGGACGTTGGGCCGGTGGACCTGGGTATCCCTGCCGCCATATGGGAGGACCTCCGAATACCGGATACCTGGCAGGGTGCTCCGGTCCGGTCGGGCCGGGATGACCGGAGAACGACGGGACTGTCGCTGGCTTGGGGAGTCGGCACTCGTGGTGTCACTCCTCAGAGGCGGCAGTCGGGGATGTGACCGCCGCCTCTGAGATGAGATCACCTGGGTCAAGCGGTTGTCGTGCGGCGGCGTGGTGCGGACAGTGCGGGGAGAAGGACTGTGAGCACGGCCACGACGGCGAGTACCCAGAACGCCCGGTTCTCCTGGTGCGATGACGATGTCGCCAGGGCCGCGTACAGCGCCGCAATGCCGTTCACGCCCGCCGCGGATCCGATGTTGCGCAGCATCGTCGCCGCGGACGTCGCCACGCCCAGTTGCTCGGGCGGCGACTGGTCCTGGATCAGGGCGAGTGTCGTCGCCGTCACTGCACCGGTGCCGACTCCGGCCAGGGCGCCGGCCAGCCAGGGAAGTTCACCGGTGGCGCTGAGCACGGCGCTGCCGAGGAGCGCCAGTGCGCCGATGATCATCGAGGGCCGGTAGCCGTGCTTGGAGATGAGCCCGCCCGTCAGGGCGCTTCCGGTCACCCAGCCGACGGCGGAGAGCCCGATCACCACAGCGATCCCGGTGGTGGACATCCCGAGTGCTGCGAGCCGGATGGGAAGGACTGTCACTGTGGCGTACATGACGACGCAGGCGCCGATCGTGGCGAGTGCCGCCGCCGCGACGGGGGTTCGAGCGAAGACTTGCCTCGGCACGAGGCTGCCTCCGAATCGGCGGACCAGCCCCAGGGCCGCCAGACCGGCGACCGCGGTGATCGATCCGCCGACCGCGCCCATGCCCAGGGCGCCGCCCTGCAGGCCGATGAGGAACAGCGCGGATCCTCCGGTGACCAGGGCGTATTCCGTAGTCGGGAAGCCGATGCGCGCACCATGGCTGCCCTCGGTCTTCGCAGGCTTCGGCAGGGCGACCGCTATCGCAATGACCACCAGCGCGCACAGCGGCACGTTGACGAAGAACACCCAACGCCAGCCCCATATTTCGGTGACAGCCGCGCCGACAACCGGCCCCAGGACGGCGGCCACTCCCCAGACCATACTCAGCATGCCCTGGGCCTTGGCCCGCCGCTGGGGGCCGAAGATGCGCCCGACGATGACGTAACTGGAGACGACGATCGCGCCTGCGGCCAGGCCGTGCAGGACCCGCGCGGTGACAAGCACCGTGAAGGACCCGGCCAGGCCGGCGGCGACGGAGGCGGCGAGAAAGACCGCAGTGGCGCCGATGGCGAGCACCCGGTCGTCGAGTCGGTCGGCTACCCAGCCCGCGAGCGGGGTACCCGCGACCTGGGCCAGCATGAACCCGGACACCAGCCAGGCGTATCCGCCGCCTGATGCACCGCCGACGTCCGACAGGACGCTGGGCAGCACTGTCCCCATCACCGTGGCGTCCATCGCTGCGAGCAGGAGGGCCAGTACTGCCGCTCCCACCGCGATCCGACCCGTCGTGACGGCGGACCGCCCTGAAGCAGCTCTCGGCGCGGTGCCTGCTCCCACAGCCGGCGACGTCACTGTCCCGCTCCCGCCAATGCGGGGACTTCGGGCGACAGGGGCGGGATACCCGCTGCGTGGACCCGTCCGACCCCGGAGAAGGCGGTGATCACGGCGCTCAGTTCGTCGTCGAGGATCTCGTCGACGGTGTGAAGTGTGCCGTCGGGGGCGAAGACCTTGCTGCCGAACGCTTTGGTCATCTCCAACTGGACGGCGGCAGCGGGGTTGCCCGTGGTGAAGTCGACGGCCAGGATCTGCTCGGTGGCTGCTTGGAAGGCCTCGGCCAGCCTTCGGTTCAGCTCCTCGATCTGAGAGAGAAGTTCACGGACGCGTTGCTGCTGATGAGCGGTGAGCGCGGGGTAGACCAGCTTCATGGCGACGTGGTCGATCTTCACGTGGCGGGCTTCGTCGAGGCCGTGTGTGTGCAGAAGCCGGGTGAAGAACCGGTCCCGCTGGGGGTCGAGTGCGTCGGCGCGGTGCTCGAATACGGTGATGACGGATTCGCCGACGTAGGCCGAGCAGCACAGGGCGACCAGCTTGACGTACGGGTGATCGTCGGTGCGGAAGACGTCGAATCGTTCGTCGAACAGTGCCTTGTCTACACGCGGTTCGACTCCAGAGAGGGCACGCACGTAGCGGTAGAAGGTATTGGCGTGCTGGATCTCCTCGGATGCGAAGCAGGACAGCGCGTTGTGCAGCTCGTGCCCGACGTTGATCGGGTCGCGCAGGTCGTGCAGTTCACCCATGACCATGGTCATGACGGCGCTCACATGCCGCTCGATTTCGGCGAGCTGGGCGAGTTCCTTGGTGAGATAGGCGACGGCTTGCTTCTCGTGGCCGGCCTCCCCGTACGCGACGGTGGAGACATAATTCAGTTCGTCCGCGGTGCCGGCTTCTGACCAGTCGAAGGCGCCCGGGTGGAAGGTGTTGATGTGAGCGAGCCGGGTGACCGATGCCAGCTCGGTGCGGACAGCATCGGCAATGCCGTGGAACTGATTATGAGTTGTCACTCTCGTACTCCCTGTAGCCGTCCTGGACGCCGATGGAGATGTCTCGGATGCGTGCCCAGCCATGGGCGATGAACTCGCTGTCGCGCAGCTTCTCGACGAAGTAGTAGTAGGACTTGATGTCATCGGTCTCGACGATCAGGAAGTCGGAGTAGCCGGTGGAGAACGCCTCGGCGTCGAAGTGCCGTACGGACAACCGGTCGACGAAGGGTCCGACGATCTCCTTCTGGAAGATCTCCTGTTTCTGGTTGCGCTCTTCGCGGCTGAGCCGCAGCCACGAGGTGTCGAATTCGTAGCGGATGACGATGCCGTACTTCATGGATCAGCTCCTGTTGTAGCTCTGGGCGTTGAGGATGGTGCGGTCGGGATCGGTGATCGCCCGACGGCCATGCATGACCCGGGAGTTGTCGATGAGGACGATGTCGCCGTCCTCCCACGACACCTCTTCAGTGACGGATTCGGTCACCTGGGAATACTCGGCGATCACGTCGTCGGGTATCGCGGATCCGTCGGCGAAACGGATCTCGGGCGCCTCGTAGTTGAACGACGGACCCAGCAGGCTGTTGGCCCAGGCGGTGCGGGTGGACCAACGGGTGGGGTGGGCGGCATACACTGTGTACGTGTATGTCAGACTGCCGTCGGACTCTTCGGTGAAGGTCACGTCGGCGCCCTCATTCGCCAACGCGTAGAGGCTGGAGACCTGCATCCGGCCGGGGTGGTGGGATTCGCCGGCGAGGTGTGCCGCGAGCCGCTGCCACATTTCTCTCGGGACGTTGCGCGAGTACTTGACCGGCTGGGCGGTGAAGACCTTCCTTGTCCGGTCCGACAGGGCGTCCCACACGCGGAATCCGTCGCAGACGGTCGTCTCCGACCCTGACGTGGCCGCCCTGACGCAGTAGAACCACAGCAGGTCGGGCGCGAAAGGAGTCGCCCCGTTCTCCAGATGGAGCCCGATGGGATCGTGCCCGGAGTCGACCTTCTGGGCGGCATCTCCGTGGAATGTGCGGGCCGGATCCAGCGTTGTGCGGGAGCTGTAACGCTGCACGAGTTCGTTGAACTCCTCGACGCCCGGGTTGAAGCCGCGTATGAGGAGGTGTCCTGCGTCGGCCAAGAGTCCGTCCAGACCGGCTTGGTACAGCTCGGTGAAGTCGGCTTCCCCGCCGGCCGGGGTGATTGCCAGACCGTCGCCGCTCCCGATGGCGGTGAGTCGAAGGCTGTTCTGAGTAAGTGTCATGGCAAGCAAGCCCCCCTGCTCGATGCGTTGCGCAGTGCGTTGAGTGATCAGCTGAGGCGGGCGGGATCCGCGCCCACCAGGTCGTTGAAGATGAGCTGCCGCCGAGGGCGGCCGGTGACCGTGAAGTACTTGTCGCGGAACGCACGGCTGTCCGGTACGACGACGAAGGTCTCGGGCCGGTCGGTCTCGGCGAGGTGGTCCTCGGCGTGTGCCCGGGCCTGCTGCCGCGCCGTCTCGGGGTTGATGCCCTGTGAGGTGACCAGGACTGCGGCGAGGTGTTCCATGCCGTCGCCGAAGACAACGGCATCGACGACGGATGAACAACTGCGTAGGTTACCTTCCACCCATTCCGGCGAGACGTTCCGGCCGTGGCTGGTGATGATCACGTTCTTCAGCCGGCCCAGGATCCGGATGTATCCATCCTCGTCGATCTCGGCGCGGTCTCCCGTGTGCAGCCAGCCCTCCGCGTCCACGGGGCGGCTGGTCGGGTCCTCCACGGTGTAACCGGCGAAGAGCGAAGTGGACTTGACCAGGAGTTCTCCGTCTTCCGAAACTCTGACCCTGCAGTGTGGCAGTGGCTTCCCCACCGTCCCGGGACGCCAGTTATCAGGTGTGTTCCAGGAGACCACCGAGCTATTCTCAGAGAGCCCGTATCCCTCGTGTACCCGCAACCCGGCGGTATCCAGGCGGAGTTGGGCCCCTATATCGACGGGGGTACCTCCGGCCATGAGGAACGGCCGTTGGCCCGTGCCGAGGATCGGCTCGGCACCACCACCGCTCCGGACGGCCTTGTCGAGCGCGCTCACTGCGGCTGGCGGTAGCACCGCAGCGGTGGGGTGTGCGGCACGCATCCAGGTCACGACGTCCTCGGCGCGGGAGCCAGCGGTGCCGAGCAGGGCGGTCGAGTCCGGCAGCAGGACCATCCGGCCTCCGCTGATGATCGGCAGATACACCGCGGTGACCTGTTCGATGAGCAGGCTGAATGGCACCAGGGACAGGTAGCGTGCGTAAACCCCCGTCGGTGAGACCGAGTTGAGCGAAACAAGGAGGGCTTCAAGAGCTTTGGCGCGGATCTTCACGCCCTTGGGTGCGCCCGTCGTCCCCGATGTATGGATGATCTTGATGATGCGCTCGTCCGAGGGTATCGGAAGACCCTCCGGCCAGGTGTCCCCGTCAGCGCGACCCCGGTGGGAATGGATCGGGACGACTGTGATGTTCTCGGCCAGCCCCCATTCGGCGAGCTTGAGGGCACCGGCTTCATCGGCCAGGCAGAGCCGAACCTCGCGCAGCAGTGACGCTGCCTGCTCACCGGAGAACGCCAGCGGCACGGGCACTTCCACCAGGCCGCCCAGCAGGAGTGCCAGATCTGCGGCCACCCATTCAGGCCCGTTCCCGGCGACGACGCCGACGCTGGCCCCCTCCGGCACTCCGCAGACAGCGAGAGCGCGACGGATCTCTCCGCTCCACTGGGCCAGTTGGGCGTAGGTGAAGGTCTCGGCGGTCGTGCCGTCCGGTGCGAGCCGCTCGACGAGGACGTTGTTCTGGTGCTCGGCCGCCAGCAGGTTTCGGCGAATGTTCTTCATCGGGCCGCCGTCCCCCGACTGGCCAGCGCGGTCCCCTGTTCCCAAGTCACGGCGAGCTGATAGCCCGTTTCGGCCTGCTGGTTGAGCCCTGCATCGAACGCACGTAAATCCACGTAGCCGGCGACGGGAGCTGTGTCGTAATACGTCCCCCATCGGCCCCTCTGAGCCAGCGGAAGGGAGTCCTCGCGCGCCTCCGCTACGCCGGTGAACTGGATGCCGACCCGGGCCAGCATCCGTGCCAGCGGCGTGGTGACGGTGCAGAGCAGATAGGTGGCACCGTTGCACCAGACCAGTGCCGGAACCATCCGGATCAACTGTCGTCCGGCACCGGCTTCACGGGAGGCCAGCGGCCCCACTTCGATCAGGTCTGTCGGCTCGCACTTCTCCCCCGACCTCTCGGTGAGGATGTCAGTCGCCGCCGCGCCCAGGTAGCTCTCTACGAGCAGGTTCTTGGTCCCCCCGTAGGTCAGGCCCGCACAAGCCAGTGGAACAAGGCATCCACTGTCGTCCGCGTCCGCACACAGAGCGATGAAGCAGTCCGGTGACGGATCAATGTGTGCCTGGTAATCACGTGTGTACCGATCTCGCGCGAGATCGACGCACGCCTGCCACAGCTGACTGCCGCGGCGGGCGATGTTGATGCGCATAGCCCCTCCACTTGCATCTGCCCACCCCCCCCGGCGGGCACGACTCACGTTATGACAGTTGGTCGATTTTTGACAAGCAGTTCGATCAATGGATCGATGGGGGCTCGGGAACGTAGATGAGCGACCTCGGCTGATCCTGCCGCTGTGGCTACGATGAGTAGTCAACCTGTTTGGCACTCGCGAGTGGTCCTGTCGACCACATCGACGACGACTCGATGGACGGCCAGGAGCTCTTCCTTCTCCAACCTGGGCCACCCGAGGCCGTGAACCATCGAGGCCATGACCAGCAACCGCTCCTCCAGGCCCTCCTCTTCGGCCCAGCGGAAACGCCGGGGCAACAGGTGCATCGTCGCGTACCCGAAGATGAAGGCCCGCAAGGCATCGACCGCCACAGCGGTCGGTACGCCGGGATTGCTGTATGCCCCGTCAGCGACCGTGCGCTGGACGGCGAAGCCGACTACCTGAGCCATCTGGGATTCGACCAGGTCGCGCCGCTCCATCCGCCCCTGGGATGCCATCCGGCAGATCGCATCCGTGCGTGCGGAGATGCTGCACTCGAAGAGCACCGGGGCGACCACGGCATGGCGCAGGTACGCGAAGGCCATGCCGTAGACCGACTTCACTCCGTCCCATGGCAGATCCGCGATGGCCTGGAAGTAGCGCAACTGGCGCCGCGCACTCTCGGCCGAGAGCTCGATGAGCAGGTCTTCGCGGCAGGTGAAGTGGTTGTACACCGTCCCCTTCGAGTAGCCGGCCTCCTGGGCGAGCTTCGCCAGTGTCAGGTTGTGGAAGCCCTCCTTGCTGACCATGTCCAGGGCCAGCCGCACCAGCGCCTGGTCACGCTCAGCAACTTCCCGCGCTTTCCTTTGAGTGGTTCGCATGGGTCGCATTATGGACGACCGCTGGTCGGATAACGACTAGTGGTCAAGGATTGACGCCATCCGCTCGGGCAGGATTAGTGATGCGGGTCACGTCCCCTGTCGGGCCCCGCTGGTGCGTCCAGCCCCGGATACGTGGCCGGACGGCAGCGAGGTCGCGCGGGCGAGAAGTGGAGTCGATGGTGGGACCGGAGCCGGGTTGTTGGGCGTGATCCGCTGTGATGACGAGGTAGGAGGTGATCCCTTACCGCCGTGCCTGTCGTCGATGGGACAGGGCCCTGAAGGCAGCGCCTCCAGAGTCCCGCCTGGGTGGCCTCGGGGGCATGGCCCCGGCTGTGACGGGAAGCCACGGTGTCGTATCCAATTTCCAGCGTTCTCTCGCTGGGCGGCCAGAACAGGCCGATCGATCCCACCGCCAGGCTGCTGTCACGCGATGATCAGACGGTGACCTCGGGCGGTCAGGCGAGGCTGTCGAATTCGCCTGCGACAGCGCTGTCGATGAAGGCTCGGAGCTTGGCCTGAGTGGTTCGGATGACCACATCCGGGTCGTCGCTCTCCCGGATGAGGATCTCGTCCCCCAACGCCGCGACCTCAAGGCAATTCCCCTGGGAGTCAGTCGACTTCGAGGACTTTCGCCACTGAACTTTCGCTGTTCCCATGCTTCATGCACCTTCAGACTTCTGGTTCTAACTGCACGACAGCGACGGTGAGATGGCCCTGTGACCGGGCGGCAGCCGTACCACGGGCGGTCGGCGCGTGTACGGCGGTGACCCGTGGACGGCCGCATCGTCCGTCCGCCGTGATGACTGTGACGACCCAGACGTTGGCGGATCGCCCGGGGCGCAGCCGGATCGGCCACCGGGTCGGCGCGCTCAACCTCTGCCGAATGTCCTGGGGTGAGTGCCCGAGGGCGCACTCAGCCCACTACCCCAAGAGAGGAGTCCGAGGGCAAGCCGCCCCGTCGCCGGATTGCGAAGATCCTTCCCGCTACTGCCACCTGCTGACGTAGTGATAAGTTCACCGACAGTTGTCTTTATCTCGCCATTATGCGCGGTTCAGCCGTTGAGTGAGCCTTGGGGGGCGCCTTGGTGATACGTCGCGCGACCACCTTTCTGGTCGCTGCCGTCAGAGCTGCCCCCGTCATCCCGGGTATCCGCACTCTCGGCTTCGCCGTTGCCTGAACTCTGATCTCAACGGAAAGAAACACATGCTTGCCAGACGTTCGCGCGTCGCGCTGCTCCAAGGGCTCGTCGCCTCCGGAGTCGCAGCCGGTCTGCTGACCGCCACTCCCGCCCAGGCTGTGGTCGGCACTGCCACCAAGGACGCCTCGTACGCGTTCACCGCCAAGCTCGACATCGGTAATGGTCACCGCAGTTGTTCCGCCGCACTGGTCGATCAGCAGTGGTTGGTCACAGCGGCCAGTTGCTTCGCCGAGAATCCGGCTCAGCCCCTCAACGTCGCTGCCGGTGCACCCAAGTGGAAGACCACGGCCACCATCGGCCGTCTCGACCTCGCCCAGGAAACCGGCAGCAAGGCGGAGGTGGTGGAACTCGTCCCGCGCGAGGACCGCGATCTGGTGCTGGCGAGGCTTTCCCAGCCGGTCACCGGGATCACCCCGGTCGGCATAGCCACCGGCAAGCCCACGCCGGGCGAGGAACTGCGGGTGACCGGCTACGGGCGTACCAAGGACGAGTGGGTCCCCGACCGCCTGCACGACGCCACTTTCACCATCGGCTCGGTGGACGCCGCCTCGCTCGGCCTGACCGGCAAGTCCCCTGGTGCGGCGATCTGCCAGGGTGATGCCGGGGGTCCGGCCTTCCGGGAAACCGGCGGGCGTTTCGAATTGGCTGCCGTTCACAGCCTTGCCTGGCACGGCGGTTGCTTTGGCGAGGAGGAGTCCCGGAACAACGCGGTCGAGACCCGTGTCGACGATGTCAACTACTGGATGCGTCAGGTCATTTCCCGGTCCGCCGTGGTCAAGGGCGCCAATAAGCTGACCGTCTCCGGTGACTTCGACGGCGACGGCCGCGCCGACACCGCCGCTCTGTACGGCTACGACGACGGTTCGGTAGCACTCTTCACCTTCCGTTCCAAGCCCGACGGCGGCTTCGAGGAGCCCGTCAAGTCGTGGAGCACCAAGCCCGGGCAGTGGACGTTCAAGAATGTCAAGCAGCTGGTCGCGGGTGATTTCAACGGTGACGGTCGTGCCGATCTGGCCACCATGTACGGGTACGACGACGGCTCGGTAGCCCTGTTCACTTTCCTCTCCGAGCCCGACGGAACCTTCCGCAAGGAGCCCGTCAAGTCCTGGAGCACCAAGCCCGGGCAGTGGACGTTCAAGAGCGTCAAGCAGCTGGTCGTGGGTGATTTCAACGGTGATGGCCGCGCCGATCTGGCCACCATGTACGGGTACGACGACAACTCGGCAGCTCTGTTCACTTTCCTCTCCGAACCGGACGGCACCTTCCGCAAGGAAACCAAGTCCTGGACCGGCAAGCCCGGACAGTGGGACGTGAACAACATCCAGATCGTCGCCGGCGACTTCGACGGCAACGGCCGCGCGGACGTCGCCGCCTTGTACGGCTACGACGATGCCCGCGCCGCTCTGTTCACGTTCCTCTCCGCGCCCGACGGAACCTTCGGCAAGGAGACCATGTCCTGGAACGCCCCCGCCAACAGCTGGTGGGGACGCAACATGAAGGTCGTCGCCGGCGACTTCGACGGTAATGGCCGCGCGGACATCGGTGCCATGTACGGCTATGGCGACGGCTCGACGGCCCTGTTCACCTTCCGGTCCACGGCCGACGGCGGCTTCGAAACCCCGGTCAAGTCCTGGACCGCCAAGCCTGACGAGTGGAACCCCAACAACGCCCAGCTCCTCGCCGGCGACTACGACGGCAACGGGCGTGCGGACATGGCGGCCTTCTACAGCTACGGCAACGTCGGCTCGGCTCTCTTCACCTTCGCGTCCGAGCCCGGTGGCGGTTTCCGGGCACCGGGCCGGTCCTGGAGCGTTTCCGTCGGCTAGTCACGCCCAGAGCCGAGGAAAGCCGGCACCACCACTCATCGGCCGCCGACTCACGTCGGCGGCCGGTGTGCGACAGACCGAAAGGGCGCTCCGTCTGCTTCGTCCACGGGCTCGGTGCCGGCCGGGTTGAGGATGGTGAAGCGCCAGGTGCCGTCGGTGCTGCGGCGTGCCACGTTCGTGGTGGTGCCGGACGCGGTGACGCGGTTGCCGTCCGGCGCCGTCGTCTGCATGTTCCAGTCGACGATCACCAAGGCGGTGCCGTCGCCGACGAGGACATGGCGGGTGGTGTTGGTGATGCGGGGGCCGGCGGCGATCGTCTGCTCGACTTCCTTCCGCAGCGCGGCGCTGCCGCTGATCACCTCACCGGTGACGGTGCGCATCGTCGCGTTCTCCGTGTACAGCGCCAGGACTTGGTCGGCAGCGTGGGCATTGAGCGCGTTCTGGAAGGCGAGAGGCAGCAGTGCGGGGTCAGTGGGTGGTGGCGTCATGGTGCGGTTCCTCCCGTACGGCTCAGGCGTGGTGGCGAAGGAAGGCGGTCAACGGACCGTTGACCTGGTCGGGGTGGGTCAGGCTGGGTGTGTGTCCCGCGCCCGGTACCACGGTCAGGTCCGTGGCGCCGGGCAGGCGTTCGCGGAGCATCTGCCCCAGCGGCAGGGGGACCGGCTGGTCGGCCTCGCCGTGCACGATCAGGGCCGGCTGAGTGATCTCGCCGAGGCGGGTGGAGACGTCGTCGACGCCCATGAGTACGGCCACCGCGTCGGACAGTCGCTCCCGAGGCTGCTCGTGCCATGCGTGGAGCCAGTCCGCGTGGATCCCGGGTCTGCCGAGCAGCATGTCGAGAAGGAGCGGGGCCACCGCGTCCGGGCCGTCGCCGCGGAAGCCTTCGCTGATACCTCTCATCTGGGCCAGGGCCTCCGGCGGCCAGGCCACCGCCGCGCTGTCGATCAGGGCCAGGGCCCCGACCCGTTCGGGCGCGCGCAGAGCGGCGCGCAGCGACAGGAATCCGCCCTGGGAGTGACCGGCCAGTGCTGCCCGCTCGATGCCGAGGTGGTCGAGCAGGCCCAGGAGGTCGTCGGCGGAGTCCCAGTACGTGTGCAGGGCGCCGTCGTCCCGGGTACGGCCGTGCAGACGCTCGTCCCACACCACGCAGCGGAACTCACCGCGCAACGCCGCTACTTGGGGCGCCCACATGCGGTGGTTCATGAGGTTGCCGTGACTGAAGACGACCACCGGGCCGTCGCCCCCGGTGTCCTCGAAGTACAGTTGCTGACCATTGACTGACGCGAAAGGCATGCGTTGTCTCCCATCGGGACGGACGGCTCGTCGAACGCCTCCACAGTGCCCGGTGCGGGCGTGGCCGGTTTGTCCTCAGGCGCACGCCCGCTTGTCGGTACGCGCACGGGAATCCGCCGGCGGCCCGCCGCATTCCTCATGAGGCGAAAGTGAAGCAACCGTGATCAGCCCTATGACGCGGACGCGGACGTGGACGCGGACGCGGACAGAGATGAATGGGCAGCCATGACCGTCCTGTTGCGGACGCAGGACCACGCGTCCGCGGACCGGCGCGCCTTCTGGCAGGACGTCGTGTGCGACAGCTTCGTGCCGGTCCACGTCGAGCCGCTTCAGGACGAGCCGTTCCGCGGAGAGATCAGGGCCGATCGTCTCGGTGCCGTCCAGATCTGCGAGGTATCGGCCGATCCGAGCCGCGTCGACCGGACGCCACGGCTGATCGCCCGCTCGGATGCCGAGTACCTCCTCGTGGGCGTGGTGCAGCGCGGCAGCGCGGTGGTCCGCCAGGACGGCCGCGAAACGGTGCTGGGTCCCGGGGACATCGCCTGTTACGACACCACCCGGCCTTACACCCTCGTGTGCCGTGCGGACTTCTCGATGCTGGAGTTCATGCTTCCGCATCGCCTGGCCCACCTGGACAGCAGCCGGACCGGCGAGCTGACGGCGACCCGCTTTTCCGCGACCGAAGGCGTCGGTGCCCTGGTCTCTCCGTTCCTCACCCGCCTGGCCGGACGCTCCCGCGAGTACGCGGACAGCGCGGAGGGCCTCTCCCGGACCACCGGTGATCTGCTCGCCACGATGTTCGCCGAACGACGGCCACGCCCGGGCGACGACCGGCAGGCGGTGCGCCGCACCACGCTCCTGCGCGTCCGCGCATACATCGACCAGAACCTGGCCGACCCCGGTCTCTCCCCGGAGCAGATCGCGAAGGCGCACCATGTGTCACTGCGCTACCTGCAAAAACTCTTCTCCGAGGAGCAGACGACGATCACGGCCTGGATCAGGCAGCGTCGGCTGGAGGGCTGTCGACGTGACCTGGCCGGCCCGTACGCGGCCGACCGCACGGTGGCTTCGACAGCGGCCCGGTGGGGGTTCATGGACCCGGCTCACTTCAGCCGTGCCTTCAAGGCGGCCCACGGCCTGAGCCCCAGCGACTACCGGGCCGTCCACGGCGCCGGACGCTGAACGGTCACTCTGCCCCGGGGCTCATGGAAGAGGCAGTGCGGCGCTGGGGGCCCTGAAAGCGACGCCTCCAGGGCCCGGAGGACGAGGCGCTTGGTGATCACGTCGGCGTAGGCGGGCGGCTTTCGTGCCGGCGCGGCGGTAGTGGCTGCTCCCCGGCGGGGGCAACGCGTTTTCGGGCTTGATCAGACACCTCTGATCAGAGCGCCGATTCCGGTCAGGTCAACCTTTGCCCCCCACAGTCGACCAGCGCCGACAGTCACGCCATGGCAGCCGTACCTAGGCTCGCTCCTGGGTGACGTCGCTGCCACACGTGCCCTGACACCGGGAGAGGGACCCTGCCTGATGCTGAGCGCGCTGAAGAGAACAGAGCCGTCCGCCGCCGCCCCGCAACGCAGGCCGTCCGTACGGGAGTCGAGGGCCGAACGGGAGCGTACGGCCGGCGGGGTGCAGCTCACCACATGGGACCTCAGCCAACTCACCCTGTGGAGCCGGACCGGCTATCCGCGGCCCGACGACGTCCGGCAGGGCGAGGTCGGCGACTGCGTCTACCTCGCCACCCTGGCGGCCCTGGCGTACGTCGACCCCGCGTCGTTGGAGAACCGGATCAAGCCGCTGCCCAACGGCCGTTACAAGGTGAGGCTCGACCGGACGGTCGAGGTGGGTCCCCTTGTCCACGCCCGCCCCGCCTGCCCCACGGGTCTGTACGCCGACGGCCGTACCTCGTCCTGGGTGGCGCTCATGGAGAAGGCCCTGGCGAAGCGGAAGTCCCCGTTGCTCGGGGCACCCAGCTACGAGGCCCTCGACGGCTGCAAGAAGGTCTCGACGGCTCTCAAGCTGCTCGGATACGGCATCGAGTGCGAGGGTGACGCGGGGGACGAGCCGCTGGAGGGTGCCCTGGACGAGGCGATGTCGGGGCTGGACCAGCGCAGGGTCGTCATAGCGGGCCTCGACATGGGCGAGGAGGAGGACCAGCACGCCTTCGCCGTCCTCGGCTACGACGCCGACACCATCCGGCTGTACGACCCGCACGGGCGGCACGAGACCCTGAGCCACGACGAGTTCAGCGAGCGCGTCCGGTGCCTGTGTGTTTCCGGGGAGCTTTCGTCCAGGAAGTGATGAGTCCGGCTCCCCCGCTCGATCGCTGCGCGGCCCCGACAAAAACCGCTGGCGTGTACAACCTTGCCGCGGGCATCCTGGTCGTACCCACCGGCATCAGCCGTCGCATCGGCATCTGTCGCATCGAATCAGGAGCAGGAGCATCTCCATCAAGCGCAAGGGCTCGGCCGCCGTCGGCTGTGTGGCCCTGATTACCACCGTGTCCGTCGCCTGTGGCCCGATCGAGAAGATCAGCGCGGGCGCGAAGGTCCAGCAGGGGTTCGAGAAACTGGGTGAGCGCAAGGCGCTCACCGCGGAGTTCCGGATCGCGGCGAGCGAGGATCAGATCTGGTCCGCGCTGAAGGACTCCAAGGGCTTTGAGCGCGACTACGCCAAGATCATGGCCGGTATGAGGGTCTCCGCGTGGGTGGACTCCGACAAGCCGGTCCGGGAAGTCCTCAAGTCGCCGGAGGCCAACACCTATGTTCCGGGCGGATACGCGCTCGCCCTGGACGGCGGGGAACCCGTCATGGACATCCGGTCCGACGGCAGGACGATGTACCAGCGCATGGACTTCAAGCGCATCGCCGGAATGACGGCGAAGGGCCGCGAGGGTCTTGAGCAGGGACTGGGCGAGCTGGAGAAGATGCCGTCCCCGTTCAAGGAAATGATGAGCGGGCAGTGGCTGGCCTACGACATCAAGGACTTCGAGGAGTTCACGAAGAACAAGCCCGGCTTCGGCGGCCCCGGCGGCGGTCCCGCCGCCCGGCTCGACGTCCAGGACCAGAAGAAGATCCTGGACGCCTTCAAGAAGGCCCTCGTCGACAACGCCGACCTCAAGGACGCCGGCAGCAAGGGCGGTGCCGACCATGTGACGGCCATCGTGCCCGCGAAGAAGGCCGTGCAGGACCTGGCCGAGGGGCTGAAGCCGCTCGCGGAGAAGAACCCGTCCTTCCCTCCCGTGCCCGATGACGTCACGGACGTTCCCGAGAAGGACATCAAGTTCGACATCGCCATCAAGGGCGGCGTCGTCCGTGAACTGACGCTGGACCTCGCCCAGTTCGCCAAGGACGGCAAGAAGCCGAATGGCGAGCTGCCGCTGTCCATCAGCTTCAAGGGCGAGGCCCCCGCGTTCAAGGCGCCCTCCGGCGCCAAGAAGATCAAGCCGCAGGACGTGGAACGGGCCGTCGGCGACCTGCAGTCCGCCAAGCTGGGCGAGGCCGGTACGGGCAAGGGCTCGCCCTCGGCCGGAAGCAAGGGCTCGGCCCCGGGCGGTCACAGCTCCGCCGAGATCGAGCGGCAGCTGGAGAAGATGCGCAAGATGGAGCGGGAACACCCCTCCGCGGACATGAAGAAGCTCCGGGAGAACCTGGAAGAGCTGCGCGACCTGCAACACGGTACGGAAGCGCTGTAACCACCCTTCCGGGGGCGCCGCCGAGACGGACGCGGCGCCGGGTGAAGCGGCCCGGCCCTCGCCGGCTCACGTGAGCAACTGCGTCCGGGCCAGCGACGCGTACAGCTCGTCGCGGGCCATCAGCTCCCCGTGGGAGCCGATGGCCCGCACCCGTCCCGCTTCCATCACCACGATCCGGTCCGCCGTCGTCACGGTGGACAGGCGATGGGCGATCACCAGGACCGTCACCTCCCGGGCGGCGGCGGCGACCGTCGTGCGGAGCGCCGCCTCGTTCGCCGCGTCCAGCTGCGAGGTGGCCTCGTCCAGCAGCAGCAGGCCGGGGCGCCGGAGCAACGCGCGGGCGATGGCGACGCGTTGGCGTTCGCCGCCGGAGAGGCGGCTGCCGCGGTGGCCGACTGTCGTGTCGAGCCCGTCGGGCAGCCGGGCGGTCACCTCGTCCAGGCGGGTCAGGCGCAGGACCTTCGCGATGTCCGCGTCGGACGAACCGGCCGTGCCGAACGTCAGGTTGTCGCGCAGGGTGCCCGACAGGACGGGGGCGTCCTGCTCCACGTAGCCGATGCGGGCCCGCAGCCGGGCCAGGGGCCAGTGCCGTATGTCCTTCCCGTCCAGCAGGACGCGTCCCGAACAGGGCTCGTAGAAGCGCTCGATGAGGGACAGGAGCGTGGTCTTGCCCGCGCCGGACGGGCCGACGAAGGCGGTGAGTCCGCGTGCGGGGACGTCGAAGGAGACCCGGTGGTGGGTGGGGTGCGCCCCGGGCCTGGGGTAGGTGAAGCAGACCTGCCGGAAGCTGACGGCGACGGGCGGTCGCGGTTCCCCGTCCCGGGCGCCCCGTTCGCCCTCCACCTCTTCGGCCCCGACTTCGGACTCGCCCTCTTCGACCTCCAGCCGTTCCGCGTCCGCGATCCGGCCGGCCGCCGCCGACGCCACCTGGAACTGGCCCACTCCCTCAACGACTTGGCCGACCCGCGGGGCGAGCGCGAAGAGGTAGAGCAGGAAGGCGACGAGCGTGGAGACGCCGATGGCCCCGGACGCGACCCGGGCGCCGCCCAGTCCCAGCACCACGAGGAAGCAGACCTGGAGCACCACCGCCGTCGCCGTCGCCGACACCGACTCCCACGCGGCGGCCCGCACCCCGGTGCGGCGGGCCTCCTCGGCCGCCCGCCGGAGGGCCTCGGTCTCCTGGCGCTCGGCGCCGGACGCCTTGACCGTGCGGAAGGCGCCCAACGCGCGTTCCAGTGTGGAACCGAGGCGGCCCACCGCCTCCTGCGTGGTGCGGGTGGCCCGGCCGATGCGGGGGGAGACGACCGCGACGAGGACGCCGACGAAGGCGACGACGGCCAGGGTGGCGCACAGCAGAACGGGGTCGAGGAGCCCCATCATGGTGACGGTCGCCGCCGTCACCAGCGTGCCGTTGACGGCGGCGGTCACGGCGAGCGGCGCGGTCCGGCGCAGCAGTGTCGTGTCGGACGTGAGCCGGGCGATCAGGTCGCCCGGCTCGGTGCTCTCGACCACGGGGACCCGCAGCCGCAGCAGGCGGTGGGCCAGTCGGCAGCGGGCGTCGCGGACGGTGGACTCCGCCGAGCACTGCAGGACGTAGTACCCCAGCCCCGCGAGCACGGCCCCGGCGACGACCAGCAGGCTGAGGAGGGCGACGGGTCCGGCGGCCGGGTGTCCCCGGCCCATGTCGTCCACCACGCGCTTGGCCGCGAGGGGTTGGGCCAGGCCCAGGACGCTGCCGGTCAGGCCCACGGCGAGGCCCGCGGCCAGGCGGCCGGACTGCGGGCGCAGGTGCCGGAGCAGGGCCCGGTGTCCCGGGCGGGCGGAGGTGTCCACCGACTGCGTGCCCGTGGCCTCGGCGGGGGCTGCGACGGTCATCGCTCACTCCACACCGAAGAACCGCTGGAAGTAGCCGGCCGCCGCGCCCTCGCCGACGAGGACGCCGTCGGCCTCCACCCAGGCGTGCGCGGCGAACGGCGGCCGGGTGCGTACGCCCACGCACCAGGTGGCCCACCGGCCGTCCCAGCGGCACAGCAGCACGGTGGCCAGGGACCGGGTCAGACAGCCCTTCTGCCCGCCGGCGGCGAGGCTCACGGCGAGCACCGTCTCCCGCGCGGCGCTCGCCTCGGCGAGGGTGGCGGGCCGGACGCCGCCGCGCAGCCGGGTGAGGACGGCCCGGATCCGGTGCGGAGGCAGTATCGCCAGCAGATGGGCGCCCGCGACGGCGAGCCGTGCCACGCAGCGGCGGCCGAGGGGAACGGAACGGGGGTCGTAGGGGAGCGCTTCCGATGACGACATGCGTGCCTCTCCGTTCGTGAACGGGCCGGGCCGGTCCGGGAGTTCAGAGGGAGACGAGGCCGGCGGAGCGCAGGCCGTCGAGGACGCGGCGGACGTCCTCGGCGGCCGTGTCCGGGTCCACGTCCTCGTAGCGCGCGGTCAGGAGCTCGGCGGCGCGCTCGGCGCCGTGCCCGTCGAGCAGGGCGCGCAGGACGAGCGCGGCGGTCGGGTTCAGCGTCCAGTACTCGGCGCTCTTCTGGTCGAGCAGGGCCATGCCGTACTCGGTCTCGGTCAGCAGGATGCCGGGCTTCAGCGCGAACACGGCTCACCCCGTTCCGTTCGTGGTGGCCGGGCGGGGCGTCATCTCCCGGGCGCGCAGCCACGCTTCGCAGGCGACCGTCGAGTGGAGCAGGCAGCTGCCGGTCTCGGCGGCGAGAGGGCGTCGGCACCAGTCGCGCAGTACGTCCTCGTCGACGAGGCCCAGCCGGGCGAGCCGGGAGTCCTCACACAGGGTCAGCAGGGCCCGGCGGTGGTCGCGCATTCCCGTCTCCTCCTCGAAAGTGGCGTTCACTTTGGTGGCGCGGGTGCGGCCCGTCTCGGGGACGACGCCCCGCATGGCCTCGACGATGAGCGGCTTGTACCGCCAGGGCGTGATGCGTTCCGAGGGGCGGACGGCGAGGGCGGCCTCGATGACGCGGGCGTCGTAGTAGGGGGCGGAGACGGTGATGCCGAGCGGGGCCGCCATCTGCCCGATGTGCCGGGTCCATTGGGAGATGCCGTCCATGGCGACGAGTTCGCGGTGCTCGCCGTGGTTCCTGCCGCGCGGCTGTACGGGCCCGTCGGCGCGCAGGAGTTCGCGGACCGCCGCGACGGCGTCGTCCGTGGCCCAGGGCGGCATGCGCGGAGGGATCGCCCAGTCGAGCAGGGGCTCGCCGGGGGCGGCCGGCGGTGCCGTGAGGTCGCGGGCGACCCGGTCGAGCCAGGCCCCGTAGGAGCGCCGGTCGAGCAGCTGGCGTAGCGTCGCCCGGTGCGGCCACCGGTACTTGGCGGCGTAGCCCCGGATGGCGCGGACGGCGGTGCGCGGGTGGGTGAGCAGCAGGGAGTGCAGACGGGCGGGTGTGCCGGCGAGGAGTTCGTCGCCGCCGAGACCGGTGAGGTGCAGCCGGGATCCTCGGGCCGCGGCCTGTTCCACGATGCCCATGCGGCGGTTGCGGGCGACGGTGATGACGCAGGGTGTGTCCAGGACGTCGGTGAGGGTGTCGACCCCGTCGAAGGTCAGGGCCACGTCGTGGGCCGGTACGACGTGGTGCTCGACGTTCTTCAGCGCCCGGACGGTGCGTTCGGCCCAGTACACGTCGTCGCCGGTCGTGTCGTGGACGGCGGCGGTGTAGGCGACGATCCGGGCTTCCCCGCGCGCTGCCGTGCAGCACACGGCCGTCGAGTCCAGGCCGCCCAGGTCCGTACTGACCAGGCTCTGCCCCCGGGTGCGGACCCCGACCGCCTCGGCGAGCGCGTCACGCAGGCGGACGGCGCCTTCGGCGAGGGGGAGGACCGGGTCGGGTGGCGACCACCAACGCGCCGTGCGGGCACGGCCGTTGGCGTGCAGGGTCAGGTGGTGACCGCCCGGGACGGCGCGCAGGTTCCGCCAGAGAGGCTCTCCCGTCCAGGGGTACGGCACGCCGATGGTGAGCAGCGCGAGTGCGACGCGGCCCGCGTCGAGTTCGGCGCCGGTCAGTTCGGCGAGGATGTCCGCCCGGTCGGCGGCCGCGCTCACCCGGCCGGCGGTGGTGTGGAAGAACCGGTGCAGGCCCACCGCGCAGCCCCGGACGCGGACGTCGCCGAAGCCGCTCGCCATGAGGTGGAAGCTGCCGGGCCAGTCGGCGGCGCGGTCCAGCGCGTCGAGGGAACGGGCGCGGGTGACGGCCGCGGCGGCCTGCTCGGCCTGGTGGTGCGTGACGGCGTGCTCGCCGGTCACCGCGAGGCGTGTGCCCCGGTGCTCGCCGGTCACCATGGCCTCCGGTGCCCAGCGCCCGATGATCCAGGGCCTTCCGGAGGCGTGCCGCAGGACCTGGTGGGCGTGGGGGTGTGCCGCGCGGCTGAGGGGGGCCGCCGCGTCGGTGTCGGGGAGGACGACGAACCAGGCGGGGACGGCCCGGAGGGACAGGGACTGCTCCATGGGTCTCGGCCTTCGGTCGACGGGGTGCGGACAGGGGACCGGGTGGCGGCTGGACGCCGTCACCCGGTCGACGGGCCGCCTCGGCGACGGCCCGGAGCGCACTGCCCGCAGGAATCAGGCGGGTGCGGGCCGCCCGCCCCGGATCAGAGGATCTGGTGTCCGGCGAGCACGTCCGGCGAGCCGGTGTTCTTGACGCCGGTCACCTTGCGGAAGCTGCCGGCCTTCGTGAGGGTGGGACGCTCGTACGTCATGGCGTTTCTCCTTTTGTCTCGCGGGGACAACGATCAACAGGCGCCTGTGCGACGGGTCTTGGGGATCCCTCTCGGAAACCCACGAGCGGCGGCCCGCGCAACACTCAAAGTAAGTAGGACAATCATATTTGGGCAATGAACATTCGGGGGTTGAGGAGTGTGTCGGACGCGCATTCCGGTATCTTCCGCCAGCGCGAAGAGATTTCCTCCGGGGTGCGCGTCATGCGAAATGCGCGGAGATTCGTTTCTCCCGGGGGCGGTGCGCGCGGGATCAGGGAGAACGGCGGGGAGATCGCCAAACATGAATGAACCCCCCTGCCGACGCGGACGGACCCCGATGACGGCTTTTTCCTGCAATGTCCTGGGAAGTCGGGAGGTTCACGGGATTTCGGCTGACGCGCCCTGAGGGCCCTCAAACCTGGGACGGTGGCGGCGCGTTCGAGGTTCCCGCGTCGCGGCGGGATGGGCGCGCAGGTCGCCGTCTCAGGGGTGGGCGCTGTGCTGTCGCTCCGCCTTGCGGTCGCGCATGTCGCGGCGGATTCTCGCGGCGTGGGTGTGGACGGTGTCGGCGGTGGTGGTGCCCCAGGGGGTGGGGGTGCCGTCGCCTCGGCAGGTGCGGCACAGGCCGTTGTGGAAGGCCTCGGGGGTGCCTGGGCGGGCGCAGTTGGTGCACTCGATGAGGCGGCGGCGTGCGGGCTGGGTCGCCGGTTCGGGTGAACGGGCCAGCAGGGGCGGGAGCTTGGCGGTGAGGCGGCGGCGGGCGAGGCCGAGGGGTGAGTGGACGCCGTCGTGGGGGAGTCCGCCGGTGATGGCGGCGATGAACTGCTGTTCAGAGACGTTGCGGGCGAACCACTCCTCTGCCAGGGGCTCCAGTTCGGCGCAGTCGGCGGCGGAGAGGCACATGCGGGGGTCGGCGAGGCCGAGTCCGGCGAGGGCGGTGTAGGCGCGGGAGGGGCGCTTGGGGGCGGGGGTGGGTCGCCCGTAGGGGTGAACGAGGGGCTGCGGGAGCGGCGCGGGCTGCGTCTTGGGCTGCGTCTTGGGCTCTGCCTCGGGCCGGGCCTTGAGCTGGGCCTTGAGCTCCGCCTTGAGCTCCGCCTTGAGCTCCGCCTTGAGCTCCGCCACGACGGGGGCGGCCCCGGCTTCCTCGACCTCGGCCTCCTCGGTCTCTTCGGCCTCCTCAGCCTCTTCGGCCACGAGTACCGGCGCGTCCTCGGCCCAGGAGCCCGCCGCCGCGCCGCCGTTGACGAAGGCGTCCCACCACGTCTGACTGCGCGGGATCCGGGACCAGAACGTGCGGGTCACCCACATCGTGCTGCCCTCGCAGAGGGGTCCCCGGTGCATGAACAGGTGCCCCTCGCCCTTGAGGTACCTGAGGGCGCTGCCGACGGCCATCTGCCCGTAACGGGTCGTCTGCGACAGCGCCTTGACGCCCATCGCGGCGCCCTCGGGGAGGCGGTCGATGTAGTGCGCCAAGTACGCCTCGCGCTTGGGCAGGTGCGCGTACGTGCCCGGGCGCAGCGGGGGCTGGTCGGGGACACAACGCTTGCCGAAGCCTGCGGGAGCCATGAGAACAGCGCTAAGCTTGGCGTCAACCATCGGATCGTCTCCGCTTCAGTCGATCTGGAAGGTCAGAGCCCCGTATTGGTGTCGCCTACACCAGCGGGGCTCGCTTCATTGCTGCGCACGTTACACGCCGCGCACGGGCGGTCACGCCGGATTGCCGGAAGTCAACTCTCCTGTGCTATACGCGCGTTGCGCGTGCATGGGTGCGTGTGCGCGCTCGCGTACGCGGGGGAGGGTGGGCGGGTGGGAATATATCTACCTCCCGTTCCTTGAAAAGAGTGCTCGAATCCCGGGTCTCTGGATACCGGGTCTCAGGTACCGGGTTCAAAACCGCAGGACGACGCCTCTGACGGGTTTCTGCCGGGCTGCCGCCCTTAACCCCCCGACCCGCTACCCGAGTTCCGGGCGTCACTCCCGGGAAGCGGCCCGCCCGGCGATACGATCCGTCTGCTCACCATCACTCACCACCACTCGATCGGGTGAGGGAGAAGGGAGAAAAGCCGTGACGATCCGCCGCGTCAACCACGTCACGCTGTCCGTCACCGACATCGACGCCTCCGTCGGCTTCTACCGGGACGTTCTCGGGCTGAAGGTCGTCGACAGCGTCCCGCGACCGGACGGCACACCACTGCTCGTCTTCCTCCGCTCGGCGGTGGATTCCGAGAATCACCATGATCTGGCGCTGCTCGCCGATGCGTCTCCCGCCGGGGGCGGGGACGCGAGCTCCGGACCGGGGCTCGCACACGTCGCGTTCGAGGTGGGCACACTCGACGAACTCGCCGCCGCGAAGACGCGCCTGGAGGCGGCGGGGGCCGTCAAGGAATGCCTCGACCAGGGCATGCACCTGTCGGTATACGCCACCGACCCGGACGGGATCGGCCTGGAGATCATCTGGCGGGTGCCGGCGGAGGACTGGTCGTACGGCACCGGCATCGAACGGGTGCCACTCGACCTGGAGAAGGCCCGGGCCAGGTGGGGTGGGGGGCGGGTGACGGGGGCGTCTGCCTGACGGCCCGCCCGGCGGGGTGCGCCGTACCGAGTTCGACCAGGCCCCTACGTGAAGTCCGAGTACGCGAGATGCGTCCCGCACACCCGGCACCGGAAGAGGTAGGCCGTGGGCTGGCCGTCCTTGTCGAGGGTGCTCAGGTGGTGGTCGACTTCTTCCGGTGACCAGCCCCAGTCGTGGGCTTCCTGGCGCAACATCTCGACGGCGTCGGGGTAGTTCGCGAGTTCCGGAGTTCCGACGGCGCCGAGGAAAGCGGCGCCGTCGCCGCAGTGGTAGAACCACTGGGGCACCTGCCACGCGTCATAGCCCGGCGTGCGGGTGTCGACCGCGAGGATCACGTCCACCGGTACGTGATCGCCGAGGCATCCCTCCGTGAACGAAGCCTTGTAGCGTTCCGCGGCGCTCCCGTCGGCTATGCACCAGGGACACAGCCGGTCGTCCAGCCCGTCGGCCTCGGAGTACACCGGGCCGGTATAGACATGGCCGCGCTGCTGCCCGCAGCACACGCATGTCACGTCGGAGGGGACGACGACACCCGTGGCCACGGGGTCGGGGTGGTACGGGAAGTCCGGGAGCGCTGTTGTCATGGTCCGGGACCGTAGCAGTGGGGTACGACAACCCCTCGCTCAGTAGGTGAAGAGGCCCGTGGTGTCCAGCTCCGCATCGAGGGGAGCGCCGAGCTGCACCGGGTCGCCGAACTTCGTCTCGACCTGGGACCGGTAACGGCCCTCGGCCGGCAGGGAGTAGAGAAGGCAACGGCCTTCGATGGGGTCGACGACCAGGTAGTACGGAACGCCTGCCAGGGCGTACTTGCCGACCTTGCGGCGGGTGTCGTTCTCCGGGTTCGACTCGGAGACGACCTCGGCCACGAGGATGAGCTCGTCCGCGGGGAATTCCTTGCGGTTGGCACCGCGGTGGGAGGGGTCGGCCACGGAGATGTCGGGGCGCAGGTAGGTCGTCCCGTGCCAGCCCGCCCAGACGGTGTTGACCTCCGTCATGACGCACCACTTCGCGAGCAGCTGGGCCCCGAGGGACATCACCATCTGGCCATGAGCGCCGGTGGCTCTGGTATCGATGCAGACCTCCCCGTCGATCATCTCGGCGTGCAAGTCCGGGAATGCCTTGTCGATCGCCTTGAAATTCCGCATTTCCCCGGCCGTCACCGGGCGCTCCAGTCGCGGTGTCATAGCGCCCCCTCTGGCCTTGGTCGTTCGCCGCGACGGCAGCGACGTGGGCCGACTGTCCCCTGGAAGCAACGGTCCCGCAGGGGATTCCGTGACGTTCATCCGATGAGGTGGTGGAGATGCCTGGATCAGACCGCCCCGGGCCCGGACATCGAGCACACTGGAGCCGTACCGTTCGAGGAGGCGACATCATGAGCGCACAGCCCGCAGAGGCGTACCCGACACGCTCTCCGTATCGGGTCGAGGCCGACGAGGGGCCACAGACGATCGCGGAGCTCAAGGCGGCGCTCGCCCCGTGGCCGGAGCAGCTGATGGCGTTCACCGCTCGGCTGGACACCGCCCCGTTCGGGCAGCTGCGCGACCTGATCGCCGAGTACCGGATGGTGTGGCTGTCGCTCGTCCACCCCGTCGTCCGGGCCGCCGCCGCGGCGTCGGCGGACGGTACGGCCACCACGTACTCCTCCGAGGACGTGTGGGCCGAGTACGACCCGAAGACGCTGGAGCCGCGCGCGTGACCTACCGTGTCGTCTACAGCGCGGATGCCCGCCGCGGCATCGGCACCTTAGCCCCTGACCAGCGGCGTGCCGTCCTCGAAGCGGAGCGGGGCCCGCTCGCGACCCGCCCGTACGACGTCGGCACCGAGCACGAGGGGCGCGGCCCCACCGCATTGCGCCGGTTGGTGCTCGACGCGGCACGGGTGTCGATCGGGTACCGGGTCTTCCCCGATCACGTCGAGGTGCAGGTCGTCTGGATCATCGGGCATCCGTAAGCCGTGGCCGGGATGGTCACAGACACACCCCGGCACGCCTCGGGAAGAGGGTCGCGTGGTCGTCGTGCGGACGGCGCCGGGTGTGTTGCGTGATCATGTTGCCGACGGTAGGCGGGGCGCCCGGGGCCCGGTATCCGTACGGGTACTCATGGGCTCCGGGGAGCTCACGAGTACCCGTACTCACAGAGGCCGTGACCGGAATCGAACCGGCGTAACTCGCTTTGCAGGCGAGTCCCTCAACCACTCGGGCACACGGCCGTGTTGCTGATGTGTTCGAGCTTAGGCGGCGGACCGCTCGTGGTTCAACGGTGCCGTTCCCGCTGCCATGTGACCGCAATGTCCTGTTCATGTGCTTGGGTTCGCGCCGGACGCGCCGGGCCCGATCTGATGCACTCCGGACCCCCACCCCTTTACCCGCTTACCCAAATTCCGCTTATGATTCCGAGGTGTTCGACTCCCGGCACATCAAGACCTTCCACACGGTGGTGACCGCCGGTTCGTACTCGGCCGCCGCCCGTGCGCTCGGCTACACCCAGCCCGCCGTCACCCAGCAGATGAAGGCGCTCGAACGGGCCGTGGGGACGCCGTTGTTCGTGCGGGTGGGGCGGCGGATGCGGCTGACCGAGGCGGGGGAGGCGATGGCGCGGCATGCCGAGGTGATTCTGGAGAGTCTGACGGCGGCTCAGCAGCAGATGAGTGCCATCACGCGGCTGCGCGCGGGGCGGGTGCGGGTGTGCGCGTTCCCCAGTGCGAGCGCGACGCTGCTGCCGGAGGCCGTGGCGCGGCTCGCGGCCGATCACCCGGGGGTGCGGGTGGAGTTGCTGGAGGGGGAGCCGCCGGACTCGTTGCGGCGGCTGTCGCGCGGGGAGTGCGACATCACGCTCGCCTTCACCTATCCCGGGCTGCACGAGCATATTCCGGATGAGATGGTCGAAATCCCCCTGCTTGAGGACCAGCTGACGATCCTGATGCCCATAGGGCATCCCCTCGCCCGGCGCCGTGCCGTCAAACTCGCCGACCTGGAGGGGGAACGCTGGATCGCCGGCTGTCTGCGCTGCCGCACCAACTTCCTGCACGAGTGCGCCGAGCAGGGATTCGCCCCCGACATCGCCTTCACCACCGACGACAATCTCGTCGTGCAGTCGCTCGTCGCCGAGGGGCTGGGCGTCGCGATGATGCCGGGGCTCGTGCTGTCGTTCCTGCGCCACGACAAGATCACGGGGCGGGCGCTCGACCCGGCCTCGCGGCGGCAGGTGTCGGCGTACGTGCTGCGCGAGCATCTGCGGATCCCCGCGACCGCCCTCGTCCTCGACGAGTTGAAGGCCGTCGCGGCGCGGCGGGTGGGGTGCTGAGGCCGTTCACGGTGCGCCGCGACTCGTACTCGCGGGTTTCGAACTCATCCATAAGCCCGGCTTCGTAAGCCGCCAACAGACTCTCGTTGGACGTGATGGTTCGGCCGCCCCGACGCTGCCCGTATGACCACACCCACCGCACCCCCGACGACCGCACGAATCGGCCAACTCGTCGCCGATGTCCGGGAGGTGGTCGACCGCGGCCTGCCACCCGACACGACGGCGTACCTCGTCGGCGAACGGCTCTCGCCGCACCTCGGCGCGGACGACCTGCTCACCGACGGGCAGCGCGAGGGCGACCCCGAGCGCTACCGGCAGCACATCCTGCACGCGGAGCACGACGGCAGCTTCTCCATCGTCGCGCTCGTGTGGCTGCCGGGGCAGCAGACGTCCATCCACGACCACGTGTCCTGGTGTGTCACGGGAGTGCACCAGGGTATCGAGAGCGAGCGCCGCTACCGGCTCGTGCCCGACGGCGCCACGGCGCGGCTCGTCGCGACCGAGGACGTGGTGAACCACCAGGGAGACGTGTGCGGCTTCGCACCGCCCGGTGACATCCACCGCGTGCGCAACTCCTGTACGGACATGGCGATCTCGATCCACATCTACGGTGCCGACATCTCCCGCCTGGGCAGCAGCGTGCGGCGCGTGTACGAGCTGCCGGTGGCGGAGCGGTGACGGCCGTACGTTCCCTACGTCCCGTACGGGGAGTACGTACGTGGCGCTGATCAGTTCCCGTACGGGCCGTACGGCACCCATACCCAACAAGGCGCGCAGACCCGGCAAACTCCCCGGGCTCGCCATGGCCGCTGCCGGTGTCGCCGTCTCCTGGGGCGTGCACTGGCTCGTTCCCGCCGTCCCCATGCTCACCGCCGCCGTCGTGCTCGGCATCGCGGTGGCGCACGTACCGGGCGTACGGGCGCGGGTGCGCGGTGTCGGGCGGCCCGGGCTGACCCTCGCCGGCAAGCGGCTCATGCGCGTCGGCATCGTGCTGCTCGGGCTGAAACTGAGCCTGGACGACGTGCTCGGGCTCGGCTGGGCGACCGTCGTGATGGTGCTCGCCGTCGTCGCCGCGACGTTCTTCGGGACGCTGTGGCTGGGGCGGCGGCTCGGGCTGCGCGGCGACCAGCCGCTGCTGATCGCCACCGGCTACTCGATCTGCGGGGCCTCCGCGATCGGCGCGGTCAGCGAGGTGTCCGGCAGTGACGAGGAGGACGTGGCGACGTCCGTCGCGCTCGTCACCCTCTGCGGCACGCTCGCCATCGCCGTACTGCCCCTGCTGCACCACCCGTTGGGACTGAGCGACGCGCAGTTCGGGCGCTGGGTGGGCGCGGGCGTGCACGACGTGGGCCAGGTCGTGGCCACCGCGCAGACCGCCGGGCCGGCCGCGCTCGGCGAGGCCGTCCTCGTCAAGCTCATGCGGGTCGCGCTGCTCGCGCCGCTGGTCGCCGCCGTGGCGGTGTCCCTGCGCAGGCGGCGTACGGCCCCCGTCACCGCTTCCGGCAAGCGGCCCGCGCTCGTACCCCTCTTCGTGCTCGGCTTCCTCGCGATGGTCGGCGTGCGCACGACCGGATGGGTGCCGGGCGGGGTCCTCGACGGTGCGCAGCACGCGCAGGAGCTGCTGCTGGCCGCGGCACTGTTCGGGCTCGGGAGCGCGGTGCATCTGCCGTCGCTGGTACGGACGGGCGGGCGGGTCGCGCTGCTCGGGCTGTGCTCGTGGGTGGTGATCGCGGGGGTGTCGTACGGGGGAGTGCTGCTGACCGTGTGAGGGGGCGCATATGTTTCGGGCCGTTGGGACTAGGCCCGATGCATGAGCGCGTTCCAGCCGTCCGGCACAGGACAAGGAAGGGTCCCCTTACCTACGCTGGCGGGCATGACAGCAACCGATTCGAGAGCCACCGGCTCGCCACGCAACTCCCCACCCGCCGCTGCCGAGTTCGGCGACGCACCCGGCTCCGCCGGCAGCGGCATATTCGACCGCCGCTACCGTGCGCTGACCTTCGGCATCATCTCCGTCGTCTCCCTCGTCGCCTTCGAGGCGAGCGCCGTCAACACGGCCATGCCGGTCGCGGCCCGCGCGCTCGACGGGATCGGGCTGTACGCCTTCGCGTTCTCCGCGTACTTCACCGCGAGCCTGTTCTCCATGACGCTCTCCGGCGAGTGGAGCGACCGCTCCGGGCCGCTCGCGCCCCTGTTCACCGGCATCGCCGCCTTCGGCACGGGGCTCGTGCTCGCCGGACTGTCGCAGCAGATGTGGATGTTCGTGGCCGCGCGCGGCGTACAGGGGCTCGGCGGCGGGCTCATCATCGTCGCCATGTACGTCGTCGTGGGGCGCGCCTACCCCGGGCGGCTGCGGCCCAAGGTCATGGCCTCCTTCTCGGCGGCCTGGGTCGTGCCCGTGCTCGTCGGCCCGGTGGTCGCGGGCACGGTCGCGGAGAAGCTGAACTGGCGCTGGGTGTTCCTGGCGATCCCGGTCATCGTCCTCCTGCCGCTCGCCGTGATGCTCCCGGCCCTGCGCAGGCTCCCGTCCGGCGACCGCGCGGGGGCGGCCGCACTGGACCGCAAACGGATCCTGCTCGCACTCGCCGTCGCCGCCGGGGCCGGGCTGCTCCAGTACGCCGGGCAGGACCGGGACTGGCTCGCCCTCGTCCCCGCCGCGCTCGGACTCGCGCTGCTGGCCCCGTCGATCGTACGGCTGCTGCCCCGCGGCACGTTCCGCGTCGCGCGCGGGCTGCCCGCCGTGGTCCTGCTGCGCGGGGTCGCCGCCGGGGCGTTCCTCGGCGCCGAGACCTTCATCCCGCTCATGCTCGTCTCCGAGCGCGGACTGTCCGCGACGACGGCCGGGCTCTCCCTCACCGGCGGCGGACTGACCTGGGCACTCGGCTCGTACACCCAGAGCCGGAGCCGCCTGGAACCGTACCGGCAGCGGCTGATGACCGTCGGCATGCTCTGCATCACCCTCGCCATCGCGCTCGTGACGACCGCGCTCGCCGACGGCGTCCCCGCGTGGATCGTCGCCGTCTCCTGGATCGTCGGCGGCTACGGCATGGGCCTGACGATCTCCAGCACCGGCGTCCTGATGCTGGAACTCTCCGCCCCCGGCGAGGAGGGCGCCAACTCGGCCGCCCTCCAGATCTCCGACGCCCTCGGCAACATCGCGCTCGTGGGCGCGAGCGGAGTCCTCTTCGGCGCCTTCGGCGGCGCGACGGCCCCTGAGGCCGGGGGAGGCGACGCGGGCGGGGCGGCGCCGGCGGGGGCGTTCGTGGCGGTGTTCGCGGCGATGGCGGCCGTGGCCCTGGTGGGGGCCTGGGTAACGACACGGCTACGGCCTCGGACGGCGGGCTGAGGAGTCCGGTCCGGGATGCCCCTGGCGGGGCGGTACCAACATGGACCCGCAGCCGCCCGACGGCGGGAGGGGCCGGGGCGGGGAGGGCCCGAGAAGGGGCGTGACGTGTGAATTGCGGCGGCATTCTGGGTGCCGTCACGATCCAGGGCACGCCGCCGTAATTCATACAGCCCCTTCGGGCCCGGACCGCCCCGGCCCCGACCCACCCCGCACCGGGTGCGCACCCCGCACCGGGTGCGCACCCCGCACCGGGTGCGCACCCCGCACCGCGTGCGCACCCCGCACCCCCCGGTACGCTTGCGCGGTTGCCGATCCCCGAGCGCCCCTGACGGAGACCGTGACTACCACCGCCGCCACAACCAGCCACCACCTTTCGCCCGCTTTCCCCGGCCGGGCCCCCTGGGGTACCGCGAACAAGCTGCGCGCCTGGCAGGAGGGCGCGATGGGCAAGTACATCCAGACCCAGCCGCGCGACTTCCTCGCCGTCGCGACGCCGGGCGCCGGCAAGACCACCTTCGCGCTGACGCTCGCCTCGTGGCTGCTGCACCACCACGTCGTGCAGCAGGTGACGGTCGTCGCGCCGACCGAGCATCTGAAGAAGCAGTGGGCGGAGGCCGCGGCCCGGATCGGCATCAAGCTGGACCCGGAGTACAGCGCGGGCCCGCTGGGCCGTGAGTACCACGGGGTGGCCGTGACGTACGCGGGCGTGGGCGTCCGGCCCATGCTGCACCGCAACCGCTGCGAGCAGCGCAAGACGCTCGTCATCCTCGACGAGATCCACCACGCCGGCGACTCGAAGTCCTGGGGCGAGGCCTGCCTGGAGGCGTTCGAGCCGGCGACGCGGCGGCTCGCGCTGACGGGTACGCCGTTCCGCTCGGACACGAACCCGATCCCGTTCGTCACCTACGAGGAGGGCAACGACGGGATCCGCCGCTCCGCCGCCGACTACACCTACGGCTACGGCAACGCGCTGGCCGACGGCGTCGTGCGGCCGGTCATCTTCCTCTCCTACAGCGGCAACATGCGCTGGCGCACCAAGGCCGGCGACGAGCTGGAGGCCCGGCTCGGCGAGCCGATGACCAAGGACGCGGTCTCGCAGGCGTGGCGGACCGCGCTGGACCCGCGCGGCGACTGGATGCCGAACGTGCTGCGGGCGGCGGACCAGCGGCTGAGCGAGATCCGCAAGTCCATTCCGGACGCGGGCGCCCTCGTCATCGCCTCCGACCAGGAGTCGGCCCGCGCCTACGCCAAGCTCATCCGGGAGATCACGGGGGAGGGCGCCACGCTCGTGCTCTCGGACGACTCGGGGGCCTCGCAGCGCATCGACGACTTCTCCCAGGACGGCTCGCGGTGGATGGTCGCCGTGCGCATGGTGTCCGAGGGTGTGGACGTGCCCAGGCTCGCGGTCGGGGTCTACGCGACGACGATCTCCACGCCGCTGTTCTTCGCGCAGGCCGTCGGCCGCTTCGTGCGCTCGCGGCGGCGCGGTGAGACGGCCTCGGTGTTCGTCCCCACGATCCCCACGCTGCTGACCTTCGCCAACGAGATGGAGGTCGAACGCGACCACGTCCTGGACCGGCCGAAGAAGGACGGCGAGGAGGAGGACCCGTACGCCGAGTCCGAGAAGGAGATGGACGAGGCGAACCGGCAGCAGGACGAGGACACCGGCACCGACGACCAACTCTCCTTCGAGGCACTGGAGTCGGACGCCGTCTTCGACCGGGTCCTCTACGACGGCGCCGAGTTCGGCATGCAGGCGCACGCGGGCAGCGACGAGGAACAGGACTACCTGGGCATCCCCGGCCTGCTGGAGCCCGACCAGGTGCAGCTGCTGCTGCAGAAGCGGCAGGCACGGCAGATCGCGCACAGCCGCAAGAAACCCGACACGGAGGCCGACCTCCTCGAACTGCCCGCCGAGCGGCGGCCGGTGGTCACGCACAAGGAACTGCTGGAGCTGCGCAAGCAGCTCAACACCCTGGTCGGCGCCTACGTCCACCAGAGCGGCAAACCGCACGGCGTGGTCCACACCGAACTGCGCCGCGTCTGCGGCGGCCCGCCGAGCGCGGAGGCCACGGCGGGCCAGCTCAACGAACGGATCAAGAAGATCCGGGAGTGGGCGACGCGCATGCGGTGACGCTGCGCTGTGCGGGTGCCCGTGCCGGGCGGGGCGGCGGCAGTACGGGCCGGGGGCGCCGGCGGGCACGCCCCGGCGTGTCCGACTCGTGGGAAGCGTGTGCCGATTACCGGAAAACGGCCGCGTGTTGCCCGGATTGTGGGCAGACTCTTTCGCTGAGCGGATCGGCGGCGCTACCGTGCCGGTCACGCACACGCCCCGTGGCAGCGCCGCCGCGGAGCGCAGCCGGTGCCCAAGCGACAAGTGGCCGGCGGCCTCTCCTCGCGCGCTGCCGGACGGGAACGGCAGCGCAACCCCACCGCGAGCGGAGGTACGCCTTTCATCGGAGGAGGGGCGTCGTGACGACGGAGACCTCGCAGACGCTCGACCGGGGACTGCGTGTCCTCAAACTGCTCGCCGACACCGATCACGGGCTGACCGTCACCGAGCTGTCCACCCGGCTCGGGGTCAACCGGACGGTGGTCTACCGACTGCTCGCCACCCTGGAACAGCACGCGCTCGTGCGGCGTGACCTCGGCGGCCGGGCCCGGGTGGGACTGGGGGTGCTGCGGCTCGGCCGCCAGGTGCACCCCCTGGTCCGGGAAGCGGCCCTGCCCGCCCTGCGGTCCCTGGCCGAGGACATCGGGGCCACCGCGCACCTCACGCTCGTCGACGGCACCGAGGCGCTGGCGGTCGCCGTCGTCGAGCCGACCTGGACCGACTACCACGTGGCCTACCGGGCCGGCTTCCGCCACCCCCTGGACCGGGGCGCCGCCGGCCGCGCCATCCTCGCCGCCCGCAACGGCGAACTGTCCTCCGGCCCCGGCTACGCGCTCACCCACGGCGAACTGGAGGCCGGCGCGAGCGGGGCGGCCGCCCCGCTGCTGGGTGTGCTCGGGATAGAGGGCAGCGTCGGGGTCGTCATGCTCTCGGACTCCGTCCCCGAGCGCGTCGGCAAGCGCGTCGTCGAGGCGGCGAAGGAGGTGGCGGAGGCGCTGCGCTAGCCGTGGCCCTGCGGGCGGCGGCGGTACGGGCGCGTGCCCGTACCGAACGCTGTCCGGGCCGAGCCCGGCGCGGGCACGGGCCGGGCCCGGGACTGTGGTGCGGGTCGCGGTACGGGTGCCGCCTCGGCGTGGTTCGGGTCTGCGGGTACGGCCCTGGCCCCGGCCCCGGCTGTGGTGCGGGTCGTGCGGGTCGCGGTACGGGTCCCGCCTCGGCGGCGGCTCCGGCCGCACCGGCGCGGGAGCGGCTCCGCGTGGTTCGCGCCTGCGGGTACGCGTGCGGTCGTGCGGAGCACAGAGGTGCGGGTCCTCGCAAGGGGCCTGAGTGAATTAGCCTCGCTGGCATGCCTGCTCCGACGCGCACCCTGTTCCGCTCCGCCCGCGCCCGTACCCTCGCGATCTGTGCCGCGCCCGTCGTCGCCCTGCTCGCGGTGGCGGCGCTCGCCCCGCTGCCGTTCACGATCGCGCAGCCCGGGGGGACCGTGAACGTGCTCGGGGCCGACTCCGGGAAGCAGGTGATCTCCCTCAAGGGCGTGCCCGGCCGGACCACGGACGGGCAGCTGCGGATGACCACGATCGTGGTCACGGGACCGCAGGTCGACGTCCGGCTCCGCGACGTCGTCAGCGCCTGGTTCCGTACGGACCGCGCCGTCATGCCGCGTTCCGCCGTCTACCCGGCCGGCTCCGCCAAGGAGAACGAGCAGCACAACGCCGAGGAGATGAAGAAGTCGCAGACCGCCGCCGAGCAGGCCGCCCTGAACTATCTGCACCGGTCCCCGGACCAGGTGAAGGTCGACCTGAACCTCGCGGACGTGGGCGGCCCGAGCGCCGGGCTGCTGTTCACCCTCGGCATCATCGACAAGATCGACGGCGACGGGCGCGGCGGCGATCTCACCGGCGGGAAGACGATCGCGGGCACGGGCACGATCGCGCCCAACGGCGACGTCGGCGAGGTCGGCGGCGTCCCGCTGAAGACGCAGGCCGCCAAGCGGGACGGGGCCTCGGTCTTCCTGCTCCCGCGCAAGGAGTGCGCGGCCGCGAAGCAGGACTCCCCGAAGGGGCTGCGCCTGGTCCCGGTCGACAAGCTGAACGACGCGGTCGACGCGCTCAAGGCCCTCGCGGCGGGCCAGGACGACAAGGTGCCGAGCTGCGCGGCCTGACGGGACCGGGGCGCCCCGGTACCCGGAACCGTTTCCGGGCTCCGTACGCCCGCCGCAGGCGCCCCCGCGTCACCCCTTCGTGATGAAGCCCTCCTCGACCAGCCACCGCTTCGCCACATCGCGCGGGTCCCGCCCCCTGACGTCGACCTCCGCGTTCAGCTCGCGTGCCACGTCGTTCGTCAGTTTCGCCGTGATCGGGTCCAGCACGTCCTTGATCGCCGGATACTTCGCGATCGCCTTGCTGTTGATCTCCGGGGCCGCGTTGTAGTTGGGGAAGAAGCGCTTGTCGTCGTCCATGACGACAAGGTCCATGGCCTTGATGCGGCCGTCAGTGGTGAACACCTCCCCGTACGTGCAGGAGTTGCCGCCCGAGACCTGGGTGTAGATGATCCCGCCGTCCATCTTCTGCACCCGCTTCGCGGGCACGTTCATGCCGTACGCGCGCGCCATCCCCGACAGCCCGTCGTCGCGGGCCGCGAACTCGCTCTCCACGCACAGGGTCACCGCCTGCGGCCGGGTCCGTGAGAGCCGGGCGACGTCGGAGAGCGTACGGGTGCGGTATCTGCGCTCGTTGGCCTGGTTCAGCGCCAGCGCGTACGTGTTGTTGAGGGAGGCGGGCGCGAGCCAGGTCACGCCGTTGGCCCGGTCGGCCTCGGCGACGGCCCGCCACTGCGCGGCGGGGTCGGGCAGTGGTTTGTCGTGGCCCATGTAGGTGATCCACGCGGTGCCCGTGTACTCGTACATGGCGTCCGCGCTGCCGGAGGTGATCGCGGCGCGGGCTCCGATCGAGCCCTGGATGTCGGTACGGTCCAGTACTTCGGCGCCGGCCGCTTTGAAGGCGAGTCCCATGATCTGGCCGAGGACGATGTTCTCGCTGAAGTTCTTGGAGGTGACGGTCAGTTGGGCCCCCTTCAGGGGCAGGCCCTGCCCGATCGAGCCGGGGCCCACGTCGTCGGCGAGCGGCGAGCCGCTGGTCAGCCCGCAGCCGGCGAGGGAGGCGAGGAGTACGGTCGCGAGGGTGGCGGCGAGGGCCGTACGGCGCCAGGGCGCCCGTACGGGGCGTCGCGTCCGTGTCGTCCCACGCACCCTCACGCGCCTCCCTCCAAGCCCCGTGGCCGCAGCAGCAGTTCGGCCAGTGAGGCGAGCCAGTCCACCAGCAGTGCCAGCGCCACGGTGAGTACCGAGCCCAGGACGAGGACCGGCATCCGCTGGTTGGTGATCCCGGAGGCGATCAGGTCGCCGAGGCCGCCGCCCCCGCCGAAGTAGGCGAGCGTGGCCGTGCCCACGTTCAGGACGAGCGCGGTGCGCACCCCGGCGAGGATCAGCGGTACGGCCAGGGGGAGTTCGACGCGGCCGAGCACGCCGAGCGCGGACATGCCGATGCCGCGCGCGGCCTCCACGAGGGTGGGGTCGATGGCCCGCAGTCCGGCCATCGTGTTGGAGAGCACCGGCAGGATCGCGTAGACGACGATGCCGATGAGCGCGGCCTTCGCGCCGATGCCCAGCCAGATCACGAGCAGGGCGAGCAGGCCGATCGCCGGGGTGGCCTGGCCGGTGTTGGCGACCGCCATGACCAGGGGGGCGGCGCGGCGCACCCGGCGGCGGGTGAGCAGGATGCCGAGCGGCAGCGCGATGAGGAGCACGAGGACGGTGGAGACGACGGTGAGGACGATGTGCTGGCGAAGCCGCAGCCACACGTTGCCGCCGGCGAGTGTGTTGCGGGCGATGGAGTCCAGGTGGGCGCCGCGGAACCACAGCCAGGTCGTGAGCAGGACGACGGCGAGGACGGCGGGCAGTACGGTCAGCCGCTGCCAGCCGATGCGGCGGGCGGGGGGTGCGGCGGGGAGCTGTTCCTCGGCGGTGAGGAGGTCGCGGAAGGCGATGCCGCGTACTTCGTGCTCGCCGACGGGCCGTTCGCCGGGCGCGGGCGGATGCGGCGGCCCGACGATCCCGGGCGACTCGGGCGGCTCTCCCATGCCGCCGGGCCCGCTGACGCCGCCGATGCCGCCGAAACCGGGTTCGCCCGTACGGCCCGCGCCGGGCTCCTCGGGCCCGGGGGAACTCCCCGGGCGGCCGGGGCCGGTCACGGCCGGGCCCCCCGGTGTGCGACGGCCTTGTGACGCCTGCGGGGTGTCCCGCTCCCGCCGTCCGCCCGGGCCGCCGCGCCCGCGTCCGTACGGCACCGGCCGCCCGCGCACCCCGGCCCGGTCACGACCCGCCCTCCGGGCCGCCCGGTTTGCCCTCCTGGGCTCTGCGGGTCTGTTCGGCGCGCTGTTCCTCCAGGCGATGCTGGTGTTCCACGGCCTCCAGACGGTCCGCTTCCAGCAGTTCGTGGACGGACTTCATGAGCGTCTCCATGTCGACGACGCCCTCGTAGGCGCCGCGCCGCCCGGTCACCGGGACCCGGCCCGCGTTGTCCGTCAGGACGGCCTCCAGCGCGTCGCGCAGTGTCGCGTCACGGGTGACCGTGTCGTGCACGAGCGTGCCCGCGCGCGCCAACGAGCCCTTGGCGCGCATGAGATCGCCGCGCCGCAGCCACTTGTAGGGGCGGCGGTGCCGGTCCAGCAGCAGGACCTCGTTGCTCGTGCCGGAGCGCAGCGCCTCGAAGATGGACTGCAGCGGGTCGTCGACGGTGGCGGTGGGCACGTCCACGACCTCGACGTCCCGTACGCGCGTGAGGTTGAGCCGTTTGAGGGCCGCGCCCGCGCCGACGAAACCGGAGACGAAGTCGTCGACGGGGTTGGTGAGGATCGCTTCGGGGGTGTCGAACTGGGCGATGTGCGAGCGCTCGCGCAGCACCGCGATACGGTCGCCCAGCTTGATGGCCTCGTCGAAGTCGTGGGTGACGAAGACGATCGTCTTGTGCAGCTCGTGCTGCAGCCGGATCAGCTCGTCCTGGAGGTGGTCCCGGGTGATCGGGTCGACCGCCCCGAACGGCTCGTCCATCAGCAGCACCGGCGGATCGGCGGCCAGCGCGCGGGCCACGCCCACGCGCTGCTGCTGGCCTCCGGAGAGCTGGCGCGGATAACGGCCGTGGAACTCGGCCGGGTCCAGGCCCACCAGGTCCAGCATCTCCTCGACGCGGGCCGAGGTGCGGGCCTTGGACCAGCCCGCCATGCGGGGGACGAGCGCGATGTTCTGCGCGACGGTCATGTGCGGGAACAGCCCCGAGGACTGGATCGCGTAGCCGATCTTGCGGCGGAGCCGGACCGGGTCGATGGAGGTGACGTCCTCGCCGCCTATGCGGATCCGCCCGGACGTCGGCTCGATCAGCCGGTTGATCATCTTCATCGTGGTGGTCTTGCCGCAGCCGGACGGCCCCACGAACACCACGATCTCCCCGGCCCGGATCTCCATGGTGACGCTGTCGACGGCGGGCGCGGCGCTGCCGGGAAAGCGCTTGGTGAGCCTGTCCAGCTCGATGGTGGCGCCGGAGGCGCGCGGCCGCCCGGCACCGGCGGCCGGACCGCCGGTGGGGAAGGGATCAGGCACGGATCCCCCTCGGAATCGTCAGCCGCCCCAGCAGCACGTACGCGGCGTCGAAGAGCAGCGCGAGCAGGACGATGCCGAGGGTGCCGGCGAGGACCTGGTTGAGGGCGTTGGCGCTGCCCAGCGAGGAGATGCCCCGGAAGATCTCATTGCCCAGGCCGGGCCCCGAGGCATAGGCGGCGATCGCGGCGATGCCCATGAGCATCTGCGTGGCGACCCGGATACCGGTGAGTATCGGCGGCCAGGCCAGCGGCAGTTCGACGCGGAAGAGGCGGGCGGCGCGCGACATGCCGATGCCCCGCGCGGCGTCCAGCAGCGTGGGGTCCACGCCGCGCAGTCCCACCACCGCGTTGCGGACGACCGGCAGCAGCCCGTACAGCACCAGCGCGGTCACGGTCGGCGCCACCCCCAGGCCGGTGACCGGGATGAGCAGGCCGATCAGGGCCAGGGACGGGACGGTCAGCAGGGTCGCCGCCACGGTCACCGCGAGATCGCCGGCCCACGCGCTGCGGTAGGTGGCCACCCCGATCACGACCCCGAGGGCGGTGGCGACGAGCATGCACTGGAAGACGGCGCTGGCGTGCTGGTAGGTGTCCGCCAGCAGTTGCGCATGGCGGCTGGCGAGATAACCGAAGAAGCTCACGAGGTCGCACCCTCCTTGGGTCGCCCACCGGGTTCACTCGCGGTCCTGCGTCTCGCTTTTCCCCGCGTGCCGTCCGGTCAGTCCCGTTCCGCTCCGCCCGCCGTCCGTCCCCGAGCCGCACGCCGCGCCGGGGCCGTCGGCCGATGCCTGTTTGACCAGCGGGATGATCCGCAGCGGCACCGCGTTCTCCATCACGATCGCCGTGGACGCCCGCACGATGCCATCAAAACCCACAACCCGGTCGATCACACGCTGGAGGTCGGCGTTCGAGCGTGCGACCAGGCGGCACAGCATGTCGCCGTGCCCGGTGATCGTGTGCAGCTCCAGCACCTCGGGGACGGTCGCCAGGTGCGCCCGGACGTCCTGGCCCTGCCCCTGCTTGATCTCCAGCGTCGCGAAAGCGGTCACCGGATAGCCCAGCGCCGCCGGGTCCACGTCCGGCCCGAAGCCCCGGATCACCCCCTGCGCCCGCAGCCGGTCCAGCCGCGCCTGCACCGTCCCGCGCGCCACCCCGAGCCGCCGGGACGCCTCCAGCACCCCCACCCGCGGCTCCTGCGCCAGCAGCTCGATCAGCCTGCCGTCCAAACGATCGATCGCCATGGCCACCCCCCGATGGTCACCCTGTACACAACGGCCGGGAACTCCCGCGTACCACTGAACAACTTGCCCAGTAAATACGCGAACTATTGCGCACCTTGTGGATCGGAGGGAACCTGCGGCCATGACGCAGACCACGGATCACACCCCGCACACCGCACGGCAGGCCGATCCCTTCCCGGTCAAGGGCATGGACGCGGTGGTCTTCGCCGTCGGCAACGCCAAGCAGGCAGCGCACTACTACTCGACCGCCTTCGGCATGAAGCGCGTCGCCTACCGCGGACCGGAGAACGGCTGCCGGGAGACGGCGAGTTACGTGCTGGAGTCCGGCGGCGCCCGGTTCGTCCTCACCACCGTGATCAAGGCGACCACCGAGCACGGCCGCTTCCTCGCCGACCACGTCGCCCGGCACGGCGACGGCTGCGTGGACCTCGCCATCGAGGTGCCCGACGCCAGAGCCGCCTACGCCTACGCCGTCGCGCACGGCGCCACCGGTCTGGAGGAACCGCACGAGGTCAAGGACGAGCACGGCACGGCCGTGCTCGCCGCCATCGCCACCTACGGGGAGACCCGGCACACGCTCGTCGAGCGCGGCGACTACGACGGCCCCTACCTGCCCGGCTACGTCGCCGCCGACCCCATCGTCGAGCCCCCGGCCCAGCGGAACTTCCAGGCCATCGACCACTGCGTCGGCAACGTCGAACTCGGCAGAATGAACGAGTGGGTGGCCTTCTACAACAACGTCATGGGCTTCACCAACATGAAGGAGTTCGTCGGCGACGACATCGCCACCGAATACTCCGCGCTCATGTCGAAAGTCGTCGCCGACGGCACCCGCAAGGTGAAGTTCCCCCTCAACGAACCGGCCGTCGCCAAGCGGAAGTCGCAGATCGACGAGTACCTGGAGTTCTACGGCGGCGCCGGCATGCAGCACATCGCGCTCGCCACCAACGACATCGTCGCGAGCGTACGCGCCATGCGGGCGGCCGGGGTCGAGTTCCTCGACACCCCCGACACCTACTACGACACCCTCGGCCAGTGGGTCGGCGAGACCCGGGTGCCCCTTGACACCCTGCGCGAACTGAAGATCCTCGCCGACCGCGACGAGGACGGCTATCTGCTGCAGATCTTCACCAAGCCGGTGCAGGACCGGCCGACGGTCTTCTTCGAACTCATCGAGCGGCACGGCTCGATGGGCTTCGGGAAGGGGAACTTCAAGGCGCTCTTCGAGGCCATTGAGAGGGAGCAGGAGAGGCGGGGCAACCTCTGAGGTTCGGGAATTCCAGCCCGTCCGGCGATTGAGGACCGGGGTCTGGGGCGGAGCCCCAGTTTCGGGAAGGGGCGGGGAGGGGAAGGCCCGCCGCAGGCGTCCCCTCCACGCCGGACCGCCACCTGATCTTCCCCGGCGGAGCCACCACGTGTCAGGGTGAGTTCATGGATCTCGTCGCACACCTGCGCACCGCGCTCCCCCTGGAAGCGATCCTGACCGACCCCGCGGTCACCGCCTCGTACGCCAACGACATGGCAAGCTTCTGCGAGGCCGGTGCCCCCGCCGCCGTCGTGCTGCCGCGCACCGTCGAGCAGGTGCAGCACGTCATGCGGACCGCCACCGCCCTGCGCGTGCCCGTCGTCCCGCAGGGCGCCCGTACGGGGCTGTCCGGCGGCGCCAACGCCGTCGACGGCTGCGTCGTGCTCTCGCTCGTCAAGATGGACCGCGTCCTGGAGATCGACCCCGTCGAGCGGATCGCCGTCGTCGAACCCGGCGTCGTCAACGCCGACCTCTCCCGCGCCGTCGCCGAGCAGGGCCTGTACTACCCGCCGGATCCCTCCAGTTGGGAGCAGTGCACCATCGGCGGCAACATCGGCACCGCCTCCGGCGGGCTGTGCTGTGTGAAGTACGGGGTGACCGCCGAGTACGTCCTCGGCCTCGACGTCGTCCTCGCCGACGGGCGGCTGCTGCGCTGCGGCCGGCGCACCGCCAAGGGGGTCGCCGGCTACGACCTGACCCGGCTGTTCGTCGGCTCCGAGGGCAGCCTCGGCATCGTCGTACGGGCGGTCCTCGCGCTCAAGCCCGCGCCGCCGCAACAGCTCGCGCTGGCCGCCGAGTTCCCCTCGGTGGCCGCCGCCTGCGAGGCCGTCTGCGAGATCATGGCGCGCGGCCACGCCCCCGCGCTCCTCGAACTCATGGACAGCACCTCCGTGCGGGCCGTCAACTCCATGGCGAACATGGGGCTGCCCGAGTCCACCGCCGCCCTCCTCCTCGTCGCCTTCGACACCCCCGAACCGGCCCGCGACCTCGCCGCCGTCGGCGAGCTCGCCCGCGCCGCCGGCGCCACCGAGGTCGTCCCCGCCGACACCCCGGCCGAGTCCGAACTCCTGCTGCGGGCCCGCCGGATGACCCTGCCCGCCCTCGAACGGCTCCGGCCCGCCACGATGATCGACGACGTGTGCGTCCCGCGCGGGAAGCTCGCCGCGATGATGGAGGGCACCGCCGCGATCGCCGACAAGCACGGGCTCGTCATCGGCGTCTGTGCCCACGCCGGTGACGGCAACACCCACCCCGTCGTCTGCTTCGACCCCGCCGACGAGGACGAGGCGCGGCGCGCCCGCGAGTCCTTCGACGAGATCATGGCCCTCGGCCTCGAACTGGGCGGCACGATCACCGGGGAGCACGGCGTGGGGGTGCTCAAGAAGCAGTGGCTGGAACGGGAGTTGGGGCCGGTCGGCACGGAGATCCAGCAGGCGGTCAAGGCGGTCTTCGATCCCCTCGGACTGCTGAATCCGGGGAAGGTGCTGGACACGCGGGGCGCTTGAGGGGCCCGGCGCGTGGGGGTGCGCTCCCCGCGCGGGAGCGTGCGGGACCGGTGTCGGTCGTGCACGGCGGGCGCGGGCCCGTACCCGCTCGCCCTCGACCGTCACGCGCGCTCCCCCTGCGCGTGTTCCCTACGCACCGGCCCCCGGCGGCAGCAGCGCGCTCAACGCCGCGTCCAGGCCCAGCCGTTCCGCCTCCGTGCCCCGCGCCACCTCCCGCTGCGTGTGGTCCAGCCACGCCGAGACCGCCCCGGCCGGAGCCTGGAGCAGCGCGTCGCCGTCCGGGGACGACAGCGCCATGCACACCACGCTGCGGCCGTCCGCGAGCGTCGGCCACACCCGTACGTCCCCGTGCCCGCTCGGCCGCCGCACCCCGTCCAGCAGCAGGTCCCGCGCGAACGTCCAGTGCACCGGTACGTCCGAGGTGACGTGGAAGGCGATGTGCACGGCGTAGGGATCGGCCGTGCGATAGCTGAGCCGGGACGGCACCGGGACGCTGCGGTCCGGTGACAGCACCAGGCTCAGTTCCAGTTCTCTTTCGACCACGGTGTGCATCAGTTGCGCCCTCTCTGCCTCTGCGGCTGCTCCTGCTCCGTCACAGAGCCCGGGGTCCCCGCGTCCTTACGCGACTTCGCCCACCGGCTTCGCCCTGCCCGCGCCCTTGACGCTCCGTCGACAGTGAAGCCCCTAGTGAAACCTTTCCGCAGCGGGGGCGCCCCTAGGGGTGACGGACCCCGCCGTTCGCGCGTGCGAGTGGTCCCGTGCGCAGGACGGCCGCACGGAGGAGAACCGTCTGGTAGACCTGTCTGATGCGCTCCGGGTTGCATTTTGTGCATAGAGATCACGTGTGCGGGAAGCGCGCGTGCCGGTACGGCGGTCCGGAGCCGCGACCGCACCGTCGCGTCCGTGCGGCAGACTGAAGGACCCAGCCGTCCACCGGCGCGACACCCCCCAGCACGGCCGAGCAGATACGGGACAACGGACACCATGAGCGCCCCTACCTCAGGATCCGCCGACAACAGCCCTGTGGCCGGGTTTTATCCGGACCCGTCCATTCCTGGCTACATCAGGTACTGGAGCGGCAGCGCGTGGGTGCCCGGCACGAGTCGGCCGGCCCCCGCCGACGGCGAACCGATGCCCACCCCGCCCGCCGGCCTCGCCCCGGCCGCCCCCTCGCTCGCGGCGCCCGTCCCCCCGACCCCGCGCGCCGCCTCGCCGGCGGCGCGGCCCGTGGAGGAGACGGGCCCGGTGTTCCTGGACGAGGAACCGGCCGGGCCGGACGCGGGCGCCGTCGCCGGCGGGCGCGGCGGCACGGTGCAGCTCCGCACGCAGCGGGGGCGGCAGCCGGGGCGGCCCGCCGCCGGTGCCGGGGGCGGTGCGGGGGACTGGGCGGGCCCGTCCGGCCCGCAGACCGCGCGCGGCGCGGAGGCGGTGCCGCCGGGCGGCCCCGGCGAGCAGCCGGGGGCGTACGGTCCGTCGCCGGCGGGCCCGGACGGGCGGTTCGGCGCCGCGCCCGGCGCGGGGGAGGACCCCGGGCCCGCGGAGGAATCCGGCGCGGAGACCGGGCGGCAGGACGCGTACGGGGCGGTGCGGCAGCCCGCGGCGGCCCGGTCCGTACAGCCGTCGCCGCAGCCGTCCGTACAGCCCGAGTACCCGGGTCCGCGCGAGGCGGTGGACGTTCCCGCGGCCGTACGGCCGGGACAGGACGGGCACGTCCCGGCGCCCGCCGCGCGGGCCGCCCACGCGGCGGAACCCGCCGCGCAGGGAGCGCAGTTCCGCGAGGCGTCCGCCGAGCGATCCGCCGAGCCGTCCGCCGAGCAGGCGGCCGGCTGGGCCCAGCAGGTGCATCAGCTCGCGCAGCGGCAGCCGCAGGGCGGGCTGCCGCAGCCGTACCAGCCGGCGCCGCCGCCCGCCGTGCCGCAGACCGCCGGCAGTGAGGCGGCCGTCCCGTGGAAGCCGCCCGTGCAGGACCCCTTCCTGCTGTCCGCGACCGAGACCGGCAAGCCCGCCGCGCTCGGGCGGCGGCTGGCCGCGCGGGTGGTCGACTCACTCGTGACGGGGGCCGTCGTCGCGGCGGCGGCCGTCCCGCTGTGGAGCAAGGCCGTCGACCACATCGACGCCAAGATCGAGCAGGCGAAGCAGTCCGGGCAGACCGTCACGGTCTGGCTCGTCGACGGCACGACCGGCCCGTACCTGGGCGTCGTGCTGGGCGTCCTGCTGCTGTTCGGGGTCCTCTACGAGGCGCTGCCGACCGCCAAGTGGGGCCGCACGGCGGGCAAGAAGCTGTGCGGGCTGCGCGTGCTGGGCATCGAGTCCCACGAGGCCCCCTCGTTCGGGGCGGCACTGCGCCGCTGGCTGCTGTACGGGGTGCTGGGCGTGCTCGCGGTCGGCGTGCTGAACGTGCTGTGGTGCCTGTTCGACCGGCCCTGGCGGCAGTGCTGGCACGACAAGGCGGCGCGCACGTTCGTCGCGGAGGCGAAGGCCCGCTGACGACGGGCGGACCGTCCGCCCCCGGCAACTCGAACGGCATACGGCCGGATGCGGCCGGGGAGGGGCTGGGGTCTACTCGGGCCATGAGCAGCGAACAGCCGGGCACGGACCCGTTCCGGGGGCAGCCGCAGGAACCCCCGGGCGGTCCCGGTACCCCCGGCGCGGGGTCGCCGTCCGGCGAGGGTCCGGGCGGGCCGTACGGGAGCGGTGCCCCGCCGGGTAGTGCGGGTGCCGCCGGCCGGGGGCAGGGCTCCGGCGCGGGGCCCGGCGGGCCGTACGAGAGCGGCGGTGCCGACGTGGGTGGGCAGCCTTCCAGTGAGGGTCCTGGTGGCCCGTACGGGAGTGGTGCTGCGGGTGGTTCGGGTGCCGCCGGTGCGGGACGGCCTCCCGGCGAGGGGCCGGGCGGGCCGTATGGGAGCGGCGCTCCGGGCGGTCTCGGCGGTTCCGGTGCGGGTGGGCAGCCTCTCGGCGAGGGGCCTGGTGGCCCGTACGGGAGTGGTGCTGCGGGTGCTTCGGGCGCCGCCGGTCCGGGGTCGGGCTCCGGCGAGGGGCCTGGTGGCCCGTACGGAAGCGGCGCCCCGAGCGGTGCCGGCGGTCCCGGACCCGGTGGGCAGCCCCCCGGTGAGGGCAGCGGTGAGCCCTACGGGGCCGGTTCGCCCGGTGGGCCCCCGCCGTCCGGGCCCGGGCCCGGCGCTCCTTACGGCTCCGCCCCCGGTGGTCCCCACGGCGGCTACGACGCCGACCCGCTCGCGGGTATGCCCCCGCTGGGGCATCGCGGCAAGCGGCTGCTCGCCCGTATCATCGACGGGCTGCTCGTGTCCGTCCCGCTCAGCATCATCTTCTCGGCGGTCTCCGCGCGTTGGGACGTCTACGAGAACTCCGGCGACTCCTTCACCCTCGGCGTGATCATCGCGGTCGTCTACTTCGTCTACGAAGGGCTGATGCTGACCACCCGGGGGCAGACCGTCGGCAAGATGGCCATGAACATCCGCGTCGCGATGCTGGAGAACGGCGCGAGCCCCGAGGGCGCCCCGGGCTGGACGCGCGCCGCCGTCTACACGCTGCCGGGCATCGTGCCGTGCTGCGGCTTCGTCTTCTGGCTCGTCAACGTGCTGTGGTGCACCTGGGACGAGCCGTACCACCAGTGCATCCACGACAAGGCGGCGAAGACCGTGGTGGTCGCGACGCAGTGAACGGCCGCAACCCGGCATGGGAAAAGCCGGGTTGACTCAAAGTCAGCGCAGCGAGTGCTGGCTCATCCGCGCCTCGGCCGGAGCGGCCGGGCGCTGCGGCAATCGTCCGGTGACCCTGCGGGCGAAGACCCGTGGCATCGGCACCGTGACGGCCACGAGCAGGCCGAGCGCGAGCGCGACACAGGCGATGAGGGCGACACCCGGACCCGAGCGCGTCTGCGACAGCAGCAGCATCGCGAGGGTCGACAGGACGACGGTGGCCGAACCGTAGGCTATCTGTGCGGGGGTCGGACGCGACATGGCGGGATCCGTCCTCGGGGAGACAGGTGGGGGTGCCGAGTCGGCTGGCGCGTACACCCAATCGACTCTACGGTCGAGACTGCCCGAGCGGAACCGACGGCAATCCCGACCTGACATGCCGTAGCCGTCGGGGCGGGGGCGCACTGGGTCATCCGGTCGTCCAACCATCGGTGCCGATGCGCCCGTTGGTGTCCGATATCCGCAAGTTAAGTTCCGCGTAACGTACTTGGTCTGCGTTACCCAGTCAAGATCTGTCTTTTGCTGATCCTTTCCTGTCAAATACCTCCACAGTTCTGACTGGGAGGACAGCAACAAGTGAAGAGAGCGAACAGCAGCGGCAGACGGGGCCTCCGCTCCGCCGCCCTGGCCACGGCCCTCGGCCTGGGGGCGGTGACCCTGACGGCGGGCCTCGGCGCCGGCCCGGCCCTGGCCGCCCCCACCGCCGGCCCGGAGATACCCGCGGCCGCGCAGCGCCACGACCCGCAGCCCGCCGGGCACGCCGTCGAGCACGACCTCAAGGGCCCGTACTCCAAGAAGACCGAGGAGCAGCGCAAGGCCGCCCTCGAAGCGGTCATCTCCGGCGACGCGAAGGCCCAGCAGCGCGGCGGCTCCAAGGTCGTCGAGCTCGGCAAGGGCAAGTACGTCGAGCTGGCCCGCGAGAAGACCGACAAGATCTTCACGATCCTGGTGGACTTCGGCGACAAGGTCGACGACACCACGATGTACGACCCCGACGGTCCCGACGGCCCCCGGCCGCCCGTGAAGAAGTACGGCGGCACCCCCGGCCCCGCCCACAACACCATCGCGAAGCCGGACCGCGAGAACGACAACTCCACGGCCTGGCAGCCCGACTACAGCCGCGAGCACTTCCAGGACCTGTACTTCTCGCACGACGCGGGCAAGGAGTCCCTCGCCAAGTACTACGAGAAGCAGTCCTCGGGCCGCTACTCCGTCGACGGCCAGGTCTCCGACTGGGTCAGGGTCCCCTGGAACGAGGCCCGTTACGGCTCGAACTACTGCGGGTCCACCAACTGCTCCAACGCCTGGGACCTGGTGCGCGACGCGGTCGACCAGTGGGTCGCCGACCAGAAGGCCAAGGGCCGCAGCGACGCCGAGATCAAGGCGAACCTGGCCGAGTACGACCAGTGGGACCGCAACGACTACAACCACAACGGCAACTTCAACGAGCCCGACGGCTACATCGACCACTTCCAGATCGTGCACGCCGGCGAGGACGAGTCCGCGGGCGGCGGCGCGCAGGGCAAGGACGCCATCTGGGCCCACCGCTGGTACGCCTACAGCGGCGACGCCGGCCGGACCGGCCCGTCCTTCAACAAGGCCGGCGGCACCGAGATCGGCAACACCGGCATCTGGGTCGGCGACTACACCATGCAGCCCGAGAACGGCGGCCTCGGCGTCTTCGCCCACGAGTACGGTCACGACCTCGGCCTGCCCGACGAGTACGACACCACCGGCACCGGTGAGTCCTCCGTCGCGTACTGGTCCCTGATGTCCTCCGGCTCCTGGCTCGGCACAGGCAAGGACACCATCGGCGACCTGCCCGGAGACATGAGCGCCTGGGACAAGCTGCAGCTCGGCTGGCTCAACTACGACAAGGCCAAGGCCGGTTCGCGCTCCACGCACACCCTCGGCGTCGCCGAGTACAACACCAAGGACAAGCAGGCCGTCGTCGTCGACCTGCCCGCCAAGAAGGTCACCACCGACGTCGTCGCCCCCGCCGAGGGCAGCAGGCAGTGGTGGGGCGGCCAGGCCGACAACCTCAGCAACACCCTCACCCGCACCGTCGACCTCACCGGCAAGTCGGCGGCCCGGCTGGACCTGACCGGCTGGTGGGACATCGAGGCCAACTACGACTACCTCTACACCGAGGTCTCCACCGACGGCGGCACCACCTGGACGCCCGTCGACGGCACCGCCGACGGAAAGACCGTCACCCGCGACGGCGGCAACCGGCCCGCGCTGACCGGCACTTCGGGCGCGCACAAGAAGCTCTCCTACGACCTCGGCGCCTACACGGGTCACAAGGTCGGGCTGCGCTTCCGCTATCAGACCGACGGCGGCACCACCGGCAAGGGCTTCACCGCCGACGCCATCAGCCTCACCGCCGACGGCACCACCGTCTTCACCGACAACGCCGAGGGCGGCCAGGGCGACGACGGCGGCTGGACGGCCAAGGGCTTCTCGCGCATCGGCGCCTCCTTCACCAAGGAGTACGCGCAGTACTACCTCGCCGAGAACCGTCAGTACGTCTCCTACGACAAGACGCTGAGCTCCGGCCCCTACAACTTCGGCTGGCGCGACACGCGCCCGTCCTGGGTCGAGCACCACCCGTACCAGCCCGGCCTGTTGATCTGGAAGTGGGACACCTCGCAGGCCGACAACAACGTCGGCGTGCACCCCGGCGTCGGCCGCATCCTGCCCGTCGACGCCCACCCCAAGGCGCAGCGCTGGGCCGACGGCACGCTGATGCGCAACCGCTTCCAGGCCTACGACTCGACCTTCACCAACCACTGGGTGCGGGGCTACACCGTGCACAGCAACGGCGTAGCCGCACAGGTGCCGGCCAAGTCCGGCATCCCCGTCTTCGACGACCGGCACGGCACGTACTTCGACGAGGAGAACCCGACCGGAGGCGTCCGCGTTACTGACACCAACACCCGCATCGCCCTCGTCAACGAGGACTGGACCGGTGCGACGATGAAGATCCAGGTGGGTCCCGCAGGCCGGTAACCCCCTCCGCACGCCATATCTCCGCAGGTCAACGCGGTATCGGCCGTCGCCCCCTGGCGGGCGGCGGCCGATCGCGTTTAGATGGCCGCCATGAGGTCGTTATTGACACCGGGCGGTCGGCAGGAAGGGGACGCGGATGGCCGGCGGCGGATTCGTGAGGCTCCCGGACGGCAGCGTGGTCGTCGCCCTGTCGCTCCCCAGCCCGGCCGGGGAACCGGCGGCCGGCCGGGTCCGGGTGCTCGTCCACTCCGTCAACCGCCAGCGCGCGCTGACGCGGCTGCGGAACCTGGGGCTGCGGTCGGTGTACCTGCGCGGCAACACGGAGCCGCCTACGCCGGACGAGATAACGGCTGTCCTGCACCATCCTGAGGGGCTGGTGTGGCGTGGGGCGCCGGATGACGAGACGGAGTCCTGGCATCCGATAGCGTCGCTGCTTCGCCGTGCGGAGCCGCCGCGGCCCGCGGCTTGATAGCGGCGCCTGCGGCGGGCTTTGTTCCCCACCCCGCCCCTTCCCGAAACTGGGGCTCCGCCCCAGACCCCGGTCCTCAAGCGCCGGACGGGCTGATAACTCAAGCCCCCACAGGCTTACCCGTGAGTTCTACCCCCGCCTCACGCAGCTCCTCCATCGCCCGCTGCGCCGTCTGTGGTGCCACCGCCGCCGTCAGGTCCAGCAGGACATGCGTCGCGAAGCCCTCGCGCCGGGCGTCCAGTGCGGTGGCGCGTACGCAGTGGTCCGTGGCGATGCCGACCACGTCCACGCTCGTCACCGCGCGCTCGCGCAGCCACCGCGCGAGCGGGACCCCGTTCTCGTCGGTGCCCTCGAAGCCGCTGTAGGCCGCCGTGTACTCGCCCTTGTCGAAGACGGCGTCTATGGCCCCGGAGGCCACGACCGGCGCGAAGTTGGGGTGGAAGCCGCTGCCCTCCGTGCCCGCCACGCAGTGCGGCGGCCAGGAGTGCGCGAAGTCGGGATGCTCGGAGAAGTGGTCACCGGGGTCTATGTGGTGGTCGCGGGTCGCCACGACATAGCGGTAGGTGCCGGCCGACTCGCCGACGAGATCGGTGATGGCCGCCGCCACATCGGCGCCGCCCGCGACCGCGAGGCTGCCGCTCTCGCAGAAGTCGTTCTGCACATCGACGATGATGAGTGCGTTCTGCATGGTGCGGATCCTTCAGGAAAGGGCCCTCGGCCGAGGCGGGCGGATCAAGTCCTGTGACCGAGGGTAGTGACTTCGCCCGCGCAATGGGAGGGGGTACCGGCAGCACCCCCGGTGACCTGCGGCGCGACGGTCGGGGTCGGCGTGGAAGAAACGTCAATGCGTAACCGGAACCGGTCGCGCGCCTCAGGAGCCGGTCATGAACTCCGTCGGCAGCACGGGCTCGCCGCGCGAGAGCTGCGTCGCCGACAGCGGCAGCCCGGCGCGTGCCCGCATGTGCCGCTCGCGGGCCGCCTCCAGCGGCTCCCGGCCGACGACCTCGCCCCCGCGCACGAGCTCCACCAGCAGCTGCCGGTCGGCCAGTTCGGGCGGCACCGCGCCGGTGCCCACGACCTCCGCCTCGGCGATGCCGTGCGCGTCGGGCCGGCGCGCGGCCCACTTGCGGCCGCCGACCGAGGCCTTGCCGCCCATCGACTTCTTCGCGACCGGCCGCAGCGGGGCGTCCTGGCCGGGCCCGTCGGCGCGGGCGACGAGTTTGTAGACCATCGAGCAGGTGGGGTGCCCGCTGCCGGTCACCAGGTGGGTGCCGACCCCGTAGGCGTCCACGGGCGCGGCCGCGAGCGAGGCGATCGCGTACTCGTCGAGGTCGCTGGTGACCACGATCCGGGTGCCGCGGGCGCCGAGCCCGTCGAGCTGCTCGCGCACCCGGTGGGCGAGCAGCAGCAGGTCCCCGGAGTCGATGCGCACCGCGCCCAGCCCGGGGCCGGCGACCTCGACGGCCATCTTCACGGCCTCGGCGACGTCGTAGGTGTCCACGAGCAGGGTGGTGCCGCCGCCGAGGGCGTCGACCTGCGCGTGGAAGGCGTCGCGCTCGCTGTCGTGCAGCAGGGTGAAGGCGTGCGCGCTGGTGCCGACGGTGGGGATGTTGTAGCGGAAGCCGGCGGCGAGGTCGGAGGTGGAGGCGAAGCCGCCGACGTACGCGGCGCGGGCCGCGGCGACGGCCGCGAGCTCGTGGGTGCGCCGGGCGCCCATCTCGATCAGTGGCCGCTCGCCGGCCGCGACCGCCATCCGGGAGGCCGCGGCCGCCACCGCCGAGTCGTGGTTGAGGATCGAGAGGATCACGGTCTCCAGCAGCACCGCCTCGGCGAAGCTGCCCTCGACGCGCAGCACGGGCGAGCCGGGGAAGTACACCTCGCCCTCGGGGTAGCCCCGGATGTCGCCGCGGAAGCGGTAGTCGGCGAGCCAGGCGAGAGTGGTCTCGTCCACGATGCGGCGGTCGGAGAGGAAGTCGAGGACGCCGGAGTCGAAGCGGAAGTTCTCCACGGCGTCGAGGACGCGGCCGGTGCCGGCGACGACGCCGTAGCGGCGGCCCTCGGGGAGCCGGCGGGTGAAGACCTCGAAGACCGAACGGCGGTCGGCGGTGCCGGAGCGCAGCGCGGCTTGCAGCATGGTGAGTTCGTACCGGTCGGTGAACAGGGACGTCGCCGGTACGGTCACCGGCAGTCCCAGCTCCGCGGTGCTGTCGTGTGCGCTCACTTCTGGCTCGCTCTCCGTATGACGCGCTCGGTCGTCGTCCTCGGGTCCGGCCAGTGATGCTACCTCCGACTCTCGTCAGGGTGACGATTTCTGGGGGTCGTTTGTGCGGGCCTGCCCGGTGGGTGGCAGCATGGGACTCGTGAGTGTTGCCCCAGTCGAGATCGAACGTCCCGAGACGGGCGAGTCGCCGTTCGCGGTGGCGGAGCCCGATGTGCCCTGGGTGACGTTGGTGCACAACGACCCCGTCAACCTCATGAGTTACGTCACGTATGTGTTCCAGACGTACTTCGGCTACTCCAAGGACAAGGCCCACAAGCTGATGCTCGACGTCCATCACAAGGGGCGCGCCACCGTCTCCAGCGGTTCCCGCGAGGAGATGGAGCGCGACGTGCAGGCGATGCACGGCTACGGGCTGTGGGCGACCTTGTCGCAGGACCGCTGATGGCGGGGCACTTCGAGCCGCTGCCCGGCGGCGGGGCCGCCGTCGCCCTGGACGAGATCGAGATCTCCATTCTGCGCAGCCTGGCCGTTCAGCTGCTGGAGCTGATCGGGCCGGGTGAGGGGGAGGACGCGTCCGAGGACCCGCTCGCGCGGCTCTTCGCCGAGGGCCCCAGCGAGCCGCCCGCCGATCCGGCGCTGGCCCGGCTGTTCCCGGACGCCTACGGCACCCCCGGCGAGGAGCAGGATCCGCGGGAGCGTGCGCACGCGGCCGAGTTCCGCCGCTACACCGAGAACGACCTGCGGGCCCGCAAGCGCGAGGACGCGCTCGGCGTCGTGCGCTCCCTGGACGGGCTGAGCGGCTCGGCGGGGGAGCGGGGCGGGGTGCTGCGGCTGGCGCCCGAGGACTGCGGGCGCTGGCTCGGTGCGCTCAACGACCTGCGGCTGACGATCGCCGCCCGGCTGGAGATCCGCGGCGAGGACGACAGTGACGCGCTGTACCGGCTGCCGGACGAGGATCCGCGCAAGCCGATGGTGATGGCCTACCTCTGGCTCGGCGGACTCCAGGAGACGCTGGTGGAGGCCATGACGGCCTGAGGGCACGACGGCCCGACGGCCCGACGGCCTGAGGGCACGGTGCCGCTGTCCGCTCAGAGAACGCTCAATTCCGGATAACGATCCCATTACCGTGATGGCGGCTTTCGATGCTGCCCGCCGCCTTTGTCCCGCTTATTCTGTGGTGTGCCCCACACCGGCCCCGGGTGATCTCCCCGCCGGACGTGATACACCTTGCCGACCTGCCTCCGTGACGCCACCCATGTCACGGCGGGAGCGCTTCGCCGGCCGACCGTCGGCACTTGCAGGACTCCATCCGGGGGGATCTGGACCCGGTCCGCGCCCGTGCGCGCCGACCGGTATGGAGAAAGGCGCACCACCATGACCTCTGAGCAGGTCGCGGACAGCCCGGCGAAGAACCCGGGGTCCGCAGGGCAGGACGGAAGCGGCAGGGAAGCTTCCGAGGGTTACCAGCGGGGGCTGGGCAACCGGCAGATCCAGATGATCGCCATCGGCGGCGCGATCGGCACCGGGCTCTTCCTCGGCGCGGGCAAGGCCATATCCAAGGCGGGCCCGAGCCTGATCCTGGCGTACGCGATAGCCGGGCTCGTCATCTTCTGCATCATGCGGGCGCTCGGTGAGCTGCTCATGTACCGCCCGGTCTCGGGCTCCTTCTCCGACTACGCGCGGGAATTCCTCGGCCCGTTCTGGGGCTACGCGACGGGCTGGACGTACTGGCTGTTCTGGGTCGTCACCGGCATCACCGAGGTCACCGCCGCCGCCACCTATGTGCAGTACTGGAACCACGGCATTCCGCAGTGGGTCTCGGCACTGGCCTTCACGGTCGTGCTCTACCTCGTCAACCTGATCTCCGTGAAGCTCTTCGGCGAGCTGGAGTTCTGGTTCTCCATGGTCAAGGTCACCGCCATCATCGGCATGATCCTGATCGGCATCGGCGTGATCACCCTCGGCTTCTCGGACGCCGGGGACACCGCCTCCTTCGCCAACCTCTGGTCGCACCGGGGATTCGTGCCCAACGGCATCGGCAGCACGCTGATGACGCTCCAGATCGTGATGTTCGCCTTCCTCGCCGTCGAGCTCGTCGGCGTCACCGCGGGCGAGGCCAAGGACCCGAAGAAGACCCTGCCCAAGGCCATCAACACCGTGCCGTGGCGCATCGCCGTCTTCTACATCGGGGCGCTCGTCATCATTCTCTCCGTGGTGCCGTGGACCGAATTCGTGCCCGGCAAGAGCCCGTTCGTCGAGGCGTTCGCGAAGATCGGGCTGCCGGCCGGCGCGGGCATCGTCAATTTCGTGGTCCTCACCGCGGCGTTGTCGTCCTGCAACTCCGGCATGTACTCCACCGGCCGGATGCTGCGCGACCTCGCGCTCAACGGCCAGGGCCCGAAGTTCTTCGCCGCGCTGTCCAAGCGCGGGCTGCCGCTGCGCGGCACCACCTTCTCCGCCGCGCTGATGCTCGTCGGCGTGTGGATCAACTACCAGTGGCCGGGGCAGGCGTTCACGTACGTCGTCTCCTTCGCCACGATCTCCGGCATGTGGGCCTGGATCATGATCCTGGTGGCGCATCTGCGCTACCGCCGCCGGGCGGACCGCGGCGAGCTGCCCCGCTCGTCCTTCCCCGCCCCGGGCGCCCCGTGGACCAGCCTGTTCGCGCTCGCCTTCATCGGCCTGGTGATCGTCCTCATGGGCATCGACGAGGACGCGCGGATCTCGCTGTACTGCGCGCCCCTGTGGGCGGCGATCGTGTGGGTGTCGTACCTGGTCCTCAAGAAGCGCAACCCGCTGGCCTTCGCACGCCGGGACTACACGGTCCCGGAGGTCGAGAAGGCGGCGTAGGACGCCGCGCGGGACTCGGTGCCCGAGGGCCCGTCCGTACCACTGGGGTACGGACGGGCCCACGGGCTTTTCCGTCCCCAACGCCGCGCACCGCGCGTGCAGTTCGTCACCCGCGTCGGCCGGGCGCCGAGCCCCTTCCGTAGGGTGGGGGCATGCTGACCATCACGCAGGCCCTGTACGAGCAGATCGTCGCGCACGCCCGCGCCGACCACCCCGACGAGGCGTGCGGCGTGGTCGCGGGACCGGCCGGCACCGACCGGCCCGAGCGGTTCGTCCCCATGCTCAACGCCGCGCGCTCGCCCACCTTCTACGAGTTCGACTCCGGCGATCTCCTGCGGCTCTACCGGGAGATGGACGACCGGGACGAGGAACCCGTCGTCATCTACCACTCCCACACCGCCACCGAGGCCCACCCCTCGCGCACCGACATCTCCTACGCGAACGAGCCCGGCGCGCACTACGTCCTGGTCTCCACGGCCGACGCCGACGACGCCGGACCCTTCCAGTTCCGCTCGTTCCGTATCGTCGACGGCCGGGTCACCGAGGAGGACGTACGCGTCGTCGACGCGTACTGACCCCCGCCGCGCACCGCAGGAGCGTACTGCCCGCTGAGACGGACCGTCCCGGATGCCGGGACGAACTTCCGGGGCGCGCACAGGGAATCGATACGATGCGCTGGTCGTTCTCCCAGGTGCCCGCCCGTCCTTCGACACAGGAGCCGCACACCATGGCCATCGAGGTCCGCATCCCGACCATCCTGCGCACCCACACCGACGGGCAGAAGGCCGTCGAGGGTGCCGGGGCCACGCTCGACGAGCTGCTGAGGGACCTGGAGACGCGCCACCCGGGCATCCGCGAGCGCCTCGTCGACGACAGCGGCGAGCTGCGCCGCTTCGTCAACGTCTACCTCAACGACGAGGACGTCCGCTTCCTCGGCGGCCTCGGCACCGCGCTCGGCGACGGCGACAGCGTCACGATCCTCCCGGCCGTGGCCGGCGGGGCGGTCTGATCCGTGCGCTACGACAGCCCGTTGGCGGCCGTCGGCAACACCCCGCTCGTGCGTCTGCCGAGGCTCTCGCCCTCGGACTCGGTGCGGATCTGGGCCAAGCTGGAGGACCGCAATCCCACCGGCTCCGTCAAGGACCGCCCCGCCCTGCACATGATCGAGCAGGCCGAGCGCGCGGGCCGTCTCACGCCGGGCGCGACGATCCTGGAGCCCACCTCCGGCAACACCGGTATCTCCCTGGCCATGGCGGCCAAGCTCAAGGGCTACCGCATCGTGTGCGTCATGCCGGAGAACACCAGCCGGGAGCGGCGCGAACTGCTCGCCATGTGGGGCGCGGAGTTCGTCCCCTCGCCCGCCGCCGGCGGCTCCAACACGGCCGTGCGCGTCGCGAAGGAACTGGCCGAGCGGCACCCGGACTGGGTGATGCTCTACCAGTACGGCAACCCCGACAACGCGGGCGCCCACTACGCCACGACCGGGCCCGAGATCCTCGCCGACCTCCCGGAGATCACCCACTTCGTCGCCGGGCTGGGCACCACCGGCACCCTGATGGGCGTCGGCCGCTATCTGCGCGAGCATGTGCCCGGGGTGGGCATCGTCGCCGCCGAGCCGCGCTACGACGACCTGGTCTACGGGCTGCGCAACCTCGACGAGGGCTTCGTGCCCGAGCTGTACGACGCCTCCGTGCTCACCACCCGCTACTCGGTGGGCTCCGAGGACGCGGTGCGCCGCACCCGCCAACTCCTCGCCGAGGAAGGCATCTTCGCGGGCATCTCCACCGGCGCCGTGCTGCACGCCGCGCTCGGGACGGCCCGCAAGGCCGAGCGGGCGGGGGAGCGCGCCGACATCGTCTTCGTCGTCGCCGACGGTGGCTGGAAGTATCTGTCCACCGGGGTGTACACCGCGCCCACGACCGAGGCCGCGGTCGAGGCGCTGCACGGGCAGCTCTGGGCCTGACGGCCGGCCGTCAGGGCCGCCGGGCCCCGTCCCGTACGGGTTCGTGTACGGGCCATACGGTGCGCGGGCCCCCGGCCCGCAAACCCTCGCGCGTACCGGGCGCCCCGGCGGGCAGAAGGGCCCGTACCGGTGACTTCAGCCACAACCCCACCCCGTGGAGGAGCGGCCGTACGGTCCGCGCCTTACGCTCGACGGACCATGGCCCCCCGTCACCGGCCCACGGAGGTTCAGGCCCGTATGAAGCTCACCGTCGTCGGATGCTCGGGCTCGTTCCCGTCCGCGGATTCGGCCTGTTCGAGCTACCTCGTCGAGGCCGACGGCTTCCGGCTGCTCCTCGACATGGGCAACGGTGCCCTCGGCGAGCTGCAGCGCCACATCGGTCTGTACGACCTCGACGCGGTCCTGCTCTCCCATCTGCATCCGGACCACTGCATCGACATGTGCGGCTACTTCGTGGCCCGCTACTACCGGCACGAGGGCGGCCGTGCCGAGCCCATCCCCGTCTACGGGCCCGAGGGCACCGAGGAGCGGCTGGTCACCGCCTACGGCGACATCCCCGATCAGAGCTGTATGAGCGAGGTCTTCGACTTCCGCACCCTGGCCCCCGGCACCTTCAAGGTCGGTCCGATGACCGTGCGCACCGACCGGGTGCGCCACCCCGTGGAGGCCTTCGCCTTCCGCGTCGAGCACAACGGGGCGTCACTGGTCTACTCCGGTGACACCGGGCCCTGCGCGGCGCTGAGCGATCTGGCCGAGGGGACCGATCTGCTGCTGTGCGAGGCGTCCTTCACCTACGGCAAGGAGGACATCCCGGACCTGCACCTCAACGGCCGGGAGGCCGGGGAGCACGCGGCCCGCGCGGGGGCGGGCCGGCTCGTGCTCACCCATGTCCCGCCGTGGACCGACCCGCTGGCCAACCTCCGCGACGCCCGCGCCGCCTACACCGGGCCGGTGGAGCTGGCGACGGCGGGCGCGGTGTACGAGGTCTGAGGGCGGATACGGAAAAGGGCCCCCGGAACCGTGCGGTTCCGGGGGCCCTTCGTTCACGCCCTCGTGGGGGTCACGCCTTGAGCTCGGCGGACTCCTCCTCGGACTCGCGGCCCGGGGTCTTGAGGTTGAACTTGATGATCGCGAAGCGGAACACCACGTAGTAGACCGCCGCGAAGCACAGACCCACCAGGGCCAGCAGCCACGGCTTGGTGGCGATACCGAGGTTGAGCAGGAAGTCGATCGCGCCGGCCGAGAAGCCGAAGCCGTCCTTCATGCCCAGCGCCCAGGTCAGCGCCATGGAGACACCGGTGAGTACCGCGTGCACCGCGTAGAGGACCGGGGCGACGAACATGAAGGTGAACTCGATGGGCTCGGTCACGCCGGTGACGAAGGCGGTGAGCGCGAGCGAGGCCATCATGCCGCCGACGACCTTGCGGTTCTCCGGGCGGGCGCAGTGCACGATCGCCAGGCACGCGGCCGGCAGCGCGAACATCATGATCGGGAAGAAGCCGGTCATGAACTGTCCGGCGCTCGGGTCGCCGGCGAGGAAGCGGGCGATGTCGCCGTTGACGGTGCCCTTGGGGCCGTCGAAGGAACCGGCCTGGAACCAGGGGAAGGAGTTGAGCAGGTGGTGCATGCCGATCGCGATCAGACCGCGGTTGGCGACACCGAAGATACCGGCGCCGACCGCGCCCGAACCGACCAGCCACTCACCGAAGTTGTGCAGACCCGTGCCGAGCACCGGCCAGATGTAGCCGAAGACGATGGCGATGAGCAGGCCCGCGAAGGACGACAGGATCGGCACCAGACGGCGGCCGCCGAAGAAGCCCAGCCAGTCGGGGAGTTTGGTCTTGGAGAAGCGCTGATACAGCAGCGCGACCACGAGGCCCATCACGATGCCGCCGAGCACCTTGGCGTCGACGGTCTGTTCCACCATGGCGACCTTGTGGTCGACCACGGCCTCCTTCTTCGGCAGGCTGCTGTCGGTGAAGGTGCCGAGGACCTTCTGGAAGACGAGGTAACCGGCCACGGCCGCGAGGGCGGTGGAGCCGTCCGACTTCTTCGCGTAGCCGATCGCGACACCCACCGCGAACAGCAGCGGCATGTTGTCCAGGAGGGCGCCGCCGCCGGCGGAGAGGAACTCGGCGATCCTGGTGAGGAACGCCGGGAACGACTCGCGGCCCAGCATGTCGTCCTGGCCGAGGCGGACCATCAGGGCGGCGGCCGGCAGCACGGCGACCGGCAGCATGAGGCTGCGGCCGATGCGCTGGGCGATCGCCATGGCGCTTTTTCCGAGGGCCTTTTTCTCGGCCGCGGGCGCGCTGGCCTTACTCATCGGATTCCTCCAGGTGAGGCCGGCGCTCGGGGGAAGGGGACGGCCGGCTTTGGTCTACACCACTCAGTGGTTTAGACCTGTTGTAGCACGTGAAGCGCGGGTAAAGGAATCCATCGTTCCGAGTGGCCTGAACCACACCTGGGGCCGAACGCTAGCGAATATTCTCCCGCTCCATCTCCTCGGCCACTTCCTCGGGTTCCCGCCCCGGAGTCGGCAGGTCGAACTTGGTGATCGCGAACCGGAAAAGCACGTAGTAGACGGCCGCGAGAACGAGCCCGATCGGAATGATCAGCCAAGGCTTCGTCGCCAGCCCCCAGTTGATCACGTAGTCGATGAGCCCGGCCGAGAAACTGAAGCCGTCGTGCACCCCCAGCCCCCAGGTCACCGCCATCGAGACACCGGTGAGCAGGGCGTGCGCCGCGTACAGCGCGGGGGCGATGAAGAGGAACGAGTACTCGACCGGCTCGGTGATGCCGGTGACGAACGAGGTCAGACCCACCGAGAGCATCATGCCGCCGACCGCCTTGCGATGGTGCGGGCGCGCGCAGTGCGCGATGGCCAGCGCCGCCGCCGGCAGCGCGAACATCATCACCGGGAAGAAACCGGAGGTGAACTGGCCGGCGTGCGGATCGCCCGCGAGGAAACGGTTGATGTCGCCGTGCACGACCGTGCCGTCCGGCTTGGTGTACGAGCCGAACTGGAACCACATGAAGGTATTGAGGAACTGGTGCAGGCCGACCACCAGCAGCGCCCGGTTCGCGACCCCGAAGAGGCCCGAGCCCGCCGCCCCCAGATCCGACAGCCAGTGGCTGAAAGCCGTCAGCGCGTCACCGATCGGCGGCCAGATCCACAGGCACACCACAGCGAAGGCCAGCGCGACGAAGGACATCAGGATCGGCACCAGCCGGCGGCCGTTGAAGAAACCGAGCCAGTCGACGAGCCTGACCCGGTGGAAACGCACCCAGAACCAGGCGCTCAGCAGCCCGATCACGATGCCGCCGAACACCCCCGGGTTCTGGAAACTCGCCGGCGAGGCCCGGCCCGCGCCCGTCACGCACACCCCGCCCCACAGCCCCGCCCCACTGAAGTGCGCCTCGTGCGGACAGTCCAGCGGGAACTGGTGCAGGACGGAGAAGTAGACGAGAAAGGCCACCACCGCGGCCAGCGCCGTCGAACCGTCCGCCTTCTTCGCCATGCCGATCGCGACACCCACGCAGAACAGCAGCGGCAGCCCGAGCGCCGAGTCCAGCAGCGCGCCGCCCGCGCCCGCGAAGACCTTCGCCACGTCGGTCCAGCCCAGCCCGTCCGCGCCGAACACGTCCGGCTGGCCCAGCCGGTTGAGGATGCCCGCCGCCGGCAGCACCGCGATCGGCAGCTGGAGACTGCGGCCCATCTTCTGCAGGTTCGCCAGCAGGGCCTGTGTCCACTTCCCCCGCGGCTTTCCCTGCGGCGCGGCGGCCGCGGCGTTCGCGCTCATCCGCATCCTCCCGGCCGGGCGCCCCGGCGGCGGTCCGCCCGGCGCCTTGCCGCATACTGGTGTAGACCATTGCGGTGCTGTGTGTTCCGTGCCCCGGAACGCGGTACCGGGTGGTCGCCATCTTTCGTCAGATGGCGGACGAACGCCCGCGTAGTTGGGCTGAACGTGGGTTAACGTGTGAAAGCCCGGTCGGCGAGGGCGCCGAGGGCCGAGACAACCAGGAGTGCGCATGGCCAGCAAGGCTGAGAAGATCGTCGCCGGGCTCGGCGGGATCGACAACATCGAGGAGATCGAGGGCTGCATCACCCGTCTCCGCACCGAGGTCAACGACCCCGACCTCGTCGACGAGGCCGCGCTCAAGGCCGCCGGCGCCCACGGCGTCGTCAAGATGGGCACCGCCATCCAGGTCGTCATCGGCACCGACGCCGACCCGATCGCCGGCGAGATCGAGGACATGATGTGAGTCGCTGACCCGGCGACCCTGTGCAGGGCCCCGTGGCCGGTTCGCACCGACGGACCGGAACGGGGCCCTTCACGTTCCCGATAGGCTCTGGCCCATGTCTCGTATCGACGGCCGCACCCCCGACCAGCTCCGCCCCGTGACCATCCAGCGCGGCTGGAGCAAGCACGCCGAGGGCTCCGTCCTCGTCTCCTTCGGCGACACCAGGGTGCTGTGCACCGCCAGCGTCACCGAAGGCGTGCCCCGCTGGCGCAAGGGCAGCGGCGAGGGCTGGGTCACCGCCGAGTACGCGATGCTGCCCCGCTCCACGAACACGCGCGGCGACCGCGAGTCCGTACGCGGCAAGATCGGCGGCCGGACGCACGAGATCTCCCGCCTCATCGGCCGCTCCCTGCGCGCCGTCATCGACTACAAGGCCCTCGGCGAGAACACGATCGTCCTCGACTGCGACGTGCTGCAGGCCGACGGCGGCACCCGTACCGCCGCCATCACCGGCGCCTACGTCGCCCTCGCCGACGCCGTCGCCTGGGCCCAGGCCAACAAACTGGTCAAGAACGGCCGCAAGCCGCTCACCGGCACCGTCTCCGCCGTCAGCGTCGGCATCGTCGACGGCGTCCCCCTCCTCGACCTGTGCTACGAGGAGGACGTGCGCGCCGACACCGACATGAACGTCGTCTGCACCGGCGACGGCCGCTTCGTCGAGGTCCAGGGCACCGCCGAGGCCGAACCCTTCGCCCGCGAGGAACTCAACGCCCTCCTCGACCTGGCCGTCCACGGCTGCACGAACCTCGCCGCGGTCCAGCGCGAAGCGCTGGAGAAGACCCTGGGCTGAACCCCGAACCGTTTCCGGGCTGCGCCCGGTGTCCCGCATCGGGCGCCGGGCGCACGACGCGCCGTGCCGGCTCGTGAGCCGGGTGCGCACGCCGTGCGGCCGTCCGGCGCTACGGGCCCGGGGACCGCTGCGGTGCACTCGGGCCCTGTTGCTCGCCGGTGAGCCCGGCGCCGGCTGGTGCCTGTGGCCACGCCACGTACGCGCCGGGCGGCGGGTGCGCGTGTCTCGCGCACCGCGCGGCCTTTTCCGGGCGCAGGCTCACGGCCGGCTGCCCCACGCCGTGCGCCCAGCACCGGCAGCGCGCCCGCACCCCCCGGGAGCGTCGCGCGCCCCCTGCCCGGCGCCGTCTCCGGGCCGCAGGCCCAGGGCCCGGCCCCACGGCGCCGGGCCGGGGGCGGCGATAATCGCCGCATGAGTCCCACGCAGCACCTGATCCTCGCCACCCGCAACACCGGCAAGATCGCCGAGCTCCGGGCGATCCTCTCCGGGGCCGGTCTCGATGTCGAACTCGTCGGTGCCGACGCGTATCCCGAGATTCCCGACGTCAAGGAGACCGGCGTCACCTTCGCCGAGAACGCCCTGCTGAAGGCGCATGCCCTCGCCCGGGCCACGGGGATTCCGGCCGTGGCCGACGACTCCGGGCTGTGCGTGGACGTCCTCGGCGGAGCCCCCGGGATCTTCTCCGCCCGCTGGGCCGGCCGGCACGGGGACGACCGGGCCAATCTCGAACTGCTCCTCGCCCAGCTCGCCGACATCGACGAAGGCCACCGCGGCGCCCACTTCGCGTGCGCGGCCGCCCTGGCGCTCCCCGACGGCACCGAGCGCGTCGTCGAGGGCCGGCTGGAGGGCACGCTGCGGTACGCCCCGGCGGGCTCGGGCGGCTTCGGGTACGACCCCGTGCTGCAGCCCCTGGGCGGGACGCGCACGTGCGCCGAGCTGACGGCGGAGGAGAAGAACGCGATCAGCCACCGCGGCAAGGCCTTCCGGGCCCTGGTGCCCGTCGTACGGGAACTGCTGGCGCTCTGAGCGCGGGCCCGCGCGGGAGCGACACCCGCGCGGGAGCGACAAGAGAACAGAGAACAATGGTGCGGCCGGAGGGACTCGAACCCTCACGGGTGTTACCCCACTGGGACCTAAACCCAGCGTGACTGCCAATTCCACCACGGCCGCCCGGCGAGGCCATCGTACTGGGCGGCCGCGGCGCGTGGGGCTGGGGTGGCCGAACGGCCGTCGCGGGCTCAGCCGCCGCCCGGACAGTGGCAGTTGGGCCGGGGCGGCGGCGGCCCACCGGCGCCGTGCCCGGCCCGTACCCGGAACCCGGCCGACCGGATATGCCCACGAAGGGAACGCGCGGCCCGATTTCACCGTCCCTCAGAGCGTGGGACCGCACAGCCGGACCCCCCTTGTTCGAAGTTGCTCCCGTCGCAGGGATCCACGAGGAAGAGAGGCCGATGGCCGAGCGTGCCGTGCCGCGTCGGGCCCGTGCGGGCACCGTGGTGGTGATCGTCGCCGCGCTGGCCGTCGTCGCCGCAGGCGGGGTGTGGCTGGCCCAGCTCAAGAGCCAGGCGGACGCGGTGGGTGAGGCGCCCCGGACGGCGGCCGTGCAGAAGGCCGGGCCGGGCCGCGCCACGCAGGAGGCGCGCGCGGAGGCCGCGTTGCCGCGCGAGGCCGGGGTGCCCGGGGTGCGCGAGTGCGGACTGGGCGAGCCGATCGTGGAGCCGGAGATCATCACCTTGAACTGCTCCAACGCCGGCGTGGTGGCCAGCAATATCAAGTGGACCCGCTACACGGCCGAGGGCGCCAGCGGCAGCGGTGTCGTCCAGGTCTCCGGGGGCGCCAACAGCGGGGCCGTCCCGGTCTCCTTCCCCGCCCGGCTGCGGCTGTACGGGGCGCGGACCGTCGACGGGATGACGGCCTTCACCGAGCTCGAAGTGGACTACACCGGGGCCACGCCCTTCGGGGACCCGTCCGAGACCTACACGATCGTGTGATGGGGATCCGGGGCCGGATCGCGCTGGCGATCTCCTTCGTGACGGCGCTGGCCGTCGTGGTGCTCGGCGTGGGCGTGCACCACCTCTCCGCCGTGGGCCGCGACCAGCAGGCGCGCGCCTTCCAGGACGGGCTGCTCAGCTCGGCCCTGCAGATCTACCAGCGCGACAGCGTGCTCGCGCTCGGCGCCCAGCTCGACGACTCCGCGCTGCCGCTGCCGCTCGCGCAGGCCGTCTCCAAGGGCCGCTCCGGCACGTACATCAGCGGCGGCAGCGATCCGCGCGTCTGGGCGGCGACCGCGGTCGCCGACGACAAGATCCTGTCCGTGTCGGCCCCCTACCCGGACCGCGACCCCATGCCGGCCCTCGACAAGGCGCTGGTGGTGGCCGGGGTCGCGACGGTGGCGCTGATGGCGGTCGTCGCCTGGTTCGTCGCGCAGAGCCTCTCGCGGCGGCTGCGGCACAGCGCGGCGGCGGCCCGGCAGATCGCCGAGGGCGGCCCCCCGGACACCGACGCGCTGGTGACGGCGGGCCGCGACGAGGTCGCCGAACTGGGCCGCTCCGTGCATCTGATGGCGACCTCGCTGGCGGCCCGGGTGCAGGCGGAGCGCGAGTTCACCGCGGACGTGGCGCACGAGCTGCGCACGCCCGTCGCCGGGCTGGTCGCCTCGGCGGAGCTGCTGCCGCACCCGCGCGCGGTGGAGATGGTGCGCGAACGCGCCCAGACCATGCGCTCGCTGGTGGAGGACCTGCTGGAGGTCTCCCGGCTCGACTCCGGGGTGGAGCGGGCCCAGCTCGACCCGGTCGAGCTGCCCTCGCTCGTGCGCGGCATCGTCAAGCGGGCCCAGGGGCAGCGCGGCGTCGACGACGTACGGGTCGAGGTGGTGGGCGAGGGCCGGATCGTGGCCACCGACGCGCGCCGCGTGGAGCGGATCCTCGTCAACATCCTCGCCAACGCGGCCAAGCACGGCAGACCGCCCATCGAGGTCACCGTCGAGGACACCCGCATCGTCGTCCGCGACCACGGCGAGGGCTATCCGCCGGAGCTGGTCAGCCAGGGCCCGCGCCGCTTCCGGACGGCCGCCCCGGAGCGCGGCACCGGGCACGGCCTGGGGCTGACGATCGCCGTGGGGCAGGCGGTGGTGCTCGGGGCGCGGCTGGAGTTCGGTGAGGCGGAGGGCGGCGGCGCCCGGGCCGTCCTCGAACTGCCGGAGGCCGAGGACGGGCCCGGGGAGAGCCCCGCCGGGGCCGCCGGGGTTACAGCCCCAGGTCCTTGATGATCTTGGCGACGTGTCCGGTGGCCTTGACGTTGTACAGGGCCCGCTCGACCGTGCCGTCCTCGCCGACGATCACCGTGGAGCGGATCACGCCGGTGACGGTCTTGCCGTAGAGCTTCTTCTCGCCGAAGGCGCCGTACGCTTCGAGGACCGTCCTGTCCGGGTCGGCGAGCAGCGTGACCTTCAGGTCCTCCTTCTCGCGGAACTTCGCGAGCTTCTCCGGCCTGTCGGGGGAGATCCCGATCACGTCGTAGCCGTGTCCGGCGAGGAAGCCGAGGTTGTCGGTGAAGTCGCAGGCCTGCTTGGTGCAGCCGGGGGTCAGGGCGGCGGGGTAGAAGTAGACGATGACCTTGCGGCCCTTGTGGTCGGCGAGGGAGACCTGCCGGCCGTCCGCGTCGGGCAGGGTGAAGGCGGGGGCGGTGTCGCCGGGCTGCAGTCGCTCGCTCATGGCTCTCCTCGGTCGGTGGCGTCGGCCGGTGCGCCGGCCGGGCGTCTTACGGGGCGCCGCGCGGCGTGCGGGACCCCGGCGCCGAGCCTAGTCAAGTCCCCGATCGGGGGTGCCGCGGGGACGAGCGTCGCGCGAGCTGACAGACTGTCGTCATCACACTCATCATCACTCTTTTCGAGACGACGGAGGCAGCGCGGTGTCGGATGCCAGGACCCCTGCGCAGATCGAGGCGGACATCGCCCGCAGGCGGAACGAGCTCGCCGTGACGCTCGACGAGATCGGTGTGCGTCTGCACCCGCAGACGATCATCGGCGACGCGAGGGCGACCGTGGCCGCGAAGGCCGACCACGTCAAGGGCCGGGCCTGCGAGGCCGCGCAGCGGCTCGCCTCGGGCGTGCGCGCCCACCTGCTGACCGAGGACGGTGCCCCGCGTCTGGAGCGGATCGCGGCGGCGGGCCTGCTGGCCGTGGGCGTCGTCGGACTGCTGCGCGCGGGGCGCCGGCACGACGACGCGTGACGGCCGTGCGGAGGCGGCCGGCGGCCCCGTCCAGGGACGCGGCTCACATCCCCGCTTCCCCGCCCCGTGGCCTTCCCGCCCGGCCGGGCCGGGTACGGTCATGAGCGTGAGTACGAACTCCCACGACAAGCTGCCCATCCGGATGCTCCACGACCGTGTGCTGGTCCGGACCGACATCCCCGAGGGCGAGCGCCGGTCGACCGGCGGCATCGTCATCCCTGCCACGGCGGCGGTGGGCCGCAGGCTGGCCTGGGCCGAGGTGGTGGCCGTCGGGCAGAACGTGCGCACGGTGGAGCCGGGCGACCGGGTGCTGTACGACCCCGAGGACCGCGCCGAGGTCGAGGTGCGCGGCATCGCCTATGTGCTGATGCGCGAGCGCGACCTGCACGCGGTGGCCGCGGAGCGGCTGGAGGGCTCGGAGGACTCCACCGGTCTGTACCTGTAGCGGCTCCGTACCCGGGCTCTCTGCCCGGGCTGTTTGCTACGGTCGTAGGTACCCGACGAGACGCGCCGTACCGGGCAGGACAAGACGACGCACCCCCTGTGAGGACTCTTTCCACGGAGGTGCCGTCATGGCATGGATCCTGCTCGCGCTCGCCGGCCTGCTGGAGGTCGGCTGGTCGGTCGGCATGAAGTTCACCGACGGGTTCACGCGGCTGTGGCCGAGCGTGTTCACGGTCGCCGGGATCGTGGCGAGCATGCTGCTGCTCGCGCAGGCCTCGCGGACCCTGCCGATCGGCACGGCCTACGGGGTGTGGGTCGGTATCGGCGCGGCGGGCGCGGCGGTGCTCGGGATGGTGGTGCTGGGCGAGCCGGTGACCGCGGCCCGGATCTTCTTCATCTCCCTGCTGCTGGTGGCGGTCGTGGGCCTGAAGGCCACCTCCGGCCACTGAGGACGCGCCCGGCGGCCGCCGCGGCAGTCGGCTCAGTAGTCGCCCAGGAGCGAGTCGCGGTCCAGGCCGTGCCCGCCCCGGCCGCCGCCCTCCTTCTGCTCGCCCGGGCCGAACGGCAGCAGCGGCGGCCCCGGCGGCTGCGGTCCGGTCGGCGGCCCCGGCGGGCCCGTCGGCGGCCGCAGGGTCGGCGGCTCCGGCGGGAAGGAGGGCTGCTGCGGCGGTCCGGTGGGCGGCAGGCCCGTCGGCGGTCCGCTCGGCGGGCCGGAGGGACCCGTGGGCGGCGCGGAGGAGCTGGAGGGCTCCAGCGAGGGGATGCCCGCGCCGTTCTCCGTCTCCAGGTCGAAGTCGGTGATCGGGGCCCCGTCGAGGGCGTCGGCCGTGTAGGCGGCCCAGATCTGCGCGGGGAAGCCGCCGCCGTTGACCCGGTCCCGCCCGGCCGCCCCGTACAGCGACTTCTGGTCGCCGGTGTCGGAGTCCTGGCCCATCACGGCGACGACGGTGGCGAGTTCGGGGGTGTAGCCGGCGAACCAGGCGGCCCGGTCCTCCTCGGCCGTGCCCGTCTTGCCCGCGGCGGGCCGCCCGGCGTCCTGCGCGGCGGAGCCGGTGCCGTTGTCGACGACGCTCTTGAGGATCGAGGTCGTGGTGTCGGCGGCCTCGCGGGTGACGGCCCGCTTGGTCTCCACGGTCGGCAACTGCACGTTCTCCGCGCCCTTGGTGGCCTTGTCGACGAGCGAATACGGGCCGTGGCGGCCGTGGTTGGCGAGCGTCGCGTACGCCTGTGCCATGTCCAGCACGCTCGCGGTGGCGACGCCGAGCGCGATCGACGGGTACGGGTTCAGGCCCGGGGTCTTCTCGGGGACGCCCAGGGCGACGGCGGTGTCGAGGACCTTGCGCGGGCCGATGTCCTGGGCCATCTGCGCGTAGACGGCGTTGACGGACAGGTCGGTGGCCTTGGTGACGGTGATCTGCCCGTAGCTCTTGTCGTCCTCGTTCGCCGGGGCGTAGCCGACGGGCCCCTTGGGGCCTTGCACGGGGCGCTTGTTGGTGCCGTCGTAGACCGTGTACGGGGTGATGGGGCGGCCCGCCTGGGTGGTGGAGCCGTTCTGCACGGCCGAGGTGAAGACGAACGGCTTGAAGGTGGAGCCGACCTGGTAGTCGCGGCGGGTGGCGTTGTTGACGAACTGCTTGGTGTAGTCGACCCCGCCGTACAGGGCCACCACCCGGCCGGTCCTCGGGTCGACGGAGGCGCCCCCGGCCCGTACGTAGCGGTCGACCTTGCGGGTGTCGCTCAGCTCGTCCATCAGCTGCCGCTCCACCGCGCTGACGAACGCGTCCTCCTTCTTCCTGTCGATGGTGGTGGTGATACGGAAGCCGCCCGCGGCCAGCGTCTGGTCGTCGACGATCTTGTTGCTGGTGAGGTAGTCCTTGACGGCCTCGACGAGATAGCCGCGCTGCCCCGACATCCCCAGCCGCGGCTTGGACTTGCCCGGCACCGGGAACTTCATCGCGTCCCGCTCGGACTTCGTCAGCCACTTCTTCTTGACCATGCCGTCGAGGACGTAGTTCCAGCGGGCGGTCGCGCGCGGCCGGTTCTCGGGGTGCGCGCCGATGTCGTACGCGCTGGGCGCGTTGAGGAGCGTCGCGAGGTAGGCGCCCTCGGCGGCGTCGAGTTTGTCCGAATCCTTGCTGTAGTAGGCCTGGGCGGCGGCCTGGATGCCGTAGGCGTTGCGGCCGAAGTAGCTGGTGTTCACATAGCCTTCGAGGATGTCGTCCTTGCTCTCCTCGCGGTCGAGTTTGATCGCGATGAAGAACTCCTTCACCTTGCGGCTGATGGTCTGTTCCTGGCCGAGGTAGTAGTTCTTGACGTACTGCTGGGTGATGGTGGAGCCGGACTGCTTGCCCTTGCCGGTCACGGTGTTCCAGGCGGCGCGCAGCATCGCCTCGGGGTTGACGGCCGACTCCGAGTAGAAGTCCCGGTCCTCGGCGGCGAGTACGGCGTGCTGCACGGCCTTGGGCACCTTGCTCAGCGGCACGCTCTCGCGGTTGACCTCGCCGTCGCGGGCGAGCTGGCTGCCGTCGGAGTAGAGGAAGACATTGCTCTCGGCGACGGCGGCCTTGTTGGCGGGCGGGATGTCCACCAGCATGTAGCCGGCGATCAGCCCGCCCGCGATCAGCAGGACGATCAGCAGGAAGGCGCCCAGCACCATGCGCCAGGTGGGCAGCAGCCGGCGCCAGCCGGTGCGCCTGGTCCGCCCGCCGTTCTTCCTGGGCGGCGTCCAGGACGCCGGAGTGCCACGGCCGGCGGGCTGTTGCTGTGACTGCTCGTCGCTCATGGTCCTCAGGGACTCCTCGGCCGCCGCCGGGGTGCACGGCTGGGCGGTACTCGTGTCGGTCGGTGCGCGGTGCGTCGCAAGGCCCCGCCGCCCACTGTCGCATCACACGTTCGCACCGGCGGGGCGTGGCGCCCCCGGACGGTGCCGGATTAGCCGTCCGGGCCAGACCGACCACTCCGGAGAGTGAAACCGCGACACGGAGCGGGACGTCACGGCGCGTACCCGGTTCCGCGGCGTGCGCGGGGGCCGGGGGACCGCGGCGTACGGGGAGTTGGCCGCGGCTCGCTACTCTGTGCGCCATGACGAGCGAACTTCCTGAGATGCGGGCCTCCGACGCCGAGCGCGAGCGGATCGCCGAGACCCTGCGCGAGGCCGTCGCCGAAGGGCGGCTGACCATGGAGGAGTTCGAGCAGCGCCTGGACGCCGCCTACAAGGCGCGCACGCACGGCGAGCTGCAGCCGCTCGTCCGTGATCTGCCGGTGTCCGGCACGGTGGTCGACACCGGTTCCGCCGCGGGTTCCGCGCAGCCGGAGGAGCGCGACTGGGCCGCGCGCGTCGGCGGTACGGCGACGTCCCGGACGGGCGTCGGCGTCATGGGCGGCTTCGTGCGCCGCGGCAACTGGACGGTGCCGCGCCGCTTCACCGCCTTCACGTTCTGGGGCGGGGGTGAAATCGACCTGCGCGAGGCCCGGTTCGAGGACCGGGACGTGGAGATCCGCTGCTTCGCCGTCATGGGCGGGGTGAACGTGATCGCCCCGCCGGAGATCGAGGTGCAGGTCGGCGGTATCGGCATCATGGGCGGCTTCGACCACGGCTCGGCGGGCGGCGGCACCCCGGGCGCCCCGCGCGTGCGCATCACCGGACTCGCGTTCTGGGGCGGTGTCGGACTGTCCCGCAAGGCCCGCGAGGAGCGGGAGGAGCACCGGCTGGAGCGCGAGCGGCGCGACGAGGAGCGCCGTCTGGAGGGCGAGCGCCGCAAGTCTCTTGAGTAGCGGGGGCCGTTGGGCGGCGGCCGTCAGAGGGCGGTGACGGTGCTCGGCCGCAGGGCGCTCAGGTCGATGGTGCGGGCGATGTGCCGGTAGCCGGCGTCGTTGGGGTGCAGGTGGTCGCCGGAGTCGTAGGCGGCCTTGAGTCTTTGCGGGGCGGCCGGGTCGCGCATCGCCGCGTCCAGGTCCACGAGGACGTCGAAGACGCCTCCCGCGCGGATCAGTTCGTTCACGCCCTGCCGTACCGCGTTCTGCTGCGGCCCGCTGTGCCCGGCGAAGGGCATGAGCGTCGAGCCGACGACCCGCAGCCCGCGCCGGTGCGCCCGCTCCACGAGCTGCTCCAGGCCCGCCACGATCCGGTGCGGGTCGGTCTGCCGGGGGGAGCGCAGGATGTCGTTGACGCCGAGGAGCACCACCACGGTCCGTACGCCCGAGCGGTCCAGCACGTCGCGGTCGAAGCGGTCCAGGGCGCTGGGGTTGTTCTGCGGGGCGGGGCCCTTGTTGCCGAGCAGGACGCGGTTGCCGCTTATACCCGCGTTGACCACGCCGTAGCGGGGCGCGCCGGGCTCCTCGCGCAGCCGGGCCGCGAGGAAGTCGGGCCAGCGGTGGTTGGCGTTCGGGGTGGAGTTCACGCCGTCGGTGATGGAGTCGCCGAACGCGACGACGGTGCCCTGCGCCTGCTGCGTCCACACGTCCACGCCGGTCAGATAGCGCCAGAACGGGGTCTTGAGGGTGTAGGCGGCGCCGGGGTCCTCGGTCTGGTCGCCGTGCGCCAGGTAGGAGGTCTGGCGGGCCTGGTAGTGGAAGGTCGCCGGGCCCGAGGATGTCGGCGAGTACGTGCTCACCAGCAGTCCGGCGGCGTCCGGCACGGCCAGCAGCACGGGGTCGCTGGTGAGCGCCTGCCCGGCCGGGACCGTGGCCGTGGGCTGCCCGTCGAAGGTGAGGCGGCGCATGGTGCCGTCCTCCGCCGCCGGGCCGCCGGGGCGGGCGGCCAGTGCGATCGAGGCGTGGGTGACGGCCAGGGGCCGGTTGCCGTAGAGGTTGGAGAGCCGGATGCGCACGGCGGTGCCGCCGACGCTGGCGTGCACCGCATTGCGCACGGTCGTCCCGGCGAAGCCGCGGCCGGCGGCCGGTTCGGCGGCGGAGGGGGCCGTGCCCCAGGTGGCGATCCACTGCCCGGCGGTGGCGGGGGCGGCCGTGCCGTGCGCCTCGCGCGGGCCCCGCTCGAAGGCGGCCCCGCCGCGCAGGCCCCCGGCCCCCACGAATATCGCCGCCGAGACCAGGACGGCCACGGCCGCCAGCGCGGCGAGCAGCGCGTACCCCGTGCCGCGGTGCCGCTCCGGCGTTCTCATACGGGTCTCCTGAGGGGCGCGGCCGGGACGGATAGGCCGGTGGGGCCGATCGGGCGTTTCCATGATCCCACGCTCCCCGGAAAGCCGGCCTGTCGGCCGACTGCCGTCCGGCGGACCGGCGGCGGGAACTCCGCGGCCGCGCCGGAAGTCCAGGCACAGTGACAATTGCATGTGAGGACTGCGGGAACGGGTGGTGTGGATGGCAGGGTCCGCTGATGGCTCCTCCGGCGGCGCGCACGATGGCGCGCCGGCCGGCCCCGGCCGGATGATGCCCGCCGGAGGGCTCGTCCACAGCCCCGTGGACGAGGAGAAAAGGCGCGGAGTGCGGCGCATGAAAGCACTGGCCACCGGGCTGCTGGTGGCGGTCGCCGTCGTCTACGGGCTCGCCCGCTGGGCGCAGTCCCAGGGCGCGGGCGCCTGGGCCGGCTATGTCGCGGGCGCCGCCGAGGCGGGCATGGTGGGCGCGCTCGCCGACTGGTTCGCCGTCACCGCGCTCTTCAAGCGCCCCATGGGCCTGCCCATCCCGCACACGGCGATCATCCCGACGAAGAAGGACCAGCTCGGCCGGAGCCTCGGCGACTTCGTCGGGGAGAACTTCCTCTCCGGGGAGGTGATCCGCGAGCGGCTGCGCTCGGTGGGCATCGCCTCCCGGCTCGGCGGCTGGCTCGCCCACCCGGCCAACGCCGACCGGGTCACCGCCGAGCTGGCCACCGCGCTGCGCGGTGCCCTGACCGTGCTGCGCGACTCGGACGTGCAGGCCGTGGTCAGCGAGGCCATCACGCGGCGCGCCGATGCCCAGGAGATCGCGCCGGGGCTGGGCGCGATGCTGCAGAAGGTCGTCGCCGACGGCGGCCACCGCCGGGTCGTGGACCTGGTGTGCGTACGGGCCCACGACTGGCTGGTCGAGCACGGCGACTCGGTGATGACCGCCGTCACCGGGGGCGCGCCCGGCTGGACGCCGCGCTTCGTGGACCGCAAGGTCGGCGAGCGCGTCTACAAGGAGCTGCTGCGCTTCGTCTCCGAGATGCGCGACATGCCCGAGCATCCCGCGCGCGGCGCGGTCGACCGCTTCCTCGGCGACTTCGCGCGCGACCTGCAGTCCGACACCGACACCCGGGAGCGCGTCGAGCGGCTGAAGTCCGAGGTGCTGGGCCGGGGCGAGGTGCAGGACCTGATCGCCTCGGCCTGGGGGTCGGTGCGCGCGATGGTCGTGGCGGCGGCCGAGGACGAGCGCAGCGAGCTGCGGCTGAGGGTGCGGGCGGGGCTGCTGTCGCTGGGCGCCCGGGTCGCCGCGGACGAGCGGCTGCGGGCGAAGGTCGACACCTGGCTGGAGGACGCGGCGGTGCACGTCGTGACGGCGTACCGGGACGAGATCACCGCGCTGATCACCGAGACGATCAAGGGCTGGGACGCCGAGCACACCTCCCGCAAGATCGAGGCCCACATCGGGCGCGACCTGCAGTTCATCCGGATCAACGGCACGGTGGTGGGCGCGCTGGCGGGCCTGGCGATCTACACGGTGTCCCGGCTGCTGGGGGCGTAGACGGCGGGGGCCGCCGGGGACCGGGGCGGGACGGACCCCGGCGGGCGGCGGTCGGCACGGCGCGTGGTGACGCGCGGGGCCGCCGGCCCCGGGCGTCCTGCGGCCGAGGACCGGTCGCCCTGCGGTGGGGGCGGGCCGGGGGTTCCGGGGGCCGGCAACCCCTTAGGGTCTGGACGTGCTGAAACGTCCGGCTGTGCTGTATCTGCTGATCCCCTACGTGCTCTACCTGGGCGCCCTGCCGCTGGTGGACCGGATCACCCCGACCGTGCTCGGGCTGCCCTTCCTGTTCTTCTGGCTGCTGCTGGCGACCCTGCTGACGCCCCTCGCCGTGCTGCTGGCGCGGCGCTGCGACCGCAGGCGGGGGCGGGTGTGAACGCCGCCGTCGCGACCTCGGTGTTCGGGGTCTTCATGGTGCTGACCGTCGCCCTCGGGCTCGCGGCCGCGCGCGGCCGGGGCTCCGGCGGCGGGCTCGCCGACTGGTCGGTGGGCGGCCGCAGCCTGGGCACCGTCTTCATCTGGGTGCTCATGGCCGGCGAGGGCTACACGAGCTTCAGCTACCTCGGCGCGGCCGGCTGGGGCTACAACCACGGCGCCCCCGTGCTGTACGTGATCGCCTACATGTCCTGCGGCTACGCGATCGGCTATGTCGTCGGCCCGACCCTGTGGGCGTACGCGCGCCGCCACGGCCTGGTCTCGATCACCGACATGGTCGCCCACCGCTACGGCCGGCCCTGGCTGGGCACGGCGGTGGCGGTGCTGGCGACGGTGTGTCTGCTGCCGTACATCCAGCTGCAGATCACCGGCATGGGCGTCGTCGTCTCGACGATCTCCTACGGGGCGATCAGCCTGAACTGGGGCTATTTCCTGGCGTTCGCGGTGACGACGGGCTTCGTCGTGGTCAGCGGACTGCGCGGCAGCGCGTGGGTGTCGGTGCTCAAGGACGTGCTCGTCATCGTGACCCTCGGCTTCCTCGCCGTGTACGTGCCCGTGCACTACTTCGACGGCTACGGGCCGTTCCTGGACCGGCTGGTGGCGGAGAAACCGCAGTGGCTGACCTTCACCGGGCACGGCGGCAGCGGGCTGAACGGCACCTGGTTCGCGACCACCAGCTTCCTCAACTCGCTGACGGTCGTCATCTTCCCGACGACGGTGGCCGGTTATCTGGGCGCGCGCAGCGCGGACGCCCTGCGCCGCAACGCGGTGCTGCTGCCCTTCTACAACGTGCTGCTGTTCGTGCCGATGCTGCTGGGCATGGCGGCGCTGTTCGTGGTGCCGTCCCTGACCGGCGCGGGCTCGAACCTGGCCCTGTTCAAGCTCGTCGTCGACTCGCTGCCCGCGTGGGCGGTCGGCCTCGTCGGGGTCGCGGCGGCGCTCTCCTCGATCGTGCCGATGGCGGTGTTCATGCTGGTCATCGGCACGATGTGGGGGCGCAGCGTACTGGGCCGGGTACCCGCGCTCAGCGGCCGTCCGCAGCGGCAGCGGCTCGCGGCGCAGGCCGTCGTGGTGGCCTCCGGCGCGCTCGCGCTCGTCCTGACCTACACCGCGCCCAACACCCTCGTACGGCTCTCGCTGATCTCCTACGAGGGCATGGCCCAGCTCGTCCCGATGGTCCTTCTCGGGCTGGTGTGGCGGAAGCTGACGCTGTGGGGCGCGGTGAGCGGGCTGGTGGCGGGCGGCACCCTCGTGTGCGTGCTGGTCTTCACCGGGCGCGACCCGCTGTGGGGGGTGAACGCGGGCCTGCTCGCCCTGGCGGTCAATCTCGCGGTGGCGCTCGCGGTCTCCTGGCTGGGGCCGCGTCCGGCGGACCCCCGGCCGGACGAGGAGGTACTGGCGCGGGACCCGGGCCCGGACACCCCGGCGGAGCCCGCCCCGGTCCGAAGGCGGTAGAGCGGTACGGGCGGTACGGGCGCTGTTCGCGTGCGGCGGGAGCGCCCGTACGCCAACCCCCCGCGGATCTACGGCAGATGGCCCGAACAGGGCCCGACAGGCGGCGGATCTGTGCTGGTCGCCCGGGCCCGTCGGCCGAAACAGGGCTTGCGGAGAGGCCCTCCGAAATTGGACGATCGGCAAGATCGCCCGATGTCCGATGTTCGACCACGGGAGCTGTACCGATGAAGCTGCTGCGTGTGGGACCGGCGGGGGGCGAGCGTCCGGCACTGCTGGACGAGGAGGGCACCCTGCGCGATCTGTCGCCCGTCGTGCGCGACATCGACGGCGCGCTGCTGGCCGACCCCACCGCGCTGGAGCGCGTCCGCTTCGCCGCCGGCGCCCGGATCCTGCCCGCCCTGGACCCGGCGGGCCTGCGGATCGGGGCGCCGCTCACCCGCATCGGCAAGATCGTGTGCGTGGGGCTCAACTACCGCTGCCTGGCGGCCGCGACCCGCGCGAAGGTCCCCGCCGAACCGGTCCTCTTCCTCAAGGCCCCCGACACCGTCGTCGGCCCCGAGGACACCGTGCGCATCCCGCGCGGCGGCACCAAGACCGACTGGGAGGCCGAGCTGGCCGTCGTCATCGGCCGCACCGCCCGCTACCTGGAGACGGACGAGGAGGCGCTCGCCGCCGTCGCCGGATACGCGATCGCGAACGATGTCTCCGAGCGGGGCTGGCAGTTCGAGCGCGGCGGGCAGTGGGACAAGGGCAAGAACTGCGAGACCTTCAACCCGCTCGGCCCGTGGCTGGTGACCGCCGACGAGATCCCCGACCCGCAGGCGCTGCGGGTACGGCTGTGGGTCAACGGCGAGGTGCGCCAGGACGGCACCACGGCCGACCAGATCTTCCCGGTCGCGTATCTCGTCCGCCGCATCAGCCAGTTCATGACGCTGCACCCCGGGGACGTGATCAACACCGGCAGCCCGGCCGGCGCGGCGATGGCGCTGCCCGACCCCAAGCCGTATCTGCGGGCCGGCGATGTGCTGGAGCTCCGGATCGAGGGGCTGGGCCGGCAGCGCCAGGAGGTCAAGGACGCCTGAGCGCGGGCCCGGGAGCGTTCGGGGGAACGGCCGCGTGTGCTGCCCGGGAAGCCGCCTCGCGCTGTGCATATTTTCGACATGGTCGAGAACCTGCGCGGCAGGCGCCGCACCGCCGGCCTGACGGCCTTGACGAGAGCCGTGGGGGACGCGCTGCTCATCGGCGCGCTGCTGGTCGCCGTGCTGCTGCTGTGCGCGCTGAAGGTGCCGGGCTTCCCCAGGCCGTGGGCCGACGACGCGGGCCAGGCCGTGGCCGCCCCGGGCGCGTCGGGCTCCCAGAACGCGCCCGGCGCCCTGGGCGCCCCCGCCCCGCGCCCCGGGGCGCCCGGCCGGGAACTGGCCCGCGGCGGGCCCCCGATGAACCCCCGGCTGCTGCTGGGCGGGGCGCTGGTCGTCGCCGGGTCGGGGCTGGCGATGTTCGTGCTGTACCGGTCGCGGCAGCAGGAGACGCCGGCCGACTGAGCGTCAGCCGCGTGCGGTGGCGGCCTCTCCCTCGCCGTCGCCCAGGCGTACGGTCCGCGCCTCGGCCGCCGAGATCCGCGCCGCCTCCAGCACCCGCAGCATGGCCGCCGACTCCCGGGCGGTGACGGGCGGTTCGCCGCCCGTGCGCAGGGCCTCGGCGATCGCCGCGTAGTACGCGGGGTAGTCGCCCGGCAGCGTCGGTACGGGCTCGCCGCCGCCCGACAGCGGGGACTCCCCGGCGCCCAGCCGTCCCCACACGGACTCCGGTTCCACCCCCCAGGGCCCGTCCCCGGGCCGCCGGCCCTCACGCAGCGCGGCCTCCTGCGGGTCCAGCCCGTACTTCACATAGCCGGCCGTACTCCCCAGCACCCGGAACCGGGGCCCCAGCTGCGGGGCCGTCGCGCTCACCCACAGATGGGAGCGCACCCCGCTCGCGTGCGTGAGCGCGATGAAGGTGTCGTCGTCGGCCTCGGCGCCCGGCCTGCGCACGTCCGCCTCGGCGTAGACGGCGGCGGCCGGGCCGAACAGCACCAGGGCCTGGTCGACGACGTGGCTGCCCAGGTCGTACAGCAGGCCGCCCAGCTCGGCGGGGTCGCCGGACTCCCGCCAGCCGCCCTTGGGCGTGGGCCGCCAGCGCTCGAAGCGGGACTCGAAGCGCCGGACCTCGCCCAGGGCGCCGTCGGCCAGCAGCTGCCGCACGGTGCGGAAGTCGTTGTCCCAGCGGCGGTTCTGGAAGGCGCTCAGCAGCAGCCCGCGCCGCTCGGCGAGCGCGGCCAGCTCCTCGGCCTCGGCGGCCGTGGCGGCGAGCGGCTTGTCCACGACCACGGGCAGCCCGGCGGCGAGGGCGGCGCGGGCGAGCGGGACGTGCGTGCGGTTGGGGGAGGCGATCACGACCAGGTCGAGCGCGCCGGCCCGCTCGAAGAGGGCCTCGGCGCGCTCGACGGTCCGTACTCCCGGGTGCTCGGCGACGGCCTGCCGCTGCCGCTCGGGGCTGGCGGTGACGACGGTGTCGAGGGCCAGGCCCTCGGTCGTGGCGAGGAGCGGGGCGTGGAAGACGGAGCCGGCGAGGCCGTAGCCGATGAGGCCGACGCGGAGCGGGGTGCGGGAGGGGGTGGGGGTGCCGTCCATGGCCCCCACTTTGGCAACGCTGTTGCCTAAGTGCAAGCGGCAGGGAGAATAGGGGTGTGCACCGAACCCGCCCCGCCCCCGGCGCCAACCTCGCCGCGCTCCGCGACCACAACACCGCGCTCGTGCTCGGCCTGCTGCGCGCGGCGGGCGCGCAGGGCGCGAGCCGCGCCCAGCTCGCTGACCGTACGGGGCTCACCCCGCAGGCCGTCAGCAAGATCACCGCACGGCTGCGGGCGGCCGGCCTCGCGGACGCGGCGGGCCGCCGCGCCTCGACCGGCGGCAAGCCGGCCACGGTCCTGCGCCTGCTCCCCGCCGCCGGGCACGCGATCGGCGCGCACCTGGACCGCGACACCCTGACCGTCACACTCGTCGACCTCGCCGGGACGGAGCTCGCCACCCGCACCGCGCCGCTGGACCTCGGGGCGGGGGCGGAGACGGTGCTCACGGCCGTCGCGGCGGAGGTGGACGGTCTGCTGGGACCGGACGTCCCCCGCGACACCCTCCTCGGTGCCGGGGTCGCCGTGCCCGGACCCCTCGACCACCGCGGCGGGGTGCTGCGGCGGGTGACCGGGTTCCCGCAGTGGGACGGGTTCCCGCTGCGGGACGCGCTGGCGGAGCGGCTCGGGCTGCCCGTCGCCGTCGACAAGGACACCAACGCCGCCGCCCTCGGACTCCTCCGCCGGCTGTCCGGGCCCGGCGGGCCCGGCACACCCGTGGAGTCCTTCGCCTGCCTGCACCTGGGGACCGGCCTCGGCGCCGGGCTCGTGCTCGGCGGGGCGGTGCACCGGGGCGCGCGGACGGGCGCCGGGGAGTTCGGACACCAGGTGCTGCAACTCGACGGCCCGCCGTGCGCGTGCGGGGGCCGCGGCTGCCTCGAAGCGCTGTGCCTGGCGGCCGTCGCCGCCGGCGACACCGCCCGCGCGGCCCGCCTGCTGGGCACCGGCGCCGCGGGCCTCGTCCGGCTCCTGGACATCGACCTGGTACTGCTCGGCGGCCGCACCGTCCTCGCCGACCCGGCCCCGTACCTGGCCGGGGTGTCCGCCGTCCTCACCGAGGACGCCACCCGCTCCGGCCGCGAGACCCCGGTGGGAGTCGCCCCGTCCGGGCCCCGCGCGGTGGTCGAGGGCGCGGCGGAGCTGGTACTGGCACCGGTGTTCGGGGGCGGGTGAGTTCTTCCGGGGCCCCGGACCCTGGGGAGGTGGCGTGTGGGTTCGCGCCGGGGGCCGTGCGGTGTCCGGGGCTCGGCCCCGGATCCTGGGGGAGGTGTGGGGATTCGCCGGGGGCGTCGGGGCGTTGGGGGTGTCGGCGGGCTCCGGCCGATGCGCGCGCGGTGGTCGTGCCGGTGCCGGTGCCGGTGCCGGTGTTCGGGGCGGGTGAGGCCTGCCGGGGCTCGGCGCCGGACGTTGGGGGCCGTCGGCAGGCCCCGGCAGGTGGGGTCTGTCCGGCGGATCGTGAAGGCGCCCCGGTTGCGGTGGCCTTTTGCCGGGGCTCCGCCCCGGATTCCGGGAGCGCGCTCCCGGGAGGCGCGGTGTCCGTGCCCGGATCCGCGGCGGCGATAGTCATATCGGGGGGTGTCCGGCGGCCAGTCGGTCCTGTCGTCGTCGTGCCGGGCCCCGCCCGGCCCCGCGCGGTGGGATGGTCCTGGCCCGGAAGCCCACCGCCACCCAAGGTGCCGCGATGCCCTCCTCCCGCGCGCTCGCCGTCGGTGCCGTCGCGGTCGCGTTCCTCGCGACGTCGGCGCCCGCGCCGCCCTTCGAGTCCACCGTCCACCACCGCCCCCGGGCCTCCCGCGCCGAACGGGAGCCGGAACGGTGCGCCGTGCCCGGCCGTGCCGTGCCGCCGATCGCCGCGCGGCTGGCCGGCGGGCCGCGTACGTACGAGGCCGGGGCCGCCCCCCGCGCGTGGCGGCTGGAGCTGCGCAACGCCACCGGTACCGAGTGCCGCTCCCTGCACCCGGTGGCGGTGTTCGCCGACCGGGCCCACGCGCTGCGGCCCGCCCAGGTGCGGCTGGACTTCTACGACGCGGCCGCCGCCCGCTGGCGGCCCGTACGGTTCGAGCGGAGCGACGCGGCCGAGAGCGTGGGCGCCTTCGAGGGCCTGCCCGGGCCGCCCGGGCCGCCGGGTCAAGGGGGCCCCGTCTTCACGGGGTTCACGGTGCCCGCGCACGGCACCGTCCAGGTCCCCGTGCGGCTCGGTTTCGCCCCGGGCGCCCCCGAGGGGCCGGTCACCGCGAGCGTGACGGCCGTACAGCGGCACGGCGGCGACGGCGACTGGGCGGGCGACTCCGACAGCTACACCTTCCGCGTACGTGACGGCGGCCGGCCCGCGCTGGCGCGGACGGGAACCGTGCGCCACGTGTTCGCCCTGTGCTGCGCTGTCTGCGCGCTGCTGTCCGCCGGGGGCGCCCTGGTCCTGAGCGCGCGCCGCGAACGTCCCTGAGGTGCGAGGATCGCGGCGTGGACGACACGCACACCCCGGACGGCCGCGACCCGCGCCCCGCCCGCACCCGGCCGGGCCACACCCCCGGCGCCCCGGTCCGCGCCGGCATCCCCGAGCACGGGCGCATACCCAAGTACTACGCCGTCAAGGCCCAACTCTCCGAGCTGCTGGAGGAGTTGGGCACGGGCGGCCGGCTGCCGGCCGAACGTGACCTCGCCACGCGCTTCGCGGTCTCCCGCGAGACCGTGCGCCAGGCCCTGCGGGAACTGCTGCTGGAGGGGCGGGTGCGCCGGCAGGGGCGCGGTACGGTCGTCGCGGGCCCCAAGCTGGAGCAGCCGCTGGCCCTGGCCAGCTACACCGAGGGCGTCCGCCGCCAGGGCCGCCGCCCCGGCCGGGCCCTGATCGGCCTCGACCGCTTCCCGTGTCCGGCGGCGCTCGCCGCCGACGTCGGGGTGCGGCAGGGCGAGCCCGTGTGGCACATGGAGCGGGTGCTGCTCGCCGACGACGAGCGCGTCGGCCTGGAGAGCACCTACGTCGCGGTCGCGCGGGCGCCCCGGCTGGGCCAGGAGTTCGTGCCCGACTCCTCCTTCTACGGCTATCTGCGCGAGCGGCTCGGGATCGCCTTCGGCGACGCCGACGAACGCCTGGAGACCGTGCTCGCCACCCCGCGCGAGGCGCTGCTCATCGGCACCTCGCCCGCGCTGCCGATGCTGCTCATCCACCGGGTCTCCCGGGACGCCGAGGGCCGCCCGCTGGAGCGGGTGCGCTCGCTGTACCGGGGGGACCGCTTCTCCTTCACCACCCACCTCGACGGCCGGAAGGGCTGACTCCGCACCGCCCGCCACACGCCCCCTGGAGATAACGGCAAGGTAACGGGTCTAGGCCAGGTTTGACGGCTCGTTCACCGTCGCGTCGCCGTCCGGCTCCTTGAGGGAAACCCTCCGCGAGCAACGTTCGGGGCATGAGAGTCATCGTCGTCGGAGCCGGTGTACTGGGCACCCTGCACGCCTGGCACGCGGTACAGCGCGGCCACGAGGTCGTGCACATCGAGCGCGAGGCCGAGGCGCGCGGCGCCTCCGTCCGCAACTTCGGACTCGTCTGGGTCGGCGGCCGGGCCGGCGGAGAGGAACTCGCGGCCGCCCTGCGCGCCCGCGAACTGTGGGAGGAGACAGCCGAACACGTCCCCGGCCTCGGCTTCCGCGCCAACGGATCCCTGACGGTCGTCACCGACGAGGCCGAACTGGCCGTCGCCCGCGCCGCGGCCGGCCGCCCCGACGCGGCCGCCCGGGGCTTCGCACTCCTCGACGCCGAGGAGGCCCGTACCCTCAACCCCGCGCTGCGCGGCGACTTCCTCGGCGCCCTGTGGTGCCGGCGCGACGCCGCCGTCGAACCCCGCACCGCCCAGCGCGCCCTGCGCGCCGCCCTGCTCGCCTCCGGCCGGTACACCTTCCTGCCCGGCCGCGAGGTCCGCGAGGTCACCGGCGCCCGCTCCGTGCGCGACGACCACGGCGGGACCCACGGCGGCGACGCGATCGTGCTGTGCACCGGTGCCTGGCTCGGCGGGCTCGCCCGCGAGCTCGCCCCCGAACTGCCCGTGCGCCGCGTCCGCTTGCAGATGATGCAGACCGCGCCGCTCGGCGAGACACTCACCACCTCCGTCGCCGACGCCGACAGCTTCCGCTACTACCCCGCCTACGGTTCCCCCGCGCTCGACGCCCTCGCCGCCGCGCGGCCGCAGCCGCAGGTCGCCGCCGAACACCGGATGCAACTGCTGATGGTGCAGCGCGCCGACGGCTCGCTGACCATCGGCGACACCCACGAGTACGCGGCGCCCTTCGCCTTCGACGTCGACGAGGCCCCCTACGAGCACCTCACCGCCGTCGCCGAGGGCCTGCTCGGACGCCCCCTGCCGCCGGTACGGCGGCGCTGGGCCGGGGTGTACGCGCAGTGCGCCGACCCCGCGCGCCTCGTCCACCGCGAACAGGTCCGTGACGGCGTCTGGCTGGTCACCGGGCCGGGCGGACGCGGTATGACCTGTTCCCCCGCCATCGCCGAAACCACGGCCGACACCCTGGGCTGGTGACCCGAGTTGACCGCACACACCGCACACACCGCACACACCGCACACACTGAGCACATTGCCCCTCTGCCCCGCCGTATCTCCCTCGTCGTCCTGGACATGGCCGGCACCACCGTCGCCGACGACGGCCTCGTCGAGCGCGCCTTCGACGCCGCCTGCCGCACCCTCGGCACCGAACCCGGCAGCCCCGCCCACGCCGAGCAACTCGCCCACGTCCGCGCCACGATGGGCACCTCGAAGATCTCCGTCTTCCGGCACCTCGGCGGCGGGGACGAGGACCGCGCGCGGCGCGCCAACGCCGCCTTCGAGGACGCCTACGGGCAGTTGGTGCGCGCCGGGCACTGCGCGCCCGTACCCGGCGCCCGCGAGGCCGTCCAACGGCTGCGCGCCGAGGGCCGTACCGTCGTCCTGGCCACCGGCTTCGCCCGCGCCACCCAGGACGCGATCCTCACCGCCCTCGGCTGGCGGGACCTCGCCGACCTGAGCCTGTGCCCCGCCGACGCGGGCGGCCGCGGCCGCCCCTGGCCCGACCTCGTCCTGACCGCCCTGCTGCGCACCCGCGCCGCCGACGCCGTCCAGCACATCGCCGTCGCCGGCGACACCACCTCCGACATCGTCTGCGGCCGGCGTGCCGGGGCGTCGCTCGTCGCGGGCGTCCTCACCGGCGCCCACGATGCCACCGCCCTGCGCGCGGCCGGTGCCACCCACATCCTGCCGTCCGTCGCCGAACTCCCCGACGCGATAGCGGAGTACGCGCCATGACGGCCGCCACCGGCATCCGCTTCGACGGGGTGACCGTCGCCTACGGCGGCACCCTCGCGCTCGACTCCCTCGACCTGACCGTCGAACCCGGCGAGGTCCTCGCCCTCCTCGGCCCCTCCGGCTCCGGCAAGACCACCGCGCTGCGCGCCGTCGCCGGATTCGTACGGCCCGCCGCCGGGCGGGTGTTCCTCGGCGGCCGCGACGTCACCGGCCTCGCCCCGTACCGGCGCGGCGTCGGCATGGTCGTCCAGAGCTACGCCCTCTTCCCCCACCTGCGGGTCGACGCCAACGTCGCCTTCGGCCTCAAGGCCCGCCGCACCCCGCGCGCCGAGACCGCCGGACGCGTCGCCGCCGCGCTGGAGATGACCGGCATGGCCGCGTACGCGCGGCGCTACCCGCGCGAGCTGTCCGGCGGGCAGCAGCAGCGCGTCGCCATCGCCCGCGCGCTCGCCATCCGGCCCGGGGTGCTGCTCCTGGACGAGCCCCTCTCCGCCCTCGACGCCCGGCTGCGCTCCGGCATGCTCGCCGAACTCGCCCGGCTGCACCGGGAACTGCCGGAACTGACCATGCTGTACGTCACGCACGACCAGGTCGAGGCCCTCACCCTCGCCGACCGGATCGCCGTCATGGACCGGGCCCGGCTGCGGGACTGCGGCACCCCGCAGGAGCTCTACCGCCGCCCGAGCACCGAGTTCACCGCGTCCTTCGTCGGCAACGCCAATCTGCTGCCGGTGACGGTGGGGCCGGCCGGTGTCCGCTTCGCCGGTACGGACCTGGACGTGCCCGTGGGCACGGCCGCCCCGGGCGCCTCGGCCACCCTGTGCGTCCGCCCGCACCTGCTCACCCTCGGCACCGGCCCCAACGCGCTGCGCGGCAGGGTCACCGAGATCCAGTGGCGCGGCGCCACGCACCGCCTGCGGCTCGACGTCGGCGGCCACACCGTGCACACGGACGTCCGCGAGCTACGGGATCCGCCGGCCCTGGGCGCGGAGGTGACGGTGCACTTCGCCCCGCAGGACGGCGTCCTCCTGCCGGCCGGCACCGGGAAAGAGAGCCCCACCCGATGAACGGCAACGGGGAACACCCCACCGCACCCTGCCCCACACCTCCGGCCGGGCCCGCGCCCGGGGCGGGCCGCCCGCCGGACGGCCGCACCGCCCCGGACCGGGGTCCTGGGCCTGCGGCGGCAACTTGCCTCGGCGGCGAGGCCGTTCCTGCGGCGGCGGAGCCCCGCACCCCGGAGCCGGGCGGGTCCGTGCCCCGGGCCGGGGGGCGTGCCTTGGGCACGCCGTCGGCATCCGGGCGGTCCGCCCCGGACCGGGCCCCGCGGCCCTCAGTGGCAACTCCCGCCGACGGCGCGGCCCTTCCCGCGGCCGCAGACCCCCCTGCACGCGCCGCGCGGTGGGCGCTTCCGCCGCTCCTCGCGCTCGGCCTCGTCTTCCTCTACCCGCTCGCCCTCGTCCTGTGGCAGTCCCTCACGCCCGACGGCGGCGGGCACTCCGTCGACGCCTACCGTGACGTCCTCGCCCAGACGGCCTTCCGTGATGCCTTGTGGAACACCGTGCGTATCGCCGCCGGCGCCACCGCCGGTTCGCTTCTGCTGGGCTTCCTGCTCGCGTTCGTCATCGCGTTCGTGCCGTTCCCGGGGGCGCGGGCCGTCGGACGGTTCGTCGATGTGTTCCTCGCGTTCCCCTCCTTCCTCATCACCCTCGCCCTGCTCTTCCTCTACGGCAGCGTCGGGATCGCCAACGGCCTGTGGACGGGTCTCACCGGCGCCCCGGACGGGCCGTTCGCCTTCCTGCACACGCCGTGGGGCGTGCTGCTCGCGGAGGTCACCTACTTCACGCCGTTCGTGATGCGGCCCCTGCTCGCCGCTTTCTCCCAGGTGGAGACGGCCCAGTTGGAGGCCGCGGCCTCGCTCGGCGCCCGCGCGCCGCGTGTCGTACGGCAGGTGGTGCTGCCCGAGGTGCTGCCCGCGCTCGCGGCGGGCGGCTCGCTGGTACTGGTGATGTGCCTCAACGAGTTCGGCATCGTGCTGTTCACGGGCGCGAAGGGCGTCACCACGCTGCCGGTGCTCGTCTACAGCAAGGCCATCCTGGACGGCGACTACACCGGCGCGTGCGTCGTGGCCGTCGTCAACATCGCGCTGTCGGTGGCCCTTTACGGCTGCTACCGGCTGCTCGTCGCCCGTACGGGCGCCCGTACCGCCACAGCCCGTACCACCGCCCGTACCACCGCCCCCGGAGGTGCCCGCCGTGCTCGTGCATAGCCGGTTCGCCAGGCTGCTCCTGCAAACCGTCTTCCTCGCCCTGTTCCTGCCGGTGTTCGCGCTGCCGCTGCTCGTCGTGCTGGCGGCCTCGTTCGCCACGCGCTGGAGCGGGGCCCTGCCGTCGGGGGCGACCCTCGCGCACTACCGGGACCTCGCCGGGGGCGGCGCCCTGCAGGCCCTGGGCACGAGCGTGCTGACCGCGCTCGCCGCGAGCGTCCTCGCGCTCGCCGCCGGGACCTGGGCGGCGCTCGCCGCGCGCAGGCTGCCGCGGCGCGCCCGCCGCGTGGTGGACGCGCTGTTCGTGCTGCCGGTCGCCGTGCCGTCCGTCGTCGTCGGACTCGCGCTGCTGGTCGCGTTCTCCCGGCCGCCGCTGCTCCTCAACGGCACCCCGCAGATCGTCGTCGCCGCCCACGCCGTCCTGGTCACGGCCTTCGCCCACCAGTCGGTCGCCGCCGCCCTCACCCGTCTCGACCCGGCCTGCGCGGAGGCCGCCGCCTCGCTCGGTGCCCGGCCCGCGTACGTGCTGTGGCGGGTCGAACTTCCGCTGCTGCTCCCTTCGTTGGGGGCGGCCGCCGGACTGTGCTTCGCCCTGTCCATGGGTGAGCTGAGCGCCACGATGATGCTCTACCCGCCCGACTGGCTGCCCCTCCCCGTCAAGATCTTCGCCGCGACGGACCGGGGCGCGCTCTTCGCCGGCGCGGCGCTCGCCGTGGTCCTCATGGCGGCGACGCTTCTCGCCCTCTTCGGGGTGTCCCGCATCCGCAACCGCTCTTCCTGCCGGTGAATCCGCTGAATCCCCCCATTCCGCCCAGGAGTTCGACCATGCCCCGTACGGTCCGTACATCCCGCAAGCACCGCACCGCCCTGCTCGCCGCGCTCACCGTCCTCGCCCCCGCGCTCGCCGCCTGCGGCGGTACGGTCGGCGCCGACGCCCAGGAGATCACCGTCTACAGCGCCGACGGCCTCAAGGCCGAGGACGGCTCCGGCTTCTACGACAAGGTCTTCAAGGACTTCGAGCAGCGCACCGGCATCAAGGTCAACTACGTGGAGGGCGGCTCCGGCGCCCTCGTGCAGCGTCTGGCCCGCGAGAAGTCCAACACCAAGGCCGACGTCGTCGTCACCCTGCCGCCGTTCATCCAACAGGCCGATTCCAAGGGACTGTTGGCGGAGTACCGGCCCCAGGGCGCCGACAAGGTCGCCGACAGCGACAAGAGCCCCTCCGGCACCTGGACCTCTGTCGTCAACAACTACTTCTGCTTCATCTACAACACCAAGGAGCTGAGCAGCCCGCCGAGGACCTGGGACGACCTGCTGGACGCCCGCTTCAAGGGCAAGCTGCAGTACTCCACCCCCGGTGTCGCCGGCGACGGCACGGCCGTCCTGATCAAGGCCATGCACGACCTCGGCGGCAAGGACGCCGCGATGGACTACTTCAAGAGGCTCCAGCGCAACAACGTCGGCCCGTCCTCCTCGACCGGGCAGCTCGCCCCCAAGACCGACAAGGGTGAACTCCTCGTCGCCAACGGCGATGTCCAGATGAACTACGCGAACATGAAGTCCATGCCGAACCAGGGCATCTTCTTCCCCGCGGGCCCCGGCGGGAAGCCGACGACCTTTGCTCTGCCGTACGCCGCCGGTCTCGTCGAGGACGCCCCGCACGCCGCCTCCGCGAAGAAGTTCCTCGACTACCTGCTCTCCGAGGACGTGCAGCGGCAGGTCTCCGCGGTCGGCGGCGGCTTCCCGGCCCGCGGCGACGTCAAGGCCGGTGACGCGAATGCCACCGCCCTCGCCGGGATCATGAAGGGTGTCGAGGTCTTCCCGGTGGACTGGGCGGACATCGGCCGCAATCTCCCCGGATACCTGGACGCCTGGAAGGCGGCGACCGGCAGCTGAGCCCCGCGTCCGAGCCCGCGTCCGAGCCCGCGTTGCCCCGGAATCCGGCGGTCCGCCGGGACGATCACGGGCCGCCGCCCGGCTGACCTAGGCTGGAGAGATCGGCGGCAGCACGACGAGGTGCGTCCGGCGTCCACCGGCCCGCACGGGCCAGCATGGCAGGAGTACCGACTGTGGCAGAGCGCAGACCCATCGAGTCCTGGCTGACCGACATGGACGGCGTGCTGATGCACGAGGGCGTCCCCGTCCCCGGGGCCGACACCTTCGTCAACAAGCTCACGGCCTCCGGCAAGCCGTTCCTCGTCCTGACCAACAACTCCATCTACACCCCCCGCGACCTCCAGGCCCGGCTCGCCCGCATCGGCCTCGACGTCCCGCACGAGTCCATCTGGACCTCCGCCCTGGCCACCGCGCGGTTCCTGGACTCCCAGCGGCCCGGCGGCACCGCCTACGTCATCGGCGAGGCTGGGCTGACCACGGCCCTGCACGACATCGGCTACGTCCTCACCGACGTCGAGCCCGACTACGTGGTGCTGGGCGAGACGCGCACGTACTCCTTCGAGGCCCTCACCAAGGCGATCCGGCTCATCAACGACGGCGCCCGGTTCATCGCCACCAACCCCGACGAGACCGGCCCCTCCACCGAGGGCGCGCTGCCCGCGACCGGCTCCGTCGCCGCCCTGATCACCAAGGCCACCGGCCGCGAGCCCTACTTCGTCGGCAAGCCCAACCCGCTGATGATGCGCGCCGGCCTCAACGCGATCGGCGCCCACTCCGAGACCAGCGCCATGATCGGCGACCGGATGGACACCGATGTGCTGGCCGGGCTGGAGGCCGGGATGGAGACCTTCCTCGTGCTCACCGGGCTGACCCGGCCCGAGGACATCGACCGGCACCCCTTCCGGCCGTCCCGCGTCGTCGACTCCATCGCGGACCTCGTCGGCCTGATCTGAGCCGGACTGATCTGAGCCGCCACCGAACGGAGCAATACCGGTACGCAGCGGATGCGGCGTGCCCGGCGGCGGGTGACTCTCGGAGCACATGCGGCTCCAGGAGGATGCGCCATGAACGCCGTAAAGGTGGCTCCGTTCCGGCTCGCGCTGTGCGCTGTCCTCGCGGCCGCCGCCATGGGCGCGGCCCCGGTGCACGCCGAGGCCGCCGACGGCACCGCGCCGCCCGGCACCCTGGAGATCACGCCCCTGACCGCCCGCCCCGGCGAACAGGTGCAGCTGCGCGTCACCGGCTGCGCGGGCGAGCGGGCCACCGCCGTCTCCGACGCCTTCGTCACCGACGCGAAACTCGCCAAGGACGCGCGCGGCATGTACGCGGAGACCACCGTCAGCTCCACCGTGCGCCCCGGCAGCCACCCGGTCCGCGTCCGGTGCGCCGACCGCGGCACCGTGCCCGAGGGCCGGCTGCGCGTCGCCGCCGGGCCCGCCGACGCCCGTACGGACTCCGACGCCCGTACTGACGCGGGCGACCGCCCCGCGCCGGGCACGGGCCACCGGAACGGCCCGGCCGCGGGCTCGCCCGTGGCCCCCGTGCCCGCCGGAGGCGGCGGCGCGGCCCGCGCGGACGGCGCCCCCGGCACCCCGGGTCTGATCCTGGCCGGCGGCAGCGCGCTGATCGCCCTCGGTCTCATCTGGCACCGCCGCCGCGGCGAAGCGGCCCGGCGGTAGCCGGGAGCCGGCGGAAGCGGAAGGCAGCACAGCATGCACGGGACGTACGAACCACGCGCGAGCACCCACGGCCGGCTGCTGACCGGCCTCGCCTGGGCCGTCCTGCTGATGGCTCTGTGGCTGTGGGGCCGGGGCGCCACCGAGGGGCAGCACGCCACCGACGCGGGCCCGACCGCCGGTGATGTCGCCGCCGTCGGCCGCCCGGCCGCCGGCCCGCTGCCCCCGGCCCACGCTCCGCTGCCGCGCTCCCGCCCGAGGACCCTCACCGTCGCCGCCCTGGGCATCAGGGCCCCGGTGGAGGAGCGCGGACTGGACCGCGGTGCCGTCGACCCGCCCCCCTACGGGCGGCCCGGCGCCGTGGGCTGGTACCGGGGCGGGCCCCAGCCCGGGACGCCCGGCGCCGCCGTGCTCGTCGGCCACGCCGACACCGACCACGCCCCGGCCGTCTTCTACGACCTCGGCAACCTCCGGCCCGGGCACACCGTCACCGTCGGCCGCGCCGACGGCAGCACCGCCGAGTTCACCGTCGAGGACGTCTCCGTCCTCACCAAGGACCGCTTCGACGCGGCGAAGGTCTACGGCCCGCACGAGCGCGGCCGCGCCGAACTGCGCCTGATCACCTGCGGTGGCCAGTACGACCGCGCCCGCGGCGCGTACGACGCCAACATCGTCGTCTCCGCCTACCTCACAAGGACCGGACATGTCTGACGCCACGCGTCCGCCAAGCGGGCGACGCGCCCCTGGGCCAGCCCCTCGCGCACTGACGGCGGGGGTGAGGTCTGTGCCAGCATGGGGGCGACCGGTCTGTCCCGTGGGGGAAGGGGAGGACCACCCCGCAGGAAGTACACCCAAGGGGGAATGGATGTACGGCACCACCGGCCGCACACCTCGCACACGCAGGGCCCAGGCCGGGCCGGGGGCGGCGCTGGCGGCGCTGCTCCTGCTCGCCGGCTGTTCCGACTCCTCCTCCGCCTCCCCGCCGCAGGCCGGGGGCCCGCCCCAGCAGGCGCCCGTCCAACAGCCCAGGTCCAAGGACCCGTTCTGGGTCAATCCGGACGGTACCGCCGCCAAGCGCGCGGGCGAGCTGCGCCGCGACGGCAAGGGCCACGACGCCGAACTCCTCGACAGGATCGCGGCGCAGCCCGTCGCCGAGTGGATCGGCACCGACAACCCCGAGGGCCAGACGAAGGGGTTCACCGAGGCCGCCGCCAAGGCCGACCGCGAGGCCGTCCTCGTGCTCTACAACATCCCGCACCGCGACTGCGGCCAGTACTCGCAGGGCGGCGCCGCCGACGGCGACACCTACCGGGCCTGGCTCGACAAGGCGGTGCGCGGCATCGGCGACCGCGGCGCCCTGGTGGTCCTGGAGCCGGACGCCGTCCCGCACATGGAGGACGGCTGCACCCCCCAGCAGTTCCACGAGGAGCGCTACGCGCTGCTGAAGGAGGCCGTCGGCAGACTCAAGTCCCGGCCGCACACCCGGGTCTACCTGGACGCGGGCAATCCCAGCTGGGTCAATCCGCCGGAGCGGATGGCCGAGCCGCTGCGCCGGGCCGGTATCGAGCAGGCCGACGGCTTCGCGCTGAACGTCTCGAACTTCCAGACCACTCGCGCGAACAAGCGCTACGGCCACCGGCTCTCGGAGCTGCTGGGCGGCAAGCACTTCGTCATCGACACCAGCCGCAACGGCAATGGCCCGAAGTCGGGCGGCGAGAACGACAAGGCGTGGTGCAACCCCTCCGGCCGGGCCCTCGGCGAGCCGCCCACGACGCACACCGGTGACAGCCGGACGGACGCCTATCTGTGGATCAAGCGGCCGGGGGAGTCGGACGGCACGTGCAAGGGCGGCCCGGAGGCGGGCCAGTGGTGGGAGAGCTACGCGCTCGACCTCGCGCGCAACGCCCGTTGACGGAACGCTGATGAACGCTGACCGGGGCGGGCCCCTCGCGGGCCCGCCCCGGTCGCGTCCTCGACTCCCGTCCCTGGCTCAAGACTTCTCGCCCGCCGTCGGGACCTTGATCCACACGGCCTGTGAGGGCACGCCCTGGCCGTCGTCCACCATCAGCATGTACCAGCCGGGCGGCACCAGGGACGGGTCCTTGGGCAGGGTCACGGTGATGCCGTCCGCGGAGCGCGTGAAGTCCAGCGCGACCGACCGCTGTTCGATGTTCGTGACGTGCGTGAACGAACCGGGCCGGATGAGCCGGGCCTTGGCGATGTCCGCCGGGCGGGACGTGCGGTAGCTCGCCCTGCCGCCGAGCTCCACCGTCCTGGACCCGGTGTCCTTGATCTCGGGGCGCGAGGGCTTGAACAGATACGGCGGGGTGTACAGGTCGATCTGCTGCTGGAAGGTGCCGGGCCGGGTGTTGTCCTTGTCGCCGAAGAGCGAGTCGGAGCCGAAGGTCATCACCCGGCCGTCGGGCAGCAGCAGCGCGCCCGAGTGGTAGTTGCGGCCCACCAGCGGCTCGGCGACCTCCCGCAGGGCGTTGCTGCGCGGGTCGTAGATCGCGGCCTTGAGGACGTCGGAGTCGCCGCGGCCGCGGTAGTCGCCCGAGCCGTTGGTGGTCAGCACGGTGTCGTCGGGCAGGATCACACTGCTCGGGTAGCGGACCTTCGCGTACAGCTCCGGGCCGTCCGTGAAGCGCGGCCGCGCGGCGTGCAGATCGACGATCCGGGTGCGGGCCGTGGACTTCTTGTCCTCGCCGACCCCGCCGCCGCCGAGCACCATGTACCGCTGGTCCTGCGCGGGCGGCAGCAGCACGGACATCGAGGTCTCCAGGGAGTCCGGGTCGCTGATGCCCGGCACCTCGGTGAACTCGTTGCTCTTGAGGTCCCACAGCCCGGGTGTACGGCCCTGGTCGGCCGGACCGTAGCCGGCATTGGAACCGGTGTAGAAAACGCGGTCCTTGTCGGTGAGGAAAAGGGCCGGGTAGGTCGGGAAGAAGCGCTGCTCGGGCAGATACGACCACTTCTTGGTCTTCGGGTCGTAGATCTCGTTCTTGCCCGGGACGACCTGGCCGATCTCGTCCAGACCGGAGACCGAGAGCACGCGCCCGTCCTGCAGGGTGGTCAGGGTCGGATACCAGCGGGCCTCGTTCATCGGGTCGACGGTGATATAGCGCTCGGCGACCGGGTCGAACTCGAAGGCGTCCTTGATCCCCTGGAAGTCCTTCTTGTCGAAGGAGAGTTTGTTCGCGATGCCGTAGACATTGCGGGAGTCCTCGCCGCCGAGCCCCTCGACCGTGTAGTTGTCGGTGACACCGGTCTCGTACTGGGAGCCCTTGCGCAGCGCCTCCACATACACCCGGGCCGTACTGGCGGTGACCATGACACGCTGACTGCCCTGCGGCTGCTCCTTCTTGGCGCGGGGGACGAGCACGGGGTCCTTGGACTCGAAGGTCCTGCCGTTCTGCTTCCCGGTGAAGCGGGTGCCCGCCGGGAGCGTCATCGGCTTGTCCGGATTCTCGTTGTGGACGACCATCAGCCCGCCGGCCTTGCTGACGTCGCCGCCGAGCTTCTCGTAGCGCTGGGTGCCGCCCGCCACCAGGAGGCGGCCGTCGGGCAGTTGGGTGTGCCCGGCGCAGAACAGGTCCTTGGGCGTGGGGATGTTCTTGAAGGTGTTCGTCGCCGGGTCCCACAGGACCGTACGGAAGGTCTTGGCCGCGAAATTACGGGCGTTGTTGCCGGAGCCGGCGACCAGCAGCACTTTCCCGGTGTGCAGCAGTGCCGCGTGAATGGTGTTGATGCGGTACTGCTCGGGGACGTCCACCACGTCCCAATGGCCGTTGCGGGCCTTGTAGTCCGACTGATTGATCGTGTAGTCGTGGTAGGTGTCCGAGGCGTATCCCCACAGCGCGGGACCGTTCATCCCCGCGAGGGCGAGCACGACCGCCGAACCGATCGCCAGGCGACGGGTCCGGCGGCTGACCAGGTGGCGCGGCTGTCCCGGCTGTCTCATCGACCGGCCTCCGCGGGCCGCGCCGGCGTGTGGCGCACCGTCCACCACCAGGCCAGGACCGGCGCGACGGTGATCGCCAGCGCGAGCCCCGCCCAGGTGCGCATCGCCACATGCGTGTGGCCGAGGAAGAACGAGGCCACGAGGGACCCCCCGAAGACCGCCATGAAGAACAGATGGATGCGGAAGGTGCCGAACAGGGTGTCAGGGCTCGCGGAGTCGCCCTTGGGCGTCACCACGAACGAGCTCTTGCGGCGCAGCACCGCGTCCGCCAGCGAACGGGCGTAGACGGGCGCGGAGAGCGCGGACATCACCATCCCGGCGAGCCCCCCGGAGCCCTCCGGCTCGTGCGGCGAGACATTGTGCCGGCGGTTCCAGACGTACAGCCCGATCTGCAGGGCGGCGGCGTCGCTGTAGAGCATCATCCAGACCTCGGAGTCGATCTGGATCCCGGAGGCGCCGAAGCCGAGGAACAGCGCGCAGCTCAGCGCGCCCAGCAGCCAGTTGAGCGCCGTCATCGGGTAATAGATGACCATCAGCGAGTAGTTGAGGAGCCTGCCCGGCGGAAGGCTGAACGGGGCCCGCCAGAACTGCTTGACGATGGTCTCGTAGGTGCCCCGGGACCAGCGCAGTTGCTGGGTGAAGAAATCCGTCCACGAATTGGGGCCCTCGCCGACCGCCAGCACGTCCGGGGTGTAGACCGAGCGCCACTTCCTGCCGGTGACCGGATTGCGGTGCCGGTGCAGTTCGAAACCGGTGGCCATGTCCTCGGTGATCGAGTCGTACAGGCCCCCTATCCCCTTGAGGGCGCTGATCCGCACGGCGTTGTTGGTGCCGACGAACATGGGGGAGCCGTAGCGGTTGCCGGCGCGTTGGATCAGGGCGTGGAAAAGGAACTGCTGGCTTTCTGCGGCCTTGGTCACGGCCGCATCGTAGTTCCCGTACACCTGTGGTCCAACGACAAACGCGACGTCGGGGTCACGGAAGTAACCGAGCATTCTTTCGAGGAAGTTGGGCAGCGGGACATGGTCCGTGTCCACCGACGCGAAGAAGTCGTACTCGTCGCCGTGCGCGTCGAGCCAGGCGTTGTAGTTCCCGTGTTTCGTCCTCGCGCGGTGCGGGCCCTTGGGCTGATTCCATTTCGCGACACCCTTGCGCGTGAAATGCCGCACGCCCAGCCGCCGGCAGACCTCCTTGACCTCCGGGTCGTCACCCTCGTCGAGCAGCCACACGTCCAACGGGCCCCGGTGGCGCAGCCGCACGGCGCCCTCCAGGGTGCGCGTCACCATCTCCAGCGGCTCCTTGCCGGGCACGAAGGAGGTGAGGAAGGCGACCCGGGTGCCCGTCTCGGGCACGACCGGGACCGGGTCGCGGGCGACCAGCGTGGCATGGGCGTTGGACGCCACGTTCAGCGTGCGGAACAGCTCGATGAGGCCGATCGACACCAGCATCACCGAGTCCAGCACACGCATCGTCGGCGTCGCGTTCTCCCGCTGTGTCCAGTGGGAGGGCTGCATCAGCCACACCAGCAGCCCGACCGAGACAACCGGGGCGGCGCCCAGCAGCAGCGCGCCGATCACCCGGTGCGTCTCCTGCGCGAGAAGACTGCGGTAGCGGACCCGGTAGGGCTCCTCGGGGCCGGGCTGGGTGAGCGGGCCGGCCAGCCGGCTGTAGTGCTCGTAGTCGTAGCGCGGGCGTCTGCGCTCGCGCGGCGGATCGGGTGGCGGACCCTCGGCCTCCGGGGACGGCGGCCGCGCCTCCCCGGGCGGGCCCTCCTGCTCCGGCCGGCCCGTACGGCCCGGCTGCCGGGGCACGGACACCGGCAGGCCGGAGAGCCCGGCGAGCCCGGAGAGGCCGGCCAGACCCGGGCCGCGTGGCTTCGCCGGGCTCGCCGGGTGGGCCGGGGATGGCGGATGCAGATGCTGCTGCCGGGCGTCGGCAGGCGTGGATGTCATGAGCTCTGTCCCCCCGCACGCGGGCTCGGCCGCGTGTGTCCTGGTACGCGGGTCCTTCTCACGGCCCCCCAATGGCCGCACGGACCTCTGGGCGCCGGCTCCCCACCGGCACCGCCCAACTCATAGGTCACACAATGATGTTGGGCCGTCGCTGTCGGCCAAGGATCTCGGACGCAGCGTCATGATCGCAAGGGTGAAACGAGGTGTTTACCGGGCAAAGCGGTGCAGCGAGCGGACTCGTATGCGAATGCGCCGGAAGTGATCGAGGGTGGGCTCGCAGCGGCGTGAACCGCTCGCGAACCGCTCGCGCGCGAGTACGGGGTCGCGTGGGCGGGGTGCGGGCGCTGTAGACGATGCGGGGCGCCTCGTCGTGTCTCCGGAAGGTGGGCGGAAACGCCGGAAGCCCCCATCTCGCGATGGGGGCCTCCGGCTGTCTGTGCGCCGCCAGGGACTCGAACCCCGGACCCGCTGATTAAGAGTCAGCTGCTCTAACCAACTGAGCTAGCGGCGCCTGCTGACAGAGAAAACTCTACCCGATGTTTGAGGGTGCTCCCGACCACCTCCATGGCCGCTCCCGGCCACGGGCTGTCCCCCTGATAGCGGAACGGGGGAAGGCGCCGTCAGGGCCGGAAGTCCTGGGCGGGCCGGTCCTTTGTCCCCGGATTCCGACTGCGCGGCCACCAAAGAGGGTGTATGTCGCATATGTACGGGCGGTTGTTCCGCCGGTACGGCGCGAATGACGGAAGGCGGCAGCGGAGTGGAGCGAATACCGGATACACCGGCTTTCACGGATTCCCTCGCGGAGTCCGTCACCGGGGGGATACCCGGGGACTGCGCGTGCGAGCGGTGCCGGGCGGCATCCGCGTCCGCGTCCGCCGACAGTACCGGGAGCGGCCCCCGCCACCGCTGCGCCCTGCGGGGCGCACTCGTCTTCGCCGTCGGCGCCGTGGTCCTGGCGGGCACCGGCACGGTGTCGCCCGCGTCGGCCTTGCCGGGGGGCGGAGGGGGAGGGGCTGACGCCGCGCAGGAGCGCGGTGCCGTTCTCGACGGCGGGGCCGAGGACGGCGGGCGCGGGTCGGCTGACGGCGCCGCCGTCGGGGCGCGCGCGGTCGCCTTCCGCGCCGGGGGCGGGGGCGCGGCCGCCGCCCAGGACCGGGAACGCCCCCAGGACGACGAGGGCTCCGGGACCCCCGGCCACGCCCGTGCGACTGACCAGGCGCCCGGACCGGAGCGCCCTGCGGGCCCCGACGGTCGGCCCGACGCGGCCGACGCCCGCGACCCGGATGGGCCCCGCCGGGCCGAGCAGCCCGCCGCACCGGATCGGCGGGTTGCCCCGGACCACCGTGGCCGCCCGGGGAAGCCCGACGGCCCTTGGACCGGGGCCCGCCCTCAGGGTCCGGGCGGCCCGTCCGCTGCGGACCGGCCTGCGGAGGCTGAGCGTCCGTCCGGGGCGGGCCGTCCCGGAAACTCCGACGGACTTGAGGCCGAGGTCCGTCCTCAGGATCCGGACCGTCCGTCCACGCCGGACCGCCGAGTCGACCTGGACCGGCCCGCGGGGTCTGAGCGTCCCTCCGGCCCGGGCCGTCCCGGAGACCCTGATGGTGCTGAAGTGGGGTTGCGTCTTCAGGGCCCGGGCGGTCCGTTGATGTCGGACCGGCGGCCCGGCCCGTCCGCTGTGGACCGGCCCGAGGGGTCCGAGCGTCCCTCTGGGGCGGGTCGTCCCGGGGACTCCGATGGTGCTGAGGTGGGGATGCGTCTTCAGGGACCCGGTGGCCCGTTGATGTTGGACCGGCCTGCGGGGTCCGAGCACCCGTCCGGGGCGGGCCGCCCCGGGGATTCCGACGATCCTGACACCGGGGTCCGTCGTCAGGGTTCGGACCACCCGTCCGCCGTGGACCGGCCCGAGGGTTCCGAGAGTCTCTCTGGGGTGGGTCGTCCCGGGGACTCCGGTGGCCCTGAGGCCGGGGTCCGTCCTCAGGGCCCGGACCGGCCTGCGGGGTCCGAGGGTCCCTCCGGGGCGGGCCATCCCGGGGACTCCGATGGCCCCGAGGCGGGGGTCCTCCCGCAGGGTCCGGGCGGCCCGTCCGCGTCGGAGCGGCAGCCCGACCCGTTCGCCGTGGATCGGCCTGCGGGGTCCGAGCCTCCCTCCGGACCGGGTCGTCCCGGGGACTCCGGTGGCCCTGAGGCCGGGGTCCGTCCCCAGGATCCGGACCACCCGTCCGCCCCGGACCAGCCCCGTGACGCCGACCGTCCGCACGCCCCGGACCGGCTGGGCGACCCCGACCGCCCGGCGGCCCCGGACCATGGCCGCGACCCCGGCCGCCCCCACAGCGCTGACGCCCCCGGGCACGCCGACCGCCCGCACCGGCCGCACGGCCAAGGCCGCCCCGGCCGCGTGGACGGTCCCCGCGATCCGCGCCACCCGTACGACGCGGACGGCTCCGTGGATCCGGACGGTCCGTACGACCCGGACGGCGCCGAGGACGCGGGCGGCCCGCACCACCCGGCCCGCCCCGGTGACCCGCACCGGCCGCACGGCCCGCTGGTCCCCGTGTACCCGGACAGGCCGCGCCGCCCGGACCACCGCCGTGAACCGGAGCGCCTCCACGGCCACGGCCGCCCCGGCTACGCGGATCGTCCCCGCGACCCGCACCGCCCGTACGACGCGGAGGGTCTCTGGTACCCGGACCGTTCCACTGACGCGGATCACCCGCGTCGCCTGGACGGCCCCCAGGACCCGGGTTCCGGGTACGACCCGGACCGCCCGGACCACCCGGACCGCCCTGGTGCCCCCCACCGCCCGCTCGCCTCCGAGTACCCGGACCGTTCCACTGACGCGGATCACCCGCGCCGCCCGGACGGCCCCTACGACCGGGACCATCCGTCCCGCCCCGGCACCCCGCACCGCCCGTACGACCCGGACGGCCCCTACGACCCGGACCGCCCGTCCCGCCCCGGCACTCCCCACCGCCCGCTCGCCCCCGAGTACCCGGACCGTTCCACCGGCGCGGACCACCCGCGCCGCCCGGACGGCCCCTACGACCGGGACCATCCGTCCCGCCCCGGCACCCCGCACCGCCCGTACGACCCGGACGGCCCCTACGACCCGGACCGCCCGTCCCGCCCCGGCACTCCCCACC
>NZ_JBHSPB010000014.1:0-171105 GCF_042656465.1 Streptomyces gamaensis
CTCCGCGCGAAGCGCGGAGCAGCGAAGCTGCTCGCTTCGCTCGCAGGAGCCTTCGCGCTACGCGCGAAGCAGCTCGCTTCGCTCACTGCTTTTCTCCCCCGCTACGCGGGGGAGCTCGCTCCGCTCGCAAAAATACTCCGCTGCTTTCCTTGCTCTCCGCTGCTGCGCAGCGGAGAGCAAGGAAACCGCTCGCTTCGCGCGCTTCTTTCCTCCCCGCTGCGCGGGGAGGGCTCGCTACGCTTACAAGGAGTTCTAGAGCCCGCGCAGCGGGCTCTAGAAAGCAGTAACACTCCCTGCTGCGCAGGGAGTTGTCGCGCGCAGCGCGACACAGGACTGAAGGAGTCCGCGTAGCGGGCTTGCATCACTCACGCTCCGCGTGAGCGGAGCGGCTCGCTACGCTCACCACCCCCTGTTGACTCCACTGATGTTGAGTCAACTACGCGGAAAAGTAGACCTGAAGTGCCCGTTGCTCTTCTGGACAGGTGGCTTCCGCTGCGCTCCAGCCGCCCAGCACCGACACACAACCAGTGGGCACATGCGATGGCCCGTCACAAGACTGCAGGAGGAAGAAAAGTGACGGGAAGTTCTGATACCGACTTCCTTTTCAAGGAAAGACAGACCTGCAAAAAGAGAGGGGCACGGGCGGGGACCGGCAACCCTTTAAGAGGAGCTATTCGGCTCCTGCATGACCTGCTGGCGCCGGCTGCGGGACTGGGACGAGGCCGGGGTCTGGGACAGCCTCCACCTGCCGTAGGAGCGGGACGGTCAGCGCATATGGGGACGGTTGAGCAGGATGTCGGCTGCCATGGCGCGGACCTCGGTGTGGGTGTGGCCGGGGTGCTCGGCAGCGAGGAAGTGGCTGCCGATGGCCAGGCTGAAGGCGAGTAGGCTGCGGGCCTCGATCTCGTCGGAGTCGTCGCAGAAAGTGCCGATCATCTCGCGCAGCAGAGCCATGCGCTCGTTGTCCACCCGGCGCAGGCACGCGGCAGCAGCTGCGTCACGCCGGGCCCAGTCGCGGATCGCGAGGTCGATCGGCAGCAAGCGGTCGACGGACAGGGTCAGTTGACCGGCCAGCCGGATCTTCTCGCGCGGGTCGCCATCGAGCTGCTTGACCCGTTCGAGGACCTCGTCGATGCTCTCCCGCTCCCACGCGTCCAGCATCGCCTCCAACAGCGCGTTGCGGTCGGCAAAATACCCGTAGAACCCGCCCCTGGTGACCCCGAGTGTCTTGGCGAGGACCTCGACCCGTACGGAACCCACGCCTCCGGAGGCGAGCGCCCGCAGCCCCTCTTCGACCCAGGCCTCGCGCGGTGTGCGCTTCGCGCCCACGGTATGTCTCCTCTCGCGTCCCACGCCCGCTATACGCCACCGTATACAGCAACGCTCCCAGCCGGGATGTCTGTCGGCCCGTCCTTGGGTCACGCCTGAGGGCGACGCTGTGGTCTCCACCGTGGAGTTCGAGTCCCAGGACACCCTGGACGCGGCGTTCGCCGCCATCCAGGAACAGGTTGCCCCGATCACCGTCTTCGACAAGCGGGAGTGCAAGCCCCGGCAGGTCCACTACCTCCAGTCCCGGTAGGAACGACCACGATGAGGCTCCCTGGCACCGCCCACACCTCGCGGCCGTAGCGGATCCACGAACTCGCCCCCGGTTCCGGGTGGAGGACGTGTGGTGCTTCCGCAGCCCCGGCGCCGGTCCGGACGGCTTTCCCGTGATGCTCGGCGCGACGTCCGGCCGACTGACCTGCTCGTGCGGATGCACCCGGACCGGCGCCACATCCCGTGCCGTGCCTCTGTGTTCCCCGAGCGCATCCTCGATCTGCCGGCCCACGGTGAGGGGGTCGCATGCGTCCGCAGGCGCCGCTCGGGGAACCGCCGTTCATGAGGAGGAGGGCTTGGGTCCCAGCAGTGCCTTGCTGATCCATTCCAGGGATCCCTCGCGCATTCCGCGGACGTAGTCGCGGCCGTTGTGGCCTCCGTTGTCGATGGTGCGCAGGGTGGTTTTGATCGGGCCCTTGCCGTACTTCTGGATGAACTCCTTCAGATTGCCCGGGTCTTCCTTGGTGCCGATCTGGAAGTTGAGGTGGACGTCCGGTCCGCGCCGGGCGATGAGTTGCTCTGCGAGCTTCTCCGGGTTGTTCTCGTCCATCTCCTTCTGGTGCCCCTGCCACAGCTGTGAGTCCGGTTTGGTCATGCCGCCGCTGGCGATCACCGCTTTGAAGCGGTCGGGGTGCTTCATGACTTGTTTCAGGCCCACGAAGGCGCCGGTGGAGGAGCCCATGAACGCCCAGCCGTCGCGTGACTTGTACGTGCGGAAGTTCTGCCGGACGAGGTCGGGGACGTCGTCGGCCATCCAGGTGCCCATCTTCGGCCGTCCCGGTATGTCGCTGCCGTCGTGGTAGGCGCCCTTGTCCGGGTTGAGCACGGGCATGACCACGATGAAGGGGTGGTTCTTGCCTGCCGACGCTCCCTCGCTGACGGCCTTCTGCAGGCCGAGGTCGGTGCCCATCCAGTAGTTGGTGGGATAGCCGCTGCCGCCAGGCAGTGCGATGAGGACGGGGAAAGCGCTCTTGGCGTACGCGGGGTCCTTGTACTCCTTGGGCGTCCAGACCCATACGTCGCCCGTGAACCCGGACTTCGGGCCCGCGAGTGTGGTCTTGCTGATCTCGGTGCCGTCGTCCAGGCGGGCGGTCCTCTTGAATGCGGCGAGGGGCCCGGTGGGGAGCTGCACGTTGGGGTCGGTGCCGGTCTTCTGCTCCGGTCCGGCCCCGGGGCGCGCGGTGTCGCCGGCGTCGGCGTAGGTGACCGGCTCGCCGTTGTCGGAGAAGAAGTCGAGCTGCCAGGCAGTGATGCCGCCGGCGGCGAGCGCGAGCGCGGCGACCGAGCTGACGATGGCGAGCCGCCTGCGCTGTCGCTGTTTCTGCTGCCGGTTCACGCGGTAGACCCGGGGCTCGCTGTAGTCCTGGGCGTCGCTGCGCTGGTTCTGGCGGTCGTACTGCGGTGGGGGCTGCGTCATGTGCCTTGCTCCGGATTGCGCTGCTCGATGGGGCAGGGAGTCTGTCGGTGGAACGCTTCGGGATTCGGGGATTCTGATTGCCCGTCAGGAAATGGGAGCCGTCTCGTCAGGACGGTGCGGTTCTGCGCCCTTGTCGGGGGCGTGCCCCGGCATCAGTTTGTCGATCAGTGCCAGGGCGATGGCGGAGGCGATGAAGACCATGTGCACGATGACCTGCCACATGGTCTGCTGCCACTGCCAACCCGGTTCGCTGATGCCGATGAAGGCCTTCAGCAAGTGGATGGAGGAGATGCCGACGATGGCGGTGGCCAACTTGACTTTCAGGACATTGGCGTTGACGTGGCTCAGCCACTCCGGCTCGTCGGGGTGGCCCTTCAGATTCATCCGGGCGACGAAGGTCTCGTAGCCGCCCACGATCACCATGATGAGAAGGTTGGCGACCATCACCACGTCGACGAGCCCGAGGACGGCAAGCATGGTCGTCGTCTCGTTCGCCTTGCCGTTTCCCGCGAGGGTGTCACCGACCAGGTGGAACAACTCGGCGAGGAAGACCCAGACGTAGACCAGCTGCGCGACGATCAGGCCCGCGTACAGCGGTACTTGCAGCCACCGGCTGACAAACATGATGTAACCGATCCGGTGACCGATTTCCGGCCGGGGCCCCCGGTCTGCTCGGGGCTTCGGGACTGTGGGGGATTCGGAGTGACGCATGTACTGCTTTCTTCACGGGTTTTCTGACAGGGGGACTGAGCGGCTGCGAGCAGGTACGTCCATGACGGTCACCCCGGCTCCCGCGCGGCCTTCTCGTACAGTGCGCGTGCCCGTGTGTCGAAGAGGGCTGCGGTGGACTCGCTGTCGGTGTTCCCGCCGCTGAGTACGCCGATGAGTCTCCCGGGGTGTTCCGGGCCGGCGTGGTCGGCCAGCCACGGACTGCCGCTCGTGCCGCCCCAGAAGCCGGCGCATTCCATGCGCATCATCCCCGGCATTTCGTCGTCGCGCCGGGTGCGCGTGGTGCAGGAGACCGGCCGGTCGCGGGGGTTGTGGTCGGAGTCGGGATAGCCGATGACGGTGACGTCCCGGGAGAATCCGGAGGACCAGTCGGGGATCGTGGCACCGACTGCCTCCTGGACACTGCGGCCGCGCTCGTCCGGCTCGACGGTCAGGAAGGCGTAGTCGGCTCCGTCGTCCTCCTCGTCCTTCCAGCGGTCGTCGATGTGGATGCCGCGGACCTTCCATTTCCCGTACGGAGACCTCCCGCTGGCAGTGCCGGAGAATCCCGGTGCGAACTCCAGCCCCACCTCGGAGGGACCGGTTTGTTCGCCGTCCTTCGGGTCGCCGACGAGAGGGAAGACACAGTGCGCGGCGGTGGCGAGGACATTGCCGTTCGGGCTGTCCACGACGCTCGCCGTGCACCAGTGTTCTCCTTCGTCGTCGAGGAGCACGCCGACGTACGGGACTCCGTCGAAGGGCGCGGCCCGTGGCGTGGCCGGCTGGGCGCACGCGCCGAGGGCCAGCGCCGTGCCCACGGCAAGGACGGCGTGTCCGCGCCGCAGCCGTGGCGTCATCGGTCCCGCTCGGGCGTACGGCCGACGGCGGAAGGCGTCGGCGGAGCGGGCGCGGACGACGACGGTGGAGCCGACGCCGGCCGGTGCCGGCCGGCCGCCGAGCGCAGCGCCCACTCCAGCGGTCCGTGCCGCAGCGGCGAGCCGCGCCAGGCGTACCGCCAGGCACAGGCACCGGCCAGCGCGGCGGCGCTGAACCAGCCCAGCGCCTGCCAGGACCGGGCGCCGTACGCGGGCCATGCCAGGGCCAGGGCGTGGACGACGTACACGCTCAGCGACATCGCGCCGACGACGGCCAGCGGGCGCAGCAGGCGCAGCACGCGCGGGTTCGTGAACGCCATGGCCAGTCCGATCAGCGCGCCTCCCACTCCCGCGTTGCCCAGGGTCTCCAGCGGGGTCTGGCTGTAGGGCTCGGCGATCAGCAGCCAGTCCCAGGAGGTGCTGGGTATCGCGCCGAACTGCCGCGCGAGCACTGCCCGTACGGGGTCGGCCGCCGCCGAGGCACCGGGGTGGTGTTCGGCGATCGCGGCGAGCAGCCTCTCGCGCCCGCCGAGCCGTTCCGTGGCCAGCCAGGCGCCCCCGTATCCGGCGACGGCGGCCGCCGTTCCCCAGCCCGCCATCCGCCGTGCCGTGCCCGGACGCCGTGGATCGGCGACCCGGCCGAGTACGAGCCCGATGAGCAGGTACGGCAGATAGGTCAGCAGGGGGTAGGCCCCGGTGACCAGCAGGTCGGTGAGGGCCCGGCCCGCCCCCTCCCAGGTGGTGAGATCGCTCAGCGAAGGTGTCCCGCCGCGCCCCTGGGCCCGTACGCCGAGCGGCGGGCCGAGGACATAGGAGGCGAGCGGGCCCAGGACGGCGCTTCCGGCGGCGACCGCGGCCAGTACGGGGGTACGCAGCCGGGTGAAGGGCTCGCAGGCCAGGAAGTACGCGGCGTAGAAGGCCAGGATGACGAGGATGCCTGTCTGCAGGGAGGCCAGCGCCAGCCCCAGCAGTGCCAGGACCGCGCACCGCACGATTGTCGTCCGGGGCGGCGGGCCGGGCCGGGGCGTCGTGCCGCCCCGGGCCAGCGCGAGCGAGAAGCCGGCGACGAGGGTGAAGACGGCGGGCGCGCGGCCGTCGGCGGCCACGAGCACATACCCGGGTCCGTCCCGGTACGGCGCGGGCCCGACGTGGACGGCGAACATCCCGAGGATCGCCAGGCCGCGGACCGCGTCCAGCCCCACCAGCCTGCTCTCTCGCAGGTCCCTCATATCTCAGAGCTCCCATCCTTTTCTCTACAGACGGCAAAATTACGGACAAGGTTGCCCCATCCCTCCTGGGTTACCTTGGCGGGGCGGTCCGCGGCTGAGTCATGACCGGGGCAGCCCCGCGCGGACCGGATGCGAACGGAGAACCTGCATGGCTGTGACAGCACGTCCGATCCGTGGACCTCGCTCATCGCGCAGCGCTCGGGCGCGTGCGCGCGGAGGGGCCGCTGTCGCACTCCTGCTGATCGGTTCGGCGGTGGCCTACAGCGCGTGGATCCTGGAGTACTTCCTGGACACGGGACTGTCCTACTCCCATGCCTTCGTGAGCGAGCTTTCGGCACGTGACCAGCCGTACCGGTGGCTGTTCGGTGGCGCGGACGCCGTGGCCGGCGTACTGGCGACCGCTGCGGCAGCCGTCATGCTGGCCCTGCGGCCGCCCCGGGACCACTGGGCGACCACCGGATGGCTCGGGCTGGCGGTCTTCGGTATCAGCACGGCGGCCGACGTCCTTCTCTTCCCGCTGGACTGTGCCGTCTCCCAGAGCACGGAGTGCCGGGTCGCGGAGGACGCGGGCCGCGTGTCGCTGGGGCATCAGATCCATACGGGAACCAGCGCCCTCGCCGGAACGGGACTGTGCACAGCGGCTGTGACACTGTCCGTCGCGGTGCGCGGGAAACGGCGGTTGAGCCCGTTGACCGGCCCGGTCGGGCGGTGGCTGGTCGGCGGGCTCATCGTGGCGACCGTGGCGACGCTGGTCCTGGTTCCTTTCGCGTACGGTCACGGTGTGCCGCAACGCGCGCAGGTCGGGTTGGCCACCTGCTGGCTGGTTGCCGCCGGCCTCGCGGTGCGCCGTGCGACGGCGCGGTGAGTTCACCCTCCGCCACTGGCCGCCCCGGGAGGCGCTGACGGCGCCAGGTATAACACCCGTATGAAACATGTGACGTTACGCCGTCGTTCCCTGGTCGCCCTGACGCTCGCTCTGGCGGCGCTCCCGGCCCCGGCCGCCTCCGCCGCGGCCGGTTCGTCCCCCTCCCCCGCCGCCCCGGACCACGCGGTGGTACGCGAACTCCAGCGGCACGCCCACCCGCTGCGCAGCACGGAACCCGGCGGATCCACGGCCGACCTGGCCGCGTTCGCCTCGATGGCCCGCGGCGCCACGGTCGTCGGCCTCGGTGAGGCCTCGCACGGTTCGAAGGAAGTCTTCGCCGTGAAGGACCGGTTGTTCCGGTACCTGGTCGAGCGGGAGGGATTCTCCGCTCTCGCCACGGAGATGAGCTGGTCGGCGGCGGCCCGGCTGAACTCCTATGTCCTGACCGGTGAGGGCGACCCGCAGCAGATCATGCGCGAGGAGTTCCAGGACGGGTACAGCCTGTTGAACACCGAGGAACTCCTGCGGATGTTCCGCTGGATGAGGGAGTACAACCGCGCCGGGGCGCACAAGGTCCACGTCGTGGGCATGGACTTCTCCGACGCCGGTCCGGAACAGTACGAGCGCATCCTCACCTGGGCAGCCGCCCACGAGCCCTCCCTGGTGCCCGAACTGCGCCGCCGCTACGCGGCACTTCGGGCCCTGCCCGGTGGCGTCGCCACACGCATGGCCGCGCACAACGCCCTGCCGTTCGCCGAGCGCAGGACCATGGCGGAGGACGCGGAAGCCGCCTACCGGCTGCTCGCCCGGGCCGGTGAGCAGGATCCCTGGGTGCTCCAGGAAGCCTGGATCATCTCCCAGTTGGCCACGTCGTACACCTTCGACATCGACGACCCGGCCCAGGCGGGCGCCATGGGCCGCCACCGTGACCGGACCATGGCGGAGATCGCCGTGTGGTGGCAGCGCCGGACGGGCGACCGTGTCGTCGTCTCGGCGCACGACGGCCACGTCTCGTACGAAACCGTGATGCCCGCCTACTATCCCGTCACCACGGGCGCGGTGCTGCGTGAGCTCATCGGCGGCGAGTACCTGGCCGTGGGCACCTCCCTCTACGAAGGCGACTACCGCGCCCGGACGTCGGAGAGTGCCGCGGGGGTGTTCTCCGTCGGACCCGCCGCACCGGGCAGCAACGAGCACACCCTCGGCAAGGTCCGCTACCGCGACTACTACGTCGACCTGCGTGCGGTGGGCCGTGATCCGGTCGCGCGCGACTGGCTGGACACGGCCCGTCCGACGTTCGTCATCCCCGGGCGGTACCCGAACCTGCCGGCACCACCGCTGGCACTGGGCCGCGCCTTCGACGTCCTCGTCCACCTCCACCACGTGCACGCGTCCGTTCCGCTGCCGTCGTCGTGTTGACGCGGGCGCTGTCCGGGTCCCCGCGCAGCGCCGTCTCCTCGGCGACGACGGCCGTTTCGGCCAGGGATGCCCCGAGTCCGCCGTAGCGGGCCGAACGGACGGCCCCCCGTCATCTCGCCATACTGCCGGTAGGCCTTGCGTTCGATGCTGGGCCTCGTGGTGGGATAGGGCGATGCGAACCCCCACCCGCATACCCGTCCTCCCCGCCAACCCCTATGACGAACTCGCGTCACTGGACGACGAGTACGAGCCGTGCCCCCCGCACCCGCTCGACTCGGCGTTACAGCGCCCGGCGGGCGAAGTGGAGGACGAGCCGTGGTCACCGCCCGACCACCGCCGCGCCGCACCGCGCAGGCGCAGGCGCCGGGCACGGCGTCGCCCGCGTCACCGGCACCTTCCCCTGAAGCTGCTCATCACCGCCGGGACCGGCGCCGCCCTGCTCGTCCTCGCCGACCGGTGCGCCGCGCTCTACGCGGAGAAAGAGGCCGAACAGAAGCTTCAGCAGACCCTGCATCTCGAAGCGGCGCCCCAAGTGGACATCCGCGGCTTCCCGTTCCTCACCCAACTCGTCGACAAGGAACTGACGGAGGTCGACGTCACCGTGCCGCACCTCGCCGCCGACCGCGTGTCGATCGCGCGCGTACAGGCGAAGGCGCACGGGATACGGATCCGCGGGGATCTGCCCAGCGACATACGCGGCGCGGTGGTCGGACGCCTCAACGGCAGCGTTCTGCTCGCCTTTGACGACATGAACCGTGAACTGTCCGCATCCCAGCTGAAATTCGGCAGGGAGAGCGACGACACGATCGTGGCCCGCGGTGACCTGACCGTCGCCGGCCGGCCGGTACGCATCCGTGCCCGCGCACACGTGCACCAGGACGACGGGCAGTCCCTCTCGACCCGCCTCGACGCGGTGACCATCGATCTTCCGGGCATCGCGGTCTACCGCCCCGTCCAGGCGGACGGGAACCACGGCAAGAGCCTGACTCTCCACCGCGAGGCGGCCGAGCGCATCGCCCGCGACGCCGCACGCGTCAAGGCGCTGTTCTCCGTCCCAGCCCTCGCCGCCCGGCTGGGTGTCACGCCGGACGAGGTCGCGATCGCGCTCCGCGAGGACGAGCGGCTGCACGAGATCGCGGGGACACCCCGCTTCGTCGAGAGCCTGACCCGCATCAATCTGGTCGACGTCGTCGCCGGGCACCCTTGGCTCCTCCAGAAGATCGGCATCGACCCGGCGGTCGTCACCGGTCTGTCCCGGCTCCGGCCGCCCACGGTCACCGACGGGCTCACGCTCTCCTACACGCTGCCCGCCGAGGCCCGGAAGCTGGGCCTGAGACTCGACGGCGTGAAAGTCGGGGACGACGGGGTGCAGGCGGACGTGACCGCCGACGACCTGCCGGTCGACGCCACCGCGCACTAGGTTGCCGACGGTACTGAGCGTCGGATGCCAGGAGGTGTGTGCCATGGACGGCTTCGATCCCGTGACCGAGCACGCGAGGTGCCGTGCGACGCTGCGCGTCACGGTCGCGCGCCTGGCGCGGCTGCTGCGCGACATCCCCGATCAGGACGCGCCGTCGGGGCTGCCGGTGTGGTCGGTGGGAGACGTCGCCGCGCATCTCGGTGCCGTATACCTCGCGTTCTGCTCCGCTGTCACGGGCGGGTTCGAGGACTGGGCGCATATCCTGCCGCCGGACGAAGGCCCGTTGGCGGAGCGGATCGCGTCCTTGAACGCGGAGGCGGTGCGCCTCGTCGGCAGGGACGAGCGCCGGCGTCTCGGAGACTTCGTCGCCGAGCGGGGCGAGACCTTCCTGCGGGTGACGGAAGGCCTTGCCCCGGACACCCCGGTCGCCGCGCCCTGGTACGGGCAGCGGACGGTGCTGACGCTGGCGACGGCCACCGGGCTGCTCCTCAGCGAGAGCCTGCTGCACGGACTCGACATCGCGCGCCGTACCCGGCCGGCGTGGGCGATCGCCCCGGACGAGGCGCGGCTGGTGCTGGGGCAGGTGATGCCGACGATGATGCCGCTGGCCCTGGACGCGTCGCGGGCACGGGACGTGAGCATCGCGTACGACATCGCCGTCAGGGGCGGTCCGCGGCTCGCGGTGGTCTTCGGCGGCGGCACGGTGACGGTCGTGCGCGACGCGCCGCCGCGTGCCTACGACTGCCGGATCACGGCGACGCCCCTCGCGTTCCTGCTGGTCGCCTTCGGGCGTACGCCCGTGTGGAGACCGGTCGCCCTCGGCCGGCTGCGGGCCGGTGGCCGCAGACCGTGGCTGGCCCCGCGCCTCACCCGCCTCATCACGAGCCCGTGACGGTGCGGGGTGCACGGGATGGTTCTCGGAGTCCGCTGGAGGTTGTCCACTTTGGGATACAACTTTCGTCTCTCCCGTTGCGCGCACAGCACGCCCATGATGGAGGCAGCAGCACACGAACAGCACTGACGAAAGGGCTTCCATGTCGTTTCTCCCCCGCCACGGCCGGTGCACCCGGACCCCCCGACGGGCCCAGGGCCTGACTCTGGCAGCGGCCGGCGCGGGCCTCGCCGCCTCTCTCTTCCTCGCCGCACCGGCCCACGCCGTCACCCCGGACCGCACGGACACGACGACAGCCGCCCAGACCACCGACTCGGGCCACCGGACCGCCGAGCAGCACGTCGAAGCGCTGGCCCGGCTGGCCGCCCAGCGGCTCGCGACCGCCGACCAGGTCGCGGCGTCCAAGTGGATCTCGGACAAGCCCATCGAGGACCCGGAGCGTGAGAAGCAGGTCCTGGACGCGATGGACGCCGAGGCCCAGCGCCTGGGCATCGACCGGGCCACGGTCGAGCGGGTCTTCCAGGACCAGATGGAGGCCAACAAGTACGTCCAGCACCAGTTGCACGACTACTGGCGCGAGCACTCCGACCAGGCCCCCACCACCGCGCCGGACCTCAGCACGATCCGGGAGGAGATCAACCGCATCAATGCGGGCCTGCTGACGGCGATCCAGGGCGCGCAGCCCCTGCTGAGCGCGCCGCAGTGCTCGGGCGTCCGGGAGAAGGCGTACCGGACGACCGTCCACGATCTGCGTCTCGACGCCCTCCACGCCCAGGGGCTGCGGCGTGCTCTGACGGGCCTGTGCTCCCCCGCCTGACAGCCGGCGACCGCCGACTCCCCTGGGCCGGTGCCCAGGGGAGTCGCCGCCGCACGGGCGGGAGTTGACGGGGCGTCCTACGAACCGGCAGTGGATCCCATCCACTTGTCGTAGTACCGCTGGAACGTGCCGTCCGAGAGGGCCTTCGACAGCCAGCGGTCGATGTCCTTCTTCAACGGGCTGTTCCTGGGCGTCATGTACGCCTTCCGCACCTGTGTGAACGGTTCGTCGGGGTGGACCGGTGCCAGGCCCGGATGCTGTCGGGACTGGTATTTTGCCTCCAGCGCGTCCGTGATCATCACGTCCGCGTGGCCGTTCACGATCTCGTCGAAGACGGTGGTGTTGTCGTTCCAGACGGTGACCGTGGCGTTCCGCAGGTGCTCCCGGACGAACTTCTCGTTCGTACCGCCGGGGTTGACGATCACCCGGACGTTCTCGCGGTCGATCTGTTCCAGGGTCCGGTAGCGGTCCACGTCGGCGGATCTGACGAGCGGGACCTTGCCGTCGTCGAGGTAGGGCTCGGTGAAGTCCGCCTGCTGCTGCCGGTCGGGTGTGATCGAGACACCGCCCATGGCGATGTCGCATTTCCCTTGCCCCACAAGGTCGTTCATCATGCCGCCCCAGGTCGTCCGGACGAATTCCGGGCTGCGGCCGATCCGGTCGGCGAGGTCGTGCGCCATGTCGATGTCGATGCCGCTGTACTGTCCGGTGCGCGCGTCGAAGTACGTCAGCGGTTTGTAGTCACCGGTCGTGCAGATCCTGAGCTTCTCCGGCGCACCGGCATCCGCGTGGGCCGTGCCCGTACCGGCGAGCAGAGCGGCGAGGAGGGCACTGCACGCCTTGGCTGACGCGAAGGGTTTCCGCAGGCCGGGCGGCTTGGGCATGGTGGATCACCTCATCGGGGGCCGGACCGGATCGGGGAACGTCGGCTGGAAGCGGCGGCGTTGGGCACGGTAGCAGCTTGCGGGGCGGGCTGGTCCGTGTCAGCTGCCGGTGACCGTCGGCCACAGCCGGTCGCCGCCGCCCTCCACGACATGCCGTCCGATCCTGCGGAACCAGGCGTGTTCGCTGCCGTCCTCGTCGCGCCAGGACCGCATGCGGGTGGTGGTCAGGTGAAGCGGGCTGAGCCCGGTGAAACCGATCGCGCCGTGAAGCTGGTGGGCGATGCGGGTGATCTCGGCCACCGAGGCGGAAGCCTGCGCGGCGGCGGTCCAGGCGGCGAACCCGGCGGTGCCCGGGTCGGCCAGGGCGGCGGCCGCCGCCTGTCGCCGCCGGTCTGTGCCTGGCGCTCGCCCCTGAGCAGGTGCGCTCGGGGATTCCCGGGGTGGCCTGCCGCCCCCTGCGCGGCTACTCCCCCTGTCTGGAGACCGCGGTCGCGGTCGTCCATCGCTCGGACGGCTCCGACGCCGCCGTACAGCGGGTCCTGAAGGTGTTCGCGGCCTTCGGCCTGCCGGGGAGCGGCCGTGGAGAGGGCCGTCACGGTGAATGCGGTGGTCGGTGAGGGTGAACGTGGAGGATCGGACGCTGTTCCGGCTTGGCCGATCAGGGCGCTCCGGGTAGGGAGGCGGGGGGATTCACCAACCGCGAGGGTCAGGATCACACAGTGAAGAGAGCCTGTCGCACGAAGACGGCGGTCGCAGGTCTTTTCGGCCTGCTTGTGGTCGGGGGCGGGGCGCCGCCCGCCATGGCCTGGGGCGACGGACCGTTCCGCGCCGACGGCGACACCCACATCAGTTTCCAGGCCGGCTTCAGATGCGAGGGTGCGGCCCGGACCTGCGTCAACGGACCGGTGAACAGCGGCAACTCCAACAACGCGCAGAACGTCAAGCTGACCGGCAATCCCAGCAACAGCGGCAGCCCCACGAACAACAGCGGGTCCGTCAACTCCGGCTCCTCCGGTACCGGTGCCGCGTCGGGCAGTTCCAACCACCAGCAGAGCATCGGCAAGGGCGGCGACCTCCGTCTGTGAGCCGGCGGCACGGCGGGAAGGACCTACCGCAGGCTGGTGTCGTTCCTGCTGTTGCGCTCCGCGCCGGTGGCGGTGTTGAGGCTGTTGGTGGAGCCGGCCGCGGTCTCGATGTTGCCGCTGTCCACCGGGTTGCCGTGGTTGAGGAAGTTGTTGCTGTTGCTGCTGTTTCCGCTGTCGACCGGCCCGTTGACGCAAGGGTGCGGCGAACCGGCCACCGGCGACTGGTAGTGGAAGTCGGCCAGGCGGTTGTCACAGATGACGTAGGACACCATCCCGGTGACGGTACCGAGGTCGGCGCCCGTCACGGCGGACAGCAGGGACTCGCCCGGATTGGTCTGCGCCCGCGCGGTCCCGGTGCCGCACAGCACCAGGCCGCACGCCCCGGCGAAAGTCACCGTCTGCACGAGTCTTCTCACGACGCTCCTTGCCCGGTCGGCTTGTTGGTCCCGGACGTATCGTGCTGCGGTTGCCCTCCGGGGTCCCGACAACCCACAGGAGGCCAAACGCTCGTGGGCCGTATTCACCCGGACGACACAACCGGCAGCCCCGCAGGGCCCCGCCGGAGGGCCCGTCGCCTCCCGGCGCGGGGTCTGCGCCCGCGCCGGGAGGTGATGGGTCCGGGCCCACGACCTGACGCAACAGGCGTCACACCAGTTCGGGTTGCCGTTCCGGTTGCCGCACGGGTGCGGCCTTCGGTTCCCACATTTTGGTCGTCCGGATGTAGCCGTAGATCACCGAGGCCGTCGCCAGAATGAGAAGGGGTCCGAACACCCACGGGTATTCGGCCATCTGTACCGGCAGATAGCGGTAGGACACCAAGAACGCGGTGAAGACCGCTGTGCCGTAAGCGACCAGTTGGACTCCCGCCCGGTCCCAGCCGCGGTCGAGGGCGCGCAGAGCCGCCTCGATCGTGAGGGTGAACACCACGCCGGCGATGATGTCCGTGCCGTAGTGGTAGCCGAATCCCAGCGTCGCGCCGAGCGTGGCGACCAGCCAGAACGCTCCTCCGAACCGGAGAATGCGCGGGCCCTTGCGGGAATGGATGAAGATCGCGGTGGCCCACGCCGTGTGCAGGCTGGGCATGCAGTTGCGCGGGGTGATCTCGTCGAAGGGCATGTGCTGGGGCGCGGTGAGCGGCACCAGCGTGTCCGGCCACAGGTCGGCCACCGCCCAGTGTCCGCCGTCGGTGCCGTAGGCGAAGATCGGTCCGACCACCGGGAAGATCATGTAGATGCCCGGTCCGAGGAGGCCGATCACCAGGAAGGTGCGCACCAGATGATGTCCCGGGAAGCGGCGCTCGGTCGCCACGTTGCGCAGCTGGTACACCGCGACGAGGACCGCGGCCACCGCCAGCTGGATGTAGACGTAGTCGAGAACGTGGGCGCCGACCGGACCGGTGGCCTGGACGATCCGGCCCGCCAGCCACGAGGGGTCGCCCAGCGCGTGGTCCGCGGTGGCCACGTACTGGTCGAGCACCGTCGGGCGGGTCTTCGACGTGATGAGCAGCCAGGCGTCGCCGGTCTTGCGGCCGGCCACCAGCAGCAGGCCCAGTCCGACGCCCTTCAGCAGCAGGACACGTTCCCGGCCGGTGCGGCGCGTGACGGCGATGACCGCACAGGCGAGAACCACCCACAACGCGCCGTTGCCGAACATCATCTTGGCGTCGACCGCCCACCGCACCAGAAAGAAGACGATGTCGATGCCGACGGCGGCGCCGACCGCGATGAACCGCTGTCTCCAGGTGAGGACCACCATCATCAACGCCATACTGGCGTACAGCAGCGGCCCCGATTTAGGCGCGAATACGACCTCTTTCACCTGGTTGGTAATCGGCCCCGGCTGGCCGTAGTGACGCGCGGCTATTTCCAGCGCGACCAGGAATCCGAGGGCTATCACACCCGCCGTGGCCCACAATATCGCTCGCGGTTGACGACGTGCGGCGAACGCTATTCTGCTGTTTATTCGCGAGAACAACCGCGATGATGTAGGTATCAATTGTTCGGCCGATTTGCTAGACGTTGATTGAAGGGTCGTTCATCGTGCTGGACGGCATGTTTCCGGTGCAGGGCGGGCGACGAGGCGATCATCGCAAGCCCGAACATGCTATCGGAGCGGCCAGGGACACCCTGGCCGGGGTTTGTATCGGGCGAGTATCGAGGAACGCTTGGTTGTCCATCAAAACGGTGCGCCGGGCGGCGGCGAAGGAGGTTCCGCAGGGAGCCGGCGTGCCGTGACCCCGGCCCGCGCCCGAGTCGTACACCCGGTGCGACATGGCTATTCGCGGAAGGAAGGCACTGCACGGGGTGCACCGCATGTCCGTTGTGTGACGCGGTTGCCACGCTCGGTGTTTGCCATAGGGTTCCTTTTCGGGTCGCCGTATGCGCGTGTACGTACGGACCTGTGCCGCTCGACCGTCCGAACAGGAGTCATTCGCCCGTGTCCTCGTCCGCCCCTGCTCCGGCCTCTTCGCGGCCCGTCCGTGTACTGCTGGTCGAGGACGACGACCTGATGCGCCGGTCCTTCAGCGTCGCCCTTGAGCGCTACGGCTATCAGCTGGAGGCCGCGGCCGACGGCCTGGCGGGCCTGGAGCTGTTCCGCGAGGAGAGCTTCGACCTGCTGATCCTCGACGTGATGCTGCCCGGTCTGGACGGGATCGGCCTGTGCCGCCGCATCCGGGAGACGAGCCTGGTGCCCGTGCTGATGATGTCCGCCCGCGGCGACGGACTCGATGTCGTCGCCGGTCTGGAGGCCGGGGCCGACGACTACGTGGTCAAGCCGGTGGACACCTACGTGCTCGTGGCGCGGATCCGCTCCCTGCTGCGGCGGGCGACGTACGCGCCGGCCCCGGGGCCCGAGCGGGCCGCCGGCGAGGGGCCGTCACCGTCCGGGGCGGAGGTGCTGGTCTTCGGGGACCTGGCCATCGACACCGGTGGCATGGAGGTGTCCGTCTCCGGCTGCCCGGTGGCGCTGACCCCGACCGAGCTGAAGCTGCTGCTGGAGTTCGCCGCCCACCCGGGCATCGTCCTGGAGCGGCACACCCTGCTGCGCAATGTCTGGGAGTACGGCTGGGACGGCGACAGCCGGGTCGTGGACCTGTGTGTGCAGCGGCTGCGCAGGAAGCTGGGCCGGGAGCGGATCGAGACGGTCCGCGGCTTCGGCTACAAGTTCAGGCGTTGAGGCCGGTGCGCCCGTTCCGGCGGCTGCGGCCGGCCCGCGTGTCCCTGCGCTGGAAGATCGCGGCGCTGGCCGCGTCCACGGCGTGCCTGGTCGCGGCGGTGGTGGGCGTGCTGGTGCACGCGTGGACCGCGCAGGAGATCCGTTCCCGGGCCGAGGCGCGGGCCTTCAACGGCGTGTACTCGGCCATGGACGTCTACCGGCGCACCGGCGCTCTCACCGAGGGTGCCGAGATCGATCCGGCCGAACTGCCCGCCGTCCTGCGCAGTCCGGCCGACGGACAGCGGCACACCGCCTACGACGGGCGCGTGAGGGGGAACGTGGGCCCGAGGTTCTGGGCCGCCCAGCGGGTGGACGGACCGGGCAGCCGGGTACTGGCCGTCCAGGTCAACATGAACACGGAGCTCCACACATTGAGCCGGCTCGACGTGACCATGACGGTGGCCTCGCTGGTCGCGCTCGCGGCGGGCACTCCCCTGGCGGTCTACGCCGCCGGGCTGCTCGGCCGCCGGCTGCGGCAGGTCTCCGAGACCGCGGGCCGGATCTCCGCCGGGGACCTCGATACCCGGACCGGGCCCACCAAGGGCCGCGACGAGGTGGCCGACATCGCCGCCACCGTCGACCTCATGGCCGACAGCCTCGGCCAACGGCTGCGCGTCGAGCGGCAGTTCACCGCGGACGTGGCCCACGAGCTGCGCACCCCCGTCGGCGGTCTGCTCGCCGCCGCCGACCTGCTGCCGCCCGGTGAGACGGAGGATCTGCTGCGGGCCCGGGTGCGTGATCTGCGCGGCCTGGTCGAGGACCTCCTGGAGATCTCCCGCCTCGACGCCGGGGCCGAACAGCCCGTCCGCACCCGGGTGCCGCTCGGGGCGGTGGTCTCCGAGGCCGTGGCGCGCACCGGCTTCGGCACCGAGGTGACCGTCGCCGACGCCACGGACGGAGCGGCCACGACGGTGGAGACCGACCCGCGCCGCCTCGAACGGATCGTCAGCAACCTCGTCGTCAACGCCCACCGGCACGGGGAGAGCCCGGTGCGGGTCACCGTCGGGGACCGTACCGTCGTCGTGCGCGACCACGGCCCCGGCTTCCCCGCGGACCTGCTGCGCGACGGCCCGCGCCGCTTCCGCACGGGCGCGGCGGAGCGCGGCTCCGGCCACGGCCTCGGCCTGACCATCGCCCTGGGCCAGGCCCGGCTCCTCGGCGCCGAACTGCGCCTGGACAACGCCCCGGACGGCGGCGCCGAAGCCACCCTGCGCCTGCCGGACTGACCGTCCGGCCCCTCGGGGCAGCGGCTGCAGAGCTGATACAAAGCGGCTGGGCCGCCGATACACGGCAGCCCAGGGCCGGATACGTTCCCCGGACACCCTTCGACGTGCACCGTTGCGCACCCGAAGAGGAGTCCCGCTGTGACCGCCGAGCCCCTTGCCCCGTACGCGCCGTACCCGATGACGGGGGTCGCGGCCGCCACCACGGATCTGTCGAAGGTCTACGGCAGCGGCGACACCCGTGTCGTCGCCCTGGACCGGGTCAGCGTCTCCTTCCGGGAGGGCGAGTTCACCGCGATCATGGGCCCCTCCGGTTCCGGCAAGTCCACCCTGATGCACTGCGCCGCCGGGCTCGACTCGGCCGACTCCGGCTCCGTGCGCGTCGGCACCACCGAACTGGGCGGTCTCGACGACCGGCAGCTCACCCGGCTGCGCCGGGACCGGATCGGGTTCGTCTTCCAGGCGTTCAACCTCCTGCCGACGCTGACCGCGCTGGAGAACATCACGCTGCCGATGACCATCGCCGGGCGCCGCCCCGACCCGCAGTGGCTGGACCGCGTGATCTCCATGGTCGGCCTCTCCGAACGCCTCGGCCACCGGCCCGCGCAGCTGTCCGGCGGGCAGCAGCAGCGCGTCGCCGTGGCCCGGGCCCTGGCCCCCCGGCCCGCGATCGTCTTCGCCGACGAGCCCACCGGCAACCTCGACTCCCGTGCCGGGGCCGAAGTCCTCGGTTTCCTGCGCGAGTCGGTGCGCGAGCTCGGCCAGAGCGTGGTGATGGTGACCCACGACCCCGTCGCCGCCTCCTACGCCGACCGCGTGGTCTTCCTGGCCGACGGCCGCCTGGTCGACGAGATGGCCTGTCCCTCCCCGGACCGGGTCCTGGACCTCATGCCGCGTCTTTCTGGGGGGAACCCCCAGGCCCCCGCACTCGACGCCCCCCGGACCGGCTGAGCCGTACCCCGCGCACTCCCCCGTACCTCCACGCCCCGAAAGCCATCCATGCTGAGAACAGCCCTGCGCAACGTCCTCGCGCACAAGGCCCGTCTGGTCATGACCGTCCTCGCGGTCTGCCTGGGTGTCGCGTTCGTCTGCGGCACCCTCGTCTTCGCGGACTCCTCCGCCGCGGCCTACCGTGCGGCCGCGTCGAAGAACTTCGCGGACATCGCGGTCACCGTGTCCCCGAAGGACCCCCCGCCGGGGAGCGCCGCGGACCGGCGCGGTTCCGTCCTCGACGACGCGCTCGCGCGGAAGCTGGCCGATGTGCCCGGGGTCGCCGCCGTGCGTCCGTCGGCCGACGGCTCGGCCGTCCTGAACGCGGCGGACGGCACTCCGCTGCGGGCCGGCAAGGCGTGGGCGAACCTGGCCACCGCCTATGTGCCGGGCAAGGACGGCAAGGACAGCCGCTACCCGCTGGTCAAGGGCCGGGCGCCCAGCAACGGCGACGAGCTCGCCGTGGACAGCGGTACCGCCGCCGCGGGCCACTTCCGCATCGGCGACACGGTCACGCTGGCCACCGACGGCCCGGTCATGACCAAGCGGCTCGTCGGCATCGTCACCACCGAGGACACCCGGGTGACCGCCGGCGGCACCCTCGCCCTGTTCGACGTGGCGAGCGCCCAGAAGCTGTTCGCGTCCCCCGGCCACTACACCGGGATCGACCTGTCCGCCAAGCCCGGCATCAACGAGGTCCAGTTGTCCGGCCGGGTCACCGCGGTGCTCCCGGCCGACCGGGCCGAGGCCACCACCGGCTCCGCGCAGGCCGCCCAACAGGGCATTCTCGTCGACACCCTGACCCGGGGCTACACGAAGATGCCGCTGGTCTTCGCCGGGGTCTCGCTGTTCATCGGCTCGTTCCTCGTCGTCAACACCTTCACGATGCTGGTCAAGCGGCGCACCCGTGAGATCGCGCTGCTGCGGGCGATCGGCGCCGAACGCCGCCAGGTGGTCCGCTCCGTCCTCCTGGAGGCCTTCCTGCTCGGCCTCGCCGCGTCGGCGGCCGGGTTCCCGCTCGGCCTCGGCATCGCCTCCGTACTGCCCGACGTCCTGGGCACCGACGCGGACCCGCTGCCCAAGGGGCCCCTGGTGATCGGCCCGCTCCCCGTCGTGGCGGCGCTCTGCGTGGGCGTGGGTGTCACCATGCTCGCCGCGTGGCTGCCGGCCCGCGGGGCCGCGAAGGTCGCGCCCGTCGAGGCGCTGCGCTCGGCCGAGCAGCCGCCCTCCGGTGCCCGTTCCCGGATCCGCGGCGTGGTGGGGCTCGGCCTGCTCGCTCTCGGCGCCGGCCTGCTGCTCTCGCTCACGGGGGCGAAGGACGCCTCGGAGGAGAACCTGCGGAGCGCGATGTTCGGCTGTGCCGTCCTCGTCGTCGCCCTGATCGTCCTCGCGCCGCTGCTCGCCGCCCAGGTGATCCGGCTGACCGGCCGCCTGACCGGCCGTTTCGGGGTCACCGGCCGGCTCGCGCGGGAGAACGCGCTGCGCGACCCGCGGCGCACCGCGGCCACCGCCGCCACCCTGATGGTCAGCACCGCGCTGGTCGCCGGGCTCGCCGTCATCGGGAACTCCACCGGGCAGGCCCTCGACCGCCAGGCCGCGGACGGTCTCGGCGCCGACTACGTCATCGGCACCCGCACCCCGACGACCGTCATCGACCCGGCCGCCGTGCGGCGGGTCGCCGACACCTCCGGGGTGCGGACCGCGGCCGCCGTCTCGGACTCCACCGTCTTCGTCGGCGGTGGTGTCCGGCACATTTCCGGTGTCGAACCCGACGCCGTGAAGGCCGCCATGAAGCTCGACTTCACCAGCGGCTCCCTGAAGGACCTTGGGCCGGGCAGGATCGCCGTGTCCAGCACCGTCGCGCGGGAACACGGTGTGAGCGCGGGCGGCAGGCTCAACGCCCGCATGGGCTGGGGCCAGGACTTCAGGCAGTACACCGTCGTGGGTGTCTACAAGGACAACCCCACCGCCCAGGACGTGCTCGGTGACCGCGGTGAGGTGCAGCGGAGCAGTTTCAAGCCCGGCTCCGTCCAGCGGATCCTCGTCCGTACCGACGGCGGCGCGACCTCGCGGAGCATCGAGGGGAAGCTGCGCACCGCCGTGGGCAACAGCCCGCTGGTGAAGGTGCAGGACCGTGAGGCGCTCGTGCGTGAGGCCGCCGGCGCCCTGAGCAGCCTGCTGACGCTGATGTACGGGCTGCTCGGCATCGGTGTCGTGATCTCCTCGCTCGGCATCGTCAACACCCTGGCCATGTCGGTCGCGGAACGCACCCGTGAGATCGGTGTGCTGCGCGCGATCGGCATGGACCGCGCCGGCGTGCGGCGGATGATCCGTCTGGAGGCGGTGACCGTCGCCGCGTTCGGCACGCTGCTGGGTCTGGCGGGCGGGCTGTTCGGCGCGTGGGCGGTCGGCTCGCTGGCGGGCGGCGCGATGGGGCAGTACTCCCTGGCGCTGCCGTGGGGGACGCTGCTGCTCGTGTGCCTGGTGTCCCTCGCGGTCGGCGTGGTCGCGGCCGCTCTCCCGGCCCGCCGGGCGGCCGCGCTGAGCCCCCTCGAAGCCGTCGCGGAGTCGTGACGTCCGGCCCGCGCCGCCCGTTCTCCGCCCGTTCTCCGCCCGGGGCGGGGAACGGGCGGCGCGGCGTCGACGCGTTCCCGAAGACCCGGCCGGCCGCCCCGTCGCATCCTCTATGTCAGGATTCATCCATGGATCATGTCGATATCGTCCCCATGCAGTTGTCCCATCTGGAAGGCGTGCTGAACCTCGGCTACCGCGCGTACGACGTGAACGCGATGCCGTACACCTCGTGGTCGCTGTCCAGCGTCGCCATGCACTGGGACGCGCAGCCCGAGGCATGCTGGGTCGCCGTCGACGACGAGGGGCTGCTCGGCTTCGTCCTCGGATCGCTCTCCTACGACGAACGCGAGGACTGGGGCTATCTGGAGTGGATCGCCCTCGACGAGCGGGCCCGGGGCAAGGGCATCGCGAGCACGCTCGTCGAGCGGTGCTGCTCCGCCCTCTTCGCGGCCAGCGCGTCCCGCATCATCACCGACGTCGAGGCCGGCAACGAGGCGTCAGCGGCCATGATGCGCCGCAACGGATTCAGCGAGGGCGTCACCGTGACGCTGTTCGTACGCTCCAACCCCGAGCGGCCCGCTCCCCCGGCCGCCCACCCCCCGCGGGACCCCGCCCGCGCCCGTCTGCGCCGCGCCGCCCGGACCACGAGCGGGTCCTGACCGGCCGTACGACGTGACGGGGTTGCGCAGCGTTCCCAGGCCCTCGATCTCCACTTCGACCTCGTCGCCCTCGTGCAGCGCGGCGCTGCCCTGCGGGGTGCCTGTCAGCAGGACGTCGCCCGGCAGCAGGGTCATGGAGGCGCTGACCTCTGCGACGACGCGCGCGGTGCTCCGGCTGAGCCGGGAGGTGTCGCCCTGCTGGCGGATCTCCCCGTTGACGCGTGTGGTGATACGGGCCGCCGTGATCTCAAGCCGGCAGGGCACGGCTGCCCCCGCGCGCGTGGTGCTCCGCCGGCCGGGTGGCGACGTCGGCGAGCCAGGACGAAGTACACGGCGTCGGGGGCTCCTTGGCCGGTGCCGGGCGCCCGGGAGGTGCAGTTCTCCTCCAGTTCGGCCATCACGGAGCGGAAACCGTCGGTCACCTGACGCACCATCGCATGGTCGTTGGCCATGAACGTCAGATAGCGCGTGCGACCCGTGTAGTCCTCGTCCTTCACAGTGACGGGTCTGTGCCGGGTCCCGCGGAGCGCGCGCAGTCCGCGCAAGCCGTGGTCGCCGTGCCGGGCGCGCTGCCGGCCAAGTGCCGGCGCGCAGAAGGCGACGCGTTCGGGGGTCGCCCTGCCGCTCGCGAGCAATGCCGCGAGGACGCTTCCGCCGCAGCTCTGCCCGAGTGCGGTGACCGGCAGGTGCGGGTGGCGTCCGTGTACGGCCTGCCAGAGCATCGCGTAGTCGTCCAACACGGCCCGGGCGGACGGCAGATGCCCGCAGAGCCCGCGGCTGCCGCCGGAGCCGCGCCGGTCCGGGGCGTGCACGGCGACGTTGCGCCGGGCGAGTTCGCCGTACCGGCTGGTCTTGTACGTCAGCATCGTCGCGATCCTGCCCCATGCCTCCTGGGCGATGGCGCGGTTCGTTCCGGCCTTGGCCTTGGCCCCGTTGCGCAGGAACCTTCCTGCGTTGTCGGGGTCGGGCTTGGGGGCCGGGGCGGGTGCCCGTGGTCCTGGTGGTCCTCGTTCGACAGGGCGAGGGGGGATGTTCACGTCGGCGTCGATACCTGCCTCCGGACCCTGGTGCGGCTCGGGGCGCGTTCGAGGGTCTGGACGCGGAATGCGATGTGCCAGCCCAATGCGTCCTTGACCAGCCGGGCGCCGGTGATCCGGTTCTCCTTGTTCGCCCGCTTGCCGACCGGGAGGTCTTTGGTCCAGCGGAAGCGGACGCGGCCGACCTTGGGGATGTTGACCATGCCCCAGCGGCGGTGGACGCGGACGATGTTCAGGTCCCGGCCCTGCGGGATGTCCACGGACATCGGCGAGCGGAAGCGGCCCTTGCGGGTGGGCTCTTCGGCCCGTCCTTCCCAACAGTTCACCCAGGCGCGCAGGTACGTCTTGCAGGCAGTTCCACATGGTGCGGGCCGCATGCGCCTGATCATCGACGGCACGGACCTCGGCAGGGCTCAGCGCCAGTCGGGCACGGTACCCGAACTGCCGCTTCATCAGACCGGGTTCACTCGTGACGATCACGATACTGCAGTTGGTTCATGTCGCCGCGCCGGAATCCCCATCCCGATGTCAGGACCGGCCGAACAGGACCACCACGTCCGCCTGCTCCGCGAGGAGTACGACGCGCACGTGCGCCGACACCTCTGGGACGGCCACTTCTGGTCCGGCTCCTACTGCGCCGGAAGCCGCGGCGGGGCACCCCGACCGTCGTAGGCAGTACCGAACGGCAGCAGCGCCCCGTGGCCTGAGCCGAATACTGCGGACCCGTGCCTATGCTGCGGGTCAGAGCATGCGTCTTCCGGGACTTTCAGTCCGGCCGCCCCAGCGAGAGCAGGAGCATGGCGTCGTGGTCGGGTGTCCCCGGCTCGGCCTGATACACGATCAGGCGGTGTCCGTCGCTGCGGGCCACGGCGTACGCCTCGTAGGTGAGCGTCATGCGGCCGACGTCCGGGTGACGGTACAGCTTGCGGCCGTTGGTGCGGACCCGGACGTCGTAGCGCTGCCACAGGTCGGCGAACTCCGCGCTGTGCTCGGACAGTTCGTCCACGACCTCCATGACGTCGGCGGCCCCCGGGTGGGCGTCGGCGGTCGCCCGCAGATGGGCCACGACGCCGGTGGCGACGTCCTCCCAGTTGCGGTACAGCTCACGGGCCGCCGGATCCAGGAAGGTGTAACGGGCGGTGTTGCGCCTGCCCTCGGGCATGTCCTCGATCCCCGGGAACAGCCGGAGCCCCGCGGGGTTGGCGGCCAGCAGATCCCCGGCACGGCCGAGCACACAGGCCGGATACGGCCGCATGATGTCCAGCATGCGCAGGACCTCGGTGCGCACCGCCGCGGACGGGCGTGCGGTGCCGGAGTCGTCCGGACTCGCCGACGCGGCCCGGCCCAGCGTGTACAGGTGCTGCCGCTCGTCCTCGTCCAGGCGCAGCACTTCCGCTGTCCTCCGCAGCACCGCGAGCCCCGGCCGGTTCTGCTTCCCCTGCTCCAGGCGCCGGTAGTACTCGATGCTGACCCCGGCGAGCGTCGCCACCTCTTCACGCCGCAGCCCCGTCGTGCGCCGCCGCCCCGCGATCACCGACAGCCCCGCTTCCCGAGGGGTGACACGAGTCCGTCGCGACCGCAGAATCTCGGCAAGTTCCATGGTGCCCACGAGGACCAGTATCCAACTGCGGTGTCGGAGAAGGGATGCCCTGACAGGGCCCCCTTCGGGAGGGTCTCCCACCGCCGGGCCGACGGCCCCATGCTGGGCGGACCACGCCTTGATCGTCGCCCCCCGCCCGCGGGTGAACAGCCTCGCGGCAGGACGGTCCGTGCCACCCCTGACGAAAGGACGGCTGGCGTCCGTGTCCGCAGCAGTTCAACCCTCCGGCCGTGCCGGGCGACTCGTGCTCGGCATCTGCTGCTTGAGCGTGTTCATCGGCAACCTCAACAACACCGTGCTGAACGTCGCGCTGCCGGTGATGCGGCATGATCTGCACACCTCGCTGTCGGGGCTGCAGTGGACGGTCGACGCCTATCTCATCGTCCTGGCGGCCCTGTTGACGCTCTCCGGTTCCACCGCCGACCGGCTCGGGCGCCGCCGCGTCTTCCAGCTGGGGCTCGCGTTGTTCACCCTCGACTCGCTGCTGTGCGCCGTGGCGCCGGGGCTCGGCTGGCTGATCGCCTTCCGCGCACTGCAGGCGGTGGGCGGATCGATGCTCAATCCGGTCGCGATGTCCATCATCACCAACACCTTCACCGAGCCGGCGAGCGGGCCCGTGCCATCGGTGTGTGGGGAGCGGTGATGGGAGTGAGCATGGGGCTCGGCCCGCTCGTGGGCGGGCTGCTGGTGCAGGAGGCCGGCTGGCGCTCGATCTTCTGGCTCGACCTGCCGATCGGCGCGGCGGCCATCTGGTTGACGGCGCGTCATGTCCCGGAGTCGCGCGCACCGCGTCCGCGCCGCTTCGACCCGGTCGGCCAGGTCCTCATGATCGTGCTGCTCGGAGCGCTGGTCTACACCATCATCGAAGGGCCCTCCTCCGGGTGGACGGCGCCCCGCACGCTCGTCAGCGGCGTGCTCGCCCTCGTTTCCCTGCTGCTGCTCCCCCTCTACGAGCGCCGCCGTGACGAACCGCTGATCGACCTGGAGGTCTTCCGCAGTCCCGCGTTCAGCGGGGCGAGCGTGATGGCGGTTGCTCCTTCTTCGTCCTCGGCGGGTTCCTCTTCCTCAACACGCTCTATCTGCAGAGCTCGCGCGGTCTCTCCGCGATGGAGGCGGGCTTGTTCCTGCTGCCCATGGCGGCGATGAACATCGTCACCTCGCCCCTGTCCGGGCGCCTGACCGCCGCCCGCGGCCCCCGGCTGCCGCTCGTCCTCGCGGGCGCCGTCACCGCGGTGGGCGGAGCACTCTTCGCGGCGGGCGACGCGGCCACCTCCGACGCGCTGCTCTTCCCCTCCTGCATCCTGCTCGGCGTGGGCGTGGGACTCGCCAACACGCCGGTCACCAACGCGGCGATGTCGGGCATGCCCAAGGAACGGGCCGGGGTGGCGGCGGCGATCGTCTCCACCGGCCGGCAGGTCGGGCAGGCCCTGGGGGTCGCCGTCCTCGGAGCCGCGCTCACCAGCGCCCTCGGACGGCCGGGGACGAGCTACGCGGACGCCATGCGTCCGGCCTACTGGCTCGTGGTGGCGTGCGGCGTGATCATCGTCGTGCTCGCCCTGCTCACCGCGCGGCCCGCCGGCGGCCGTTCGCGGCGCGGCGCCGTCCCCCGCCAGGAGCCTTCCTGCCGGCGTCACGGCACCGCGTCCGCGGGGACGGACGACTCCGCGCGCCCGGACGACGCGGGACAGCCGACCGCCCGGTGAACTGCCGTACTTTTGCGCTCAGTTCTCCCAGGGCCAGCGGGCGTCCTGACCCCTTTCCAGCAGCGGCACCATCCGGAACGCGGCGTCGGTGAGGCCGCCGAAGGTGTGCCGGCCGGCGGAGCCCGACGGGCCGTGGCCGGGCCCGTGGCCGACGAGGTTCCAGGTGTAGACCGGGACGCGGGCCGGGACTTGCTCGGTGGGGCCGCCCGCGCAGTGCGGGGATGCCTGTTCGTCGGTGACGATCAGGACCCGGTCGTGGCCGCGGTAGTGCCGCCGCACCGCCTCGGTGGTGTCGGTGCCGCCGAGGTCCCCGAAGCGCTCCAGGACCTTGAGGACGGACTCGCCCGCGCGGCAGGCCACGGGCTCGCTGGTGGTGCCGAACTGAACGAGGTCGGCGTCGGCGGCGCGCATCGCCACGGCGGTACCGAAGACGGCAGCGGCGTCCGCGCGGTTGAGCCGGGACCGGTCGGACATCGGTGACCGCATGGAGCCGGAGCGGTCGACCAGGATCAGCGTCCGGCCGGGCAGGGCAGGCACATGGGACAGTGAATGGCGCAGAGCCTGCTCCAGCGGACAGGCCCAGCGCGGCGAGGAAGCGTGCCGGTAGGCGGCCAGGTAGCGGAAGGGGAACTGCCGGGCCCGGGCGACCTCTGCCGGGTCCGCGATCCGGGCGGCCACCTGCCGGGCGGTCTCCTCGCCGATACCGGCCTCGTCGAAGTTGCGCAGGTTGCGGACGAGAGCCATGGTGCCCATGGAGGGGATGACGGCTTCCCAGGCGGCCGCGTCCATCGGGCCCTGCAGCCAGCCTGCCAACGCCTCCCACGTCATGCCCGCCCCGGCGAGCCGTTCGGCGCCGCCGGGGCCGGTGACCAGGGCGCGGCGGTCCGGAACGGGCAGGGCCATCAGGGCGTGGTGCGCGGTGAGGGTGCGGTCCGAGGCGGGCGGCCGGGCCGTGTCCGGGTGGTGACGGCGGTCCAGGGCGTACTGGAACAGCTCGCCCTGCCAGGGCTTGTCGGGGTCGGGCGTGGGGTGGACGAGGTTGAGGACGTCGCCGAAGCGGTAGCCCTTGGAAGCGGTGTCGTACTTCAGGAGGTTGCGGCCGGTGTACAGGCGCCGTACGGCATCGGCGATGCCCCGCTTGACCGGCTTGGGCACGTTCCGGCCGTGGGCGGAGGTCCAGTACGCGAGTATCTCGCCGGGCTCGTCGGCGCGGCGCAGCACCGAGCCGATGACCTGCCGGTTGGCGGGACCGTCCGTGGCACCGGCGTCCAGCCGGGCCTTGACGTACTCGGCGGCGCCGACGAGGGAGGCCGTGCGCGTGTGTCCGTCGGCGCGCAGCCATGGCAGGAGGCCCGCGGTCCAGGGGGCGTCCTCGACGGCGAGCTTGCGCACGAGCGCGGCGAACCGGTCGTCCCGGCCGCTGCCGCTCTCGTGAAAGGTCTGCTGGGAGACGAAGTTGGCGACCGCGAGCAGGAACAGCTCGGAGCGGTCGTCCCGCAGGTGCCCCTCGCCGCCGAGGTGGGTACTGGTGCGGCCGGTGCTCGTCACGGGCGAGACGGGACGGGCCGCCGCGGGTGTGCGGACGGTGAAGCGTGCCATGTGAATTCCCCCCCACATCCACGGGGGGAAGCACGGCAGCGGCGCCCGAGATCGGAAACCCGGCGACGGTACCTTTACGGCTGCTCTGCGCAACTGAGCTACACCGGCCCGAAACCGGGGCGGGACTCGGACCCGCGACCTGCCGTCTGACGAAGTAACCGTCACCTGCGCACCGGGCGCCCCGATGCCGCGCCTCCCGAGGTCGAAGCGGCCACGGCACGGATTCGGTACGAAGGAAGGAGCCGTGGCCCGCGCACCGGGAGGTGCGCCGAACATGCGGATCACTCTAGGCGTACGGGCGCCCGGTGCGCCAAAGGGTTTTCGCACTGCGGCCGGGGGCGACCGGCCGGGCCCGGGTTCCTTCCTACTGCGGTTCCTCCTGCGTGAGTTGGTACAGCTCGGGGACGGAGACCTTGATCGGTTCCTGTGTGGTCCGCGCGATCACGACGACCACGGGCTCGTCCGGGTCGGGGTTCTCCTCCCGGTGCGGGACGAACGGAGGGACGAGCAGGAAGTCGCCGGGATGGGCGGTGATCCGGACCTCCTGTGTGCCGTCGTGGTAGACGAACACGGGATGGCCGCTGACCACGTAGATCCCCGCTTCGGACGCACCGTGGTGGTGGTTGTCCGTCGCGCTCGACGGCGGGTTCTCCACCAGGCCCATCCAGAGCTTCTTCGAGCCGACGGTGCCGCCGCTGAGGGCTGCGTAACCGTCCAACTCGCCGGAACGCACGTGATGGACGCGGTTGCCCAGCGGCGTGCTGTCGTCGGTGCCCGGTGTGCTCCCCGGCTCTGCGTGGGTGGTCATGGTGTGGCCTCCTGATTCTCTCGACGGCCTTCGGCCGGGGATCAGACTGCGGCCACCGCTTCTGCAACGGCAATAAAGGTTGCCATTACAGCAACAAGGGGGCGGGCCGGGTGCTCGGCGTGCTCCCGGGCCCGCACCGGTCTCAGCTCACGTTGACGGTGACCTTCCAGGTCCTGACGAGGTGGGAGCACAAGTGCCCCGGCCTGGTGACGCGGCAGTGCCTGTGGGCAGTGATGCTGCTCGTTCCGTCGCCGGTGGCGGTGAAACGGGCGACGGCGTCGCCGTCCGGCGTGGTGTGCCCCTCGTCCCGGTGGAGCACTTCGGGTGAGGAGGCCGCGGGCACATCCCACGACCATTTCTCGCTGTCGGTGCGGACAGCGACCAGGTGGACGTCGATCCGGTCGCCGCTATGGACGCTGACGGTGTGTCCGTTGTCGTCGTTGGACAGCGCGACAGTGTCACGCACGCGCACGGCCGCGTCGGCGTCCGGAAGCGCGGCCGGGACGGCGAACGTGGCGGCGAGGGCGGTGACGGCGAGCAGGGTCCTGCCGAGCATGAACGGTCCTCCCCCTGAGGGCTCGTGGTCTGCCGGGCCAGGGTAGGAGCCGCCCGCGGGTCCGGGGACGGCCGTTCCGGCCGTTCACCCGTACGGGACCGTGCCCGCACACCACGGCGATTGCGGAGGGCGGGCAGCGGGTTCAGGAACAGCTGCTGCTACTGCAGCTCGACGAGGAGCAACTGCTGGACGAGCAGCTGCTGCTGGAGCAGCTCGATCCGGACGAACCGCTCGATCCACCGGAGTCACCAAAGCTGCCGCCGCTGTCGACCCCGCATCCGCAGCCGGCGTCGCAGGAAGCCCCGACGACCACCGCTGACGTCGAACTGGACGAGCCCGACGACGACCGGTTCCCGGAGGACGTGGCACGGCGCTTCCGGTGCTTGGACGTGCCGGACTCCCTCGCTTTCTCGAACTCCTCGCGCAGCTTCGCGTCGTGCAGGGAACCGGTTCCCCGCACGGCGACCACTCCGGCCGCCCCCTCGTGGTGGAACTCCGGGTCGGACATGCTCCAGGGCGGGTCGTAGCGCAGCTTCCGGGCGATGCGCCGGCCGTGCTCGGTGCAGGGGATCCGGCCCTTGTGACGGCGACGGCACACGACCCGTACCACGACGCCCGCCACGATCACCGGGAACACGGCGAAGGACCACGGACTGGACGACGCGAGCGCGATGACCGCGGCGACGGCCAGCCCGGCCGTCTGCACGACGAGGACGCGCGGCCACAGTCGCTCGGTCCGCGACGTCATCAGCAACTTCCGCTCGACGAGCGAGCGGTGCAGCGCCTCCAGAGCCGGGTCCCCGCGCAGCTCCCGGCGTACCTGCCGCAGGGAACGCTTCCAGGATCCGTCGCACCGTTTCAACAGCGCGCGTTCCAAGGAGTGTTCGGTGGCGGGGTCCGTCACGGTGACCTTGCCGTCGGCCACCGTGATCCGGCCGTCGGTGTGCATCCTGGTGATCACGGTGTCCACCACCCGGCCCGCGCCGCCCAGCAGATAGGCGACCTCCAGCAGGTCCGGCCCGTCGGCGGCGAGGGCCGCGGACGAGCCGCGCGGCCGCCACCGCAGCCGCAACAGCCAGACGGACGGGGCGAGTACGGCGAGCAGCGCCACGCCGAGGGCGATGGTCATCAGGGGTGTGCCTTTCGTTCTGTGTCCGCGCGGTCAGCGCGCGGCGCGCCGCCGGCGCAGGGCCCGCGCGAGCCGCCCGAGGGTGCCGCGCTCCGGTGCGACGGCCGCGCGCTGTGCTTGCAGCCAGGCCGTCAGACGGGCCTGTCGGGGTCCGTCCACGGCGGCGGTACGGATCAGGTGGCCGGCGAAGTGCCGGGCGTCCTCGTGGTAGCCGCCCGTCATGGGCTCCTCCCCGGCGTAGGCGAGGAACAGCCGTCGGTAGTCGTCGGCCAGGATGTCCCGCAGTCCGGGAGCCACCTTGGCGACGACCTTGGCGCGCTTGGCGGTCAGGGCGCGCCGCTGCGCGCGCAGCCGCCGGGGGTCGAAGCCCTGGGGCGGCGGTCCGCCCGCCACGAGCGAGCGCAGCAGGTCGTGCTGGGCGCGGGCGAGTCGTTCCCGCGCCGCGTCGATGTCCCGCTCAGACACGGCCGGGCAGCTTGTCCGTCGCGGCCCGGACGGCGTCCAGTTCGGCTCTGAGGCCGTCCGCCGTGGGGAAGTCGTCGTCGCGTTCCAGGAGGACGCCGGGCGGGGTGACGCGGGCGCACAGTTCGGCGAGCACGTCCAGTACGGGCCGGGTCACCGGGTGGGCGTGGCTGTCGTACCAGAGTCCGTCGTGTTCGTAGCCGCCCGCGACGTGGACGTAGGCGAGGGCGTCGAGGGGGAGTTCGTCCAGGACGGCGGCGGGGTCCTCGCCGCGGTTGACGTGGTTGGTGTGCAGGTTCGCGACGTCGACGAGGAGTTGTACGCCCGTGCGCTCGACGAGTTCGGTGAGGAACCGTCCCTCGGTCATCTCCTCGCCGGGCCAGGTCAGACAGGAGGCGACGTTCTCCAGGGCGAGGGGTACGGGCAGGGCCCGCTGGGCCAGCCGGACGTTGTCGCACAGCACGTCGAGGGCGTCGCGGGTGCGGGGGACGGGCAGCAGGTGCCCGGCCTCGATCCCCGGCGAACCGGTGCCCGGTCCCGCGGACCGTACGAACGCGATGTGCTCGGTGACCAGCGGGGCGTCGAGGGCCTCGGCGAGCTCGGCGAGGGCCATCAGCCGTGCCAGACCGGGGCGTTGGGCGCCGCCGAGTCCGAGCGAGACCCCGTGCGGGACGACGGTCGTGCCCCGTTCGCGCAGCAGCCGCAGTTCGTCCGGCAGATGGTCCGGGCAGAGGTTCTCGGCCACGACCTCGACCCAGTCGACTCCGGGCAGCCGCGCGATGTCCGCCGCGATCTCCGGCCGCCAGCCGATCCCCGTCCCCAGCACACGTACCCCCGCCCCTCATCTCCGGTCCTTGGTCCGGAGCCCCTTGCCCACCACCTTACAAAATCTTGACCTTCGGGCGGCCGGCTGGGGCTCATGGCGTCGATGCCGTCTCCACCCCTGGGCCCCTGCCGGTCCGTCGAAGGATGCAGCGCGGTTTCATCACCGCCTACGAGGACCGGCGTTCCGCTCACGGTGAGGATGAAGGAAACCGACGACTCCCGGGGGAACTTGATGACGGATACCGCACGCTCCGCCGCGCCCTTGTCCGGGCCGGGCAGCGGCCCCGGCGGCAAGGGTCCGGCGGACGGCCCGGCGGGGCGGATTCCGCTGCTCGACGTGGCGCGCGGGACGGCGATCCTGGGCACGCTGATGACCAACGTGTGGATCTTCACCGGTCCGGGGGCGGAGTGGGGTGTCCTCAGCGGCGGCAGTGGCGGCGCGTCGCTGCACGGCCTGCTGTCCGGCCCCTCGTGGGCGACGGTGGCCGAGAGTGTCTTCCGCTTCCTCGCCGACGGCAAGTTCCTGTCCATGCTGACCGTGCTGTTCGGCGTGGGGCTGGCCGTCCAGTACGGCTCGGCGCAGCGGCGCGGGCGGCCCTGGCCCGGGCGGTACCGGTGGCGGGCGCTGTTCCTCTTCGCCGAGGGCACCGTCCACTTCGTGCTGGTCTTCGCCTGGGACGTACTCATGGGCTACGCGGTGACCGCGCTGCTGGTGGCCCGGCTGCTGAACCGTACGGAGCGGTTCCGGCGCCGGGTGATGTGGACGGCGGCGGCCCTCCACGTCACGGTGATGGGCCTGCTCACGGCCGCCGTGGCGGGCTCGGACCCGGGCGGCGGTGAGGGGCCCGGCCGCGAGGTCGTCGACCTCTACGCGCACGGCGGTTACCCCGACCTCGTGGCGTTCCGTCTGCGCCAGGCGCTCGTCCTGCGCCTGGAGCCGGTCCTGTCGTTCGGCCTGCTGGTCTTCCTCTTCCTGCTGGGGGTGGGGCTCTACCGCGCGGGGGCGTTCGCCGCTGACGGCACGGGGCGGCGCATCCGCCGGCGTCTGCTCGGCTGGGGCCTGGGGGTGGGGCTGCCGCTCAACGCGGCGGCGTCGCTGGGTGATTGCTTCCTGCTGAGCCGGTACGTGGCGGCACCCGTGGTGGCCCTCGGCTACCTCGGTCTGATCGGCGTGCTGACGGACCGGCTGCGCGGCGGCGCGGTCTCGCGCGCGGTGACGGCCGGGCTGACATCGGTGGGACGCGCGGCGCTGACGTGCTACGTCACCCAGAACGTGCTGTGTGTGCTGGTCTGCTACGGCATCGGCCTGGGCCTGGCCGAACGGCTCGGGCACACCGGACCGTGGTGGGTGTTCGGGCTGTGGGCGGCGGTGTGCGCCGTCCTCATGGCGGGCTCGGCGCTGTGGCTGCGGAGGTTCTCCGCCGGGCCGCTGGAGTCCCTGCAGAAACGGGTGCTGCGCGGGTGACGCGCCCGTGCTCCCCCGCCCCGAACCGGCGGAGGACGCCCGGGTCGCGGGCCGTGAGCCGTCGCGGCCCGGGCGAGTGGCGCGGCCGGCCCGCTGTTCACGGGCCGCGCTCCCCCGCCTGCCGGGTGATCGCCAGCAGGGCCATGTCGTCCGTGACACGGCCGCCCGTGTGATGGCCGACGTCCCGCAGCAGCCTGCCGAGGAGGTCGTCCGGGCCGGGGAAGGTGTGCCCGGTCAGGGCAGCGACGGGGTCGTAGAAGGCGCCCGCGCGGTCCTTGGCCTCGGTGAGGCCGTCGGTGTACAGCAGGAGCGTGGCGCCCGGGGGGAAGGGCACGGTGTCGGTCGTCTCCCGGCCCGCGCCCAGTCCCGCCAGGCACCACGGGAGAGCCGCCTCGGACGGCTCCACGCCGCGCACGGCTCCGCCGGGGTGCAGCAGCAGTGGTGGCGGGTGGCCGCGGTTGACCAGGCGGACCTCGTCCCAGGAGTGCGGGATCTCGGCGAGGACGCCGGTGACGAACCCTTCGGTCCGTTCCAGTCCGGCCCGTCGTTCCGCCTCGCGCAGCAGCGCCCTCTCCAGTCTGGCCGCGACCCCGGCGAGCGTGCGTTCCTCCTCGGCGGCCTCCCGGAACGCGCCCAGGGCCACGTCCACCGCCTTGACCGCCTCCACGCCCTTGCCCCGGACGTCCCCGACCAGGCAGCGCACGCCGTAGGGGGTGTCCTGCGCCCCGTACAGGTCGCCGCCGATCTGTGCCTCCCGCTCCGCCGAGCGGTAGCGCGCGGCCAGCCGCAGGGGGCCGATCGTGGCCGGCGGCTTCGGCAGTACGGCCCGCTGCACGGCGAGGGCGATTTCGCGCACGGACTGCAGGCGTACGTCCCGGTAGTGCATGAGCCGGTTGACGACGACGGCGAAGGCCGAGACGGTCGCGACCGCCGCCAGCTCGCTCCAGCCGCCGTAGTCCTCCAGGAACCCGAAATAGGCGAGCAGCGCGAGATCGACGGCGCACGCGCCGATGCCCGCCAGGACCGTCGCGCGCAGCGACAGCAGCGCCGCGGCCGACATCGGCGCGGCGGCGTAGAAGGCCTCGGCGCTGAAGTGCGGCGGGGTGTGGAAGTCGAGGACGGCGCCCACCGCCAGGAGGAGGACGGGCAGCACCTGCAGGTGGCGCAGGAACCAGCGCGTCACGGCGTTGCTCCCCGCGCCCGGTGCGTTCACGTGGCCGCTCCCGATCCTTCGTGCCGTACGCCATGCTCCAGCATCCTCGCAGCGGATCATGCCTGCCAGCCGTGGAGCGGCGTACGGGTCAGGGCGGGTCCGTGCCGGCCGGGCCGTCAGGCGGCGAAGACCGGGCCTATGCCCTGCAGGGTGGCGAGGGTGTGCAGGCCCTCGACGCCCGCCGCGACCTCGAAGCCCATGCGGTGCGTGGGCGGGCAGCCGATGAGTTCCGCCGCGCGGTTGGCCGGGAGGGGGCGGTCGGCGGGGCGGTCGTGCTCCCAGACCATGAGGGCGCCCCACGCGTTGTGTTCGCGGTCGGCGATCCAGAGTTTGAGGACGAGTCCGGGGACCTCGACCCAGGGCCGGGTGGCGCCGTCGCGGAGGTGTGCGTTGAGCGAGTCGATGGTCTGTCCGGAACCTTCGAGGTCCCACCATGCGAGTTCGGCCTTCACCGGTACCCCACTCTCCTCTGCTGTCTTTCCTCGGGCGGTGCGGGATCGCGCGGGGGTGCCGCGCGGGGAGGCGGGAGCCGGAGGGAAGCGGAAATCCGGTGCGGGGGCGGGCGGTTCGACGCCGTGGTCCGTCGCCGCCGCATGCGAGCGGACGGGGCTGGGAACGGCCCGTGACCGCACCGTGGCGTTCGGTGCGGCCCCCCGTCATGGTGAGGGATGCCGGGCCGTTCGTCCAGAGCGCCTCGAAGGCCGGCCGGCGGCGGGGTCGGGCAGGAGTTCGCGGGCGGTGCGGACCAGGGCCCGTGCGGCGGGGCCCGGCGTGCCGCCGGTCCGCCAGGCCAGCAGGATGCGGGCGCGGGTGGTCACGCCGTGCAGCGGCAGGACCCGGACGGCCTCCGCGTACAGGCGGGCGGAGGACTCGGGGAGGACGGCGAGCCCCAGTCCGCGCGCGGCCAGCCGTACCAGCGTGCGGGTGTCGCCCGCCTCCAGGGCCACGTGCGGCGGGAAGCCCGCCTGTGCGCAGGCCTGTTCCAGGCAGGAGCGCACTCCGCTGCCGCGCGGCATGCTGATCAGGGGGCGGTCCTCCAGCTCGGCGACGGTGAGCGCGTCCCGCCCTGCCAGGGGGCCGTCGGGGCCGACGGCGACGACGAGCGCCTCGTCGGCGACGAGTTGGGTCGCGACGTCGGGGTGGGGGACGTCGGGGGCGCCGACGAGGACGAGGTCGAGGCGGCCCGCCCGCAGTTCGTCGACGAGTTGGTCGGAGGTGCCCTCGCGCAGCGTGATGTCCACGTCCGGGTGGCGGGTGTGGAAGGCGGCCAGCAGTCCCGGCAGGTCGAGGGAGGCGGGCGAGGCGACGGTGCCGACGGTGACGTGGCCGCGCACCATGCCGGTGAGTTCGTCGACGCGGGCCCGTATCCCGGCGACCGCCTCCAGCGCGGCGCGCGCGTACGGCAGGACGGCGGCACCCACCGGGGTGGGCCGGACCGTGCGGCCCGAGCGGTCGAGCAGGGCCTCGCCCAACTCCTTCTCCAGCAGCCGTATCTGGGAACTCACCCCGGGCTGGGCGACGTGCAGCCGGGCGGCGGCGCGCGTGAAGCTCGCCTCCTCCACGACCGTCACCAGGTAGGTCAGCTGACGCAGCTCCATAACGGGCGATTCTAGCTGGCAGTTGATCCAGCTCTTGGACTTCTGGCACTGCCCGGCAGGACAGTTGAGGCAGCACGCAGCGGGATTGCCGAAGCGGATACCGCACCCCGAACGTCGCCGCCCCCCGTACGCCGCAGAACCGAGGAAGGACACCGTCGTGAGCAAGGAACGCACCACCCCCACCGAACGGGGCGCGTGGCTCGCGGTCCTGGTGCTGGCAGGCGGGCTGTTCGCAGCCGTCGTCTCCACCACGGTCGTCAGTGTCGCGCTGCCGTCCATCGGCCGCAGTCTGCATGCCGGTCCCAGCCAGTTGCAGTGGATCGTCGATGCCTACGTACTGGTCTACGCGAGCCTGCTCGTCGCCGGCGGAGTGCTCGGCGACCGGCGGGGCCGCAAGGGCCTGTTCATGCTCGGCGTGGCCGTCTTCGGCGCCGGGTCCCTGCTGACCGGACTGGCGACCGGCACTCCGCTGCTGCTGGCCGGGCGCGTGGTCCAGGGCATCGGGCCCGCGCTGCTGGTGCCCGGCAGTCTGACCGTCATCCGGGCCGTCTTCGACGACCCGCGCAAGCGGGCGGTGGCCATCGGCCTGTGGTCCACGAGCTCCGGGCTCGCGCTCGCCGTCGGCCCCGTCCTCGGCGGTCTGATCGTCGACGCGCTCGGCTGGCGCTGGGTGTTCCTGCTCAACGTGCCGCTGTCCGTCCTGCTGGTCCTCCTCGCCGCGCGCTTCATCCCGCGCGTGCCGCGTGTCGCCGCGCGTTCCCGGTTCGACTGGGCCGGTGCCGCCCTGAGTACGGCCGCCGTCGCCGCCGTCGCCTACGCCACCATCGAGGGCCGCGAGCGCGGCTGGGGTTCGACGGCCATCGTGGCCGCTCTCGCGGCGGGGGTCGCGGCCCTCACCGCGTTCGTCCTCTGGGAGCGCCGCCGCACCGAACCCCTCGTCGACGTGCGGCTGTTCAAGCGGCCCGCCTTCACCATCGCGAACACCGCGGCGCTGGTGGTGTTCTTCTCCTTCGTGGGCGCGATCGTCTACTTCAGCGTCTACTTCCAGCAGGTGCAGGGCCGTTCGCCGATCGAGGCCGGTCTGGACGTCGCTCCCATCGGTGTCGCCTTCGCCCTCGCCGCGCAGGTGTCGGGCCGTCTGGTCGCCCGGATCGGCGCCCGCGTCCCGATGCTGCTGGGGCTGCTGCTCAGCGGGGCGGCCACGCTGGGGCTGCTGCGGCTGGGCACCGACACCGGTATCGGGGCGATCTGGTGGGACTTCGCGCTCGCCGGTGCCGGCATCGGTCTCTGCCTGACCCCGATGACCGCGACGGCCGTCGCCGCCGTGGGCGCCGAACGGGCCGGTATGGCCTCCGCCGTCCACAACGCGCTGCGGCAGCTGGGCCAGGTGCTCGGGGTGGCGGTCCTGGGGGCGCTCGTCTACGCCCGTACCTCCGCCCAGGGGGGCGGCAGGCGGCTGGGCGTCGCGCAGCAGGCGGCCTTCGTGGACGGGCTGCACCACGCGGTGTGGGTGTGCGGCCTGGCCCTGCTCGCCGCGGCCGTCCTCGCGGCCTTCCTGCCGAAGGTACGCCCGGCGGCCGCACCGCCGGCCAAGGCGGCCGTGCCCGTGGCCGCGGCCCGCGGCTGACCTTCCACCGGGGAGTCCCCCGCAGCGGACGACCAGCCGGACCGCACCGAGAGGAGACGAGGAACACCATGGACGTTCTGATCGCGGGAGGCGGCATCGGCGGCCTGACCACCGCCCTGAGCCTGCACGCGGCCGGGATCGGCGCGACCGTCCTGGAAAGCGCCCGCGCCATCCGTCCCCTGGGGGTGGGCATCAACCTCCAACCGCACGCCGTCCGCGAGCTGTTCGAACTCGGCCTCGCCGACGGACTCGCCGCCGTCGGCGTGCCCACCGCGGAGATCGTCTACCTCGACCGGCACGGCAACCGCGTGCTCACCGAACCGCTGGGCACGGCCCGCGGCTACCGCTGGCCGCAGTACTCGGTGCACCGCGGCGAGCTGCAGATGACGCTGCTGCGGGCGGTACGCGCCCGGCTCGGCGAGGACGCCGTCCGTACCGGCCGGCGCGTCGGCCACGTCGAGCAGCCCTGCGACGACGGCGTGCGCGTGCACGTCACCGACCGCGGCACCGGCGCCGGCCGGACGCTGGACGCGCCGCTGCTCGTCGGCGCGGACGGGCTCAACTCCCGCGTCCGGGCGGTCCTCCACCCGCAGGAAGGGCCGCTGTGGTGGTCGGGGACGATGATGTGGCGGGGCACGGCCGAGGCCGAGCCCTTCCTCACCGGCCGCTCCATGCTCCACGGGGACGACGGCGACCGGCTGCGCCTGATCGCCTACCCCGTCTCCCCGGCCGGCCGGGGCACCTCGCTCGTCAACTGGGTCTGCCAGGCCGCCGTCAGCGGCCGCCGCCGGCTGCCCGAGGGGGCGGGCTGGCGGCGTCCGGGGCAACTCGACGACGTCCTGCGGCACTTCGGGGACTGGGACCTCGGCTTCCTCGACCTGCCGGGCCTGCTGGCCAAGAGCACCGAGATCCTGGAATACCCGATGGTGGACCGTGATCCGCTGCCCTGGTGGGGCCGGGGCCGGGTGACGCTGCTGGGCGACGCCGCGCACCCCATGTACCCGGTGGGGGCGAACGGGGCCTCCCAGGCGATCGTCGACGCGCGCGTCCTGGCCTACGAACTCGCCACCGCCACCGACCCGTCGGCCGGGCTGCGCGCCTACGAGCGGACGCGGCGCGAGGCCACCGCCCGGGTGGTGCTGGCGGCCCGGGAGATGGACAGCGCGGAACGCCGGGTCGGCCGGACGGTCCCGGCCAGCGCCTCCCGCGCGGACGGCGGCGCCAGGTCGCGGCGGTACGCGGACATCACCGCCGCCTACCGCCGCTCGACCGGCGCCACCGTGGAGGAACTGAACGCGCGGGCGTCGCTGACGCCGCCCCGGCGGCGCCCGTGACCGCGTCCGCCGGGCTCAGGCCAGCGGGGCCGGGTAGGTCGGGTACTCCACTCCGGAGACGTGCTGGACGACGCGGACGACCTGGCAGGAGTAGCCGAACTCGTTGTCGTACCACAGGTACAGGATCGCGTTGTCGCCGTCGACCTTGGTGGCGCCCGCGTCGACGATCGAGGCGTGGCGCGAGCCGATGAAGTCGCTGGAGACCGCGTCGGGGGCGCTGATGAAGTCGATCTGGCGCTTGAGCGGCGAGGTCAGCGACACGTTGCGGAGGTGGTCGAGGACCTCCTCGCGGGTGGTCTCGCGGGCGAGCCGCAGGCTGAGGATCGCGATCGAGACGTCCGGCACCGGGACGCGGATCGAGCTGCCGGTGATCGGCGCCTTGAGGTCGGGCAGCGCCTTGGCGACGGCGGAGGCGGCGCCGGTCTCGGTGATGACCATGTTGAGCGGCGCCGAGCGGCCGCGGCGGTCGGAGCTGTGGTAATTGTCCAGCAGGTTCTGGTCGTTGGTGAACGAGTGGACGGTCTCCACGTGGCCGCGCAGGACGCCGTACTCGTCCGCCATCGCCTTCAGCGGCGGGACGATCGCGTTGGTGGTGCAGGACGCGCAGGAGATGATCTGCTCGTCCGGCTTGATCATGTCGTGGTTGACGCCGTGGACGACATTGGGGACGTCGCCCTTGCCGGGCGCGGTCAGGACGACCTTGGCGATGCCGGGGCGCAGGTGCTGCGAAAGGCCCTCGCGGTCGCGCCACTTGCCGGTGTTGTCGATGAGGATGGCGTCCTTGATGCCGTACGCCGTGTAGTCCACCGACGCCGGGTCGGCGGCGTGGATCACCTTGATCTCGTTGCCGTTGGCGACGATCGTGCTGTTCGCCTCGTCGACGGTGATCGTGCCGTGGAACTGGCCGTGGATGGAGTCGCGGCGCAGCAGCGAGGCCCGCTTGACCAGATCGTCGGCGGCCCGCCCACCTCCCTGGCGGACGACGATGGCGCGCAGCCGCAGGCCGTTGCCGGAACCGGACTTCTCGATGAGCAGGCGGGCGAGGAGGCGGCCGATGCGGCCGAACCCGTAGAGGACGACGTCCCGCGGCTCCCGGCACTCGATCTTGTTGGCGCCCGTGGCGCCGGCGACGGCCTCGGCCGTGAACTCCGCCACCGTCAGACCGCGGTCGTCGGCCCTGTAGGTCGCGGCCAGCATGCCGATGTCGATCTGCGAGGGGCCGAGGTCCAGAGTGGTGAGAGCCTGCAGGAACGGCAGCGTCTCGGTGACCGAGAGTTCCTCACCGGCTATCTGCCGGGCGAACCGGTGGGTCTTGAGAATGCTGACGACCGACTTGTTCACCAGGGAGCGGCTGTGGACCAGGACGGTGACGTCACGCTCCCGGTGCAGCTTCCCGATGATGGGGATCATCGACTCCGCGATCTCCTCGCGGTTCTTCCAATTGGTGAACGTGTCCTCGTTGACAGTCACAGGCTTCTCTTTCGAGCTAGACGGCGCTCACATGCTAACCCCATGCCGTTTCGATCTTCCAAGGGGTTCCGTGCGAGGGGGATGCCGTGCCGCTCCGCAGCCGTTCAGTCACCTTCCGGTAGGCGGCCCGAGGCCAGTGACGCGGGAAGCTGCCGTGGCTGCCAGGCCGGCAGCGGGGGCGTCGCGCCCGTGGACCGGCCGTCGCGGCAGTACCCGTCCCGTACGAGCCGGTAGCCCGGCACCTGCACGGCCGCCAGGAGCGTGCCCCAGGCGGCGGCGTTGTCCTCGACGGCCCGGGAGGCCCTGCGCAGTTCCCCGGGGGTGCCGGCAGCGGTCAGCCGCTCGGCGTAGTGCCAGGCGTTGCGCCGCCACAGCACGAGCAGTTGGTGCGCGGTGAGGCGCGCGACGGGGTTCCACCGGGCGTCCGCCGTGGCGAGCAGAGGGTCGTAGTGGCGGGCGATGTCCTGGACGGCGGGCTCGTAGGCGCGGTCCAGGACGGCCTGGGCGCGGTCGAAGTCGCCTCTGCGCGTGGCCCCGCCGGGGGTGACGAGGCCGAGACCGGCCAGGACGTAGGGCATGTCGCGCTGGATGTGCGCGTTCGCGCCCAGCAGCGCGTCCTGCGCGGCATTGGTCTGCCCTGTGCGCGCCGCGGTGAAGGCGATGCGCCAGGCCCGCGGGACCGGGCGCCCGTCGCGGTCGTCCCGGTAGGCGGTCAGGTAGCGGCTGACGAACGCGGCGTCGAGGTCCCGGGCCACCCACGTCGGCTCCGCGAACAACGCGGGACGCTCCCGCAGGGTCTGCCGCAACGCGCCTTGCACGCGCACGTACAGGGCGGCGAAGGGCGCGCGGTGGTCGCAGCCCAGCTCGTCACGGACGGCGGCCAGGGTGTGTTCGAGCCTGCTCACGCAGTCCGGTACGGGGCCCTCGCAGGACACCGTGCCGTCCGCCGGGGCGGCCCCGGCCGTGGTCGGCCCGCCGGCGCACAGGAGGATCACGCCGACCGCCGTCGCGATCGTCTTCACGAGCGTGGGCACGGGCTTGCCTCCGGACGGGACGGCGACGGGCGGCCCTGCTCAACGAGCTTCCGGCTTCCGGGCAACGCGGAGTCGGCTGTGCCGGTGCGCCGATCGGTCCGGGGACGGGCCACCAGTGAACTCGACTCCTGGCTGTTCGCGTGGCGCACCCGCGTCGGGGACGTGGGCAGCGGCGACGCCGCGCGCACGCCGGTCAGGCGGCTTCGCTCAAGTCGGCCGGCAGCGCGGCCCGTACGGCTGCGGCGGCGCCGGCGGCCCGGTTGCGTCTCCGCCGGGCGTCCAGGGAGCCCGGCCCGAAGGCGCTCTCGGTGCGGGCCCGTACAGCGTCCAGGCCGATGCCCAGGGCCCGCAGCGCGGCCGCGTCGTCCTCGTCGAGCGGGCCTGCGGCCGTGAGGGCCTCGCGGCAGGCGGTGGGTGACCCCGAGCGCGGCGACGGCGCGCAGCCCGGCGGCGGGGTCGCAGTCCACGGCGACTTTCCCCGGGACCCCTTGACGGCTGGTCTGGACCTTTCTACGGTCCCCGGCATGGCCCGTCGCAGAACCCGCCTGCCGCTCATCGGCCTCGCCCTCGCGCTCGTCGCCCAGACACTGCTCGCCGCGTCACCCGCCCCGTCCGCACCGCGCGAGGACAGCTGCGCGCTACGGCCGAAGCCCGCCGGCAAGGTGCTCCAGGGGTACTGGGAGAACTGGGACGGCGCCGCCAACGGCGTGCATCCGCCGTTCGGTTGGACGCCCGTCACCGACCCCCGCATCCGCGACCACGGCTACACGGTGGTCAACGCGGCCTTCCCGGTGATCCGTTCCGACGGCACCGCCGTGTGGGAGGACGGGATGGACGCGACCGTCAAGGTCCCCACCCCGGCGGAGATGTGCCGGGCCAAGGCGGCCGGACTGACGGTCCTGATGTCCATCGGAGGTGCTGCGGCCGGCATCGACCTGTCGTCCAGCGCCGTCGCCGACCGCTTCGTCGAGACGCTCGTCCCCATACTGAAGACGTACAACTTCGACGGCATCGACATCGATCTGGAGACGGGCCTCACCGGCAGCGGCGACATCACCGCCCTCTCGCCCTCGCAGGCCAATCTGGAGCGCATCATCGACGGCGTGCTCGACCGTATGCCGCCCGGCTTCGGCCTGACCATGGCCCCGGAGACGGCCTACGTCACCGGGGGCAGCGTGACGTACGGCTCGATCTGGGGCGCTTACCTGCCGATCGTGAAGAAGTACGCGGACAACGGCCGCCTGTGGTGGCTCAACATGCAGTACTACAACGGCAGCATGTACGGCTGCTCCGGCGACTCGTACGCGGCCGGGACGGTCGAGGGGTTCACCGCGCAGACCGACTGCCTCGACAAGGGCCTCGTCGTCCAGGGCACCACGATCAGGGTCCCCTACGAGCAGCAGGCCCCCGGGCTTCCCGCCCAACCCGGCGCCGGGGGCGGCTACATGACGCCCGACCTGGTCGGCCGGGCGTGGAACACCTACGGCGGCCGGCTGAAGGGCCTGATGACCTGGTCGCTCAACTGGGACGGCTCCAAGGGGTGGACGTTCGGCGACAACGTCAAGGCGCTGCAGGGACGTTGACCGCCCGGCGGACCCCGGGCGGCGTACGCCCCCGCCGTGCACCGGCGCGCCGTCACCTGATCGTGCCGGGCGTCGTGCAACAGGCGTCCGGCCGGGCAGTGTCGGGGACGTCCGGCACCGACTCCCGCTCAGGAGGGCCGCTTTGAAGACCGTCCGTCGCGCCGCCACCGTGACCGTCGCGAGCGCACTGCTCATGCTGGGAGGGGTGGCCGCGGCCGCGCCCTCCCCGGCGGATCCGCACACGCTCCCCGCTCCCGTCTCCACCGCTGCCGACAGCGGCGCAGGCGATCACACCGGGTTCCCCGGCTTCCTGCTCGCCGCTGCGGGAGGTCTGCTCGCGTTCCTGCCGGGAGTGGGCTGAGCGGTGCCGGAGGGCCGCGGCAGGGCTGTTCCCGTACGGGCCCGGCCCTGCGCGCCCCCGGCGCCGTACCGGAAGCACGCCCGTAAGAGTCTCTGCGAAAGGCGCGACGGGGCAAGGCGAATAAAATGGACGAGTTCGGTTTTCCGGCCGGAATCGGGAATCGCCCATGGCGTCCGTCTCCCCGCGATGGCCGCGCTCCGTGCGGTTCGTCCCCGGTGTCCTCGTCGCCGCCGGGCTGCTGTGGGACATTCTGGCGCCCGCGCAGTACTGGGGCGATCCGATGCTGGCCGCGGCCTGTGTGGTGGCGGGCTCCCTGCTGTCGCTGCGGCACACCGTCACGATCGGCGTCCTGGTCGTCGCGGGAGTGCTGGCGCTGACCGCCAAGGACGGCTATCTGGGCCATTCCACGGGCTATCTGGAGCTGGTCAACACCGTTTTCGCCGCCCTGATCGGCGTCGGGGTCAACCGTGTGCTCGCCCGTCACGGGCGCCGTCTGGAGATGGTGCGCTCGGTGGCGGAGGCCGCCCAGCGGGCCGTGCTGCCCGTGCCGCCCCCGCGGATCGGCCCGCTGGCCGTCGCCGCCTGTTACCGGGCCGCGCACGCGGAGGCGCAGATCGGCGGCGACGCGTACGCGGTGCAGGGTTCGCCGTACGGCACCCGGGTGCTCATCGCCGACGTGCGCGGCAAGGGGCTGGGCGCGGTGGGCGCGGTGTCGGTGCTGCTCGGGGCGTTCCGCGAGGCGGCGGGCTCGGTCCCCGACCTCATGGGGCTCGCCGACCGGCTGGAGGCGGCGCTGCTGCGGGAGTTCGACGACCGCGTGGAGGAACTGCGGCTGGAGGGCTTCGTCACGGCGCTGCTGGGCGAGTTCTCCCCGGACGCCGGCGAGGTGCGGCTGCTGGACTGCGGCCATCCGGCGGCGTACCTGTGCGACGGCGCCGACGGCCCCCGGGTGCGTGCCCTGCACCCGCGCGACCCCGGTCTGCCGCTGGGCATGAGCGCGCTGGGTGTGCCCCGTCCGGGCCCGGAGCGCTGGCCGTTCGCCGTCGGGGACACCCTGCTGCTGGTCACCGACGGCGTGACCGAGGCCAGGGACGCCTCCGGCGTGTTCTACGACCCGCAGTCGCGGCTGTCGGCTCCGGGGCGGCCGCCGTTCCAGGGGCCGCAGGACGTGATCGACGCCCTGGTCCGCGATGTCGAGCGCTGGACCGCGGGCCCCCGGGACGACGACATGGCCGTGCTGGCGGTCACACGCGAGAGGTGACCGGGCGCACGCCGCCGCCTGCCCGACGACGGCCGCCGGCGGCACACCCGGTCCATGGCCACGACCATCCGTTTAAGTTAGGCTGACCTAACTTTCTTCGGGCCCCGTCCGGGCTCGCCGACGAGGACGGTCTGCATGCAGGAACGGCACTGCCGCCGCACCACGGGAACCGCGCCCACCCGGGACGGACGCGCCCTTTTCTACACGGAGTTCGCCCCTCCCACGGGGGACGGTCCGGCAACGGTCGTCCTGGAGAGCGGTCTTGCGGCGAGCCGCTCGTACTGGGCGCTCGTGCAGCAGGCCGTCGCCGCCTCCGCGCGGGTCGTGGCCTACGACCGCAGCGGGCTCGGGCGCAGCGCCCCCGACCCGCGGCCGCGCCGGCTCCAGCGGCTCGCCGACGATCTGGGCGATCTGCTCGACCACCTGGGCGCGGGGCCGTTCGTCCTGGTCGGCCACAGCTGGGGCGGACTGGTCGTGCGCCTCGCCGCCGCGCGGCGGCCCGAACGGACGGCCGGGCTCGTCCTGCTCGACCCCACCGACGAGTCCTGCGACCTGCTCCTCGATCCGTCGATGCGCCGGCTGGAGAAGGCCGGGGCGGTCGCCGGCCGGGTGCTGGCACGGACCGGGCTGCTGCCCCTGCTCTTCCGCAAGGTGACCACAGCGCTGCCGCCGCAGGCCGCGGCCGAGATGCGCGCGGAGGCGTTCACGGTCGGCGCGATGCGTACCCACCGCGCCGAACAGGCCTCGGTGGGAGCCGACTTGCGTGCCCTGCGCGACAATCCTCCGGAGCTCGGCGGCATCCCGGTCACCGTCGTCTCCGCCACTCGCCGCACGCCGGGCATGAGCGCCCGCGCCCGCGAGGCCATCAACGCCGCCCACGCCTATCGGGCGCGGCAGTCGCCGGCCGGGCGTCACGTCCTCGCGCCGCGCGCGGACCACATCGTGCCGGTGACGGACCCGGCGACCGTCGTCACCGAGATCGAGCGGCTCCTGGGCCCCGTCCCGGACACCCCCTGACTCCCGCGTCGGGTCCGGCTCCACCCTCCCGGGTGCGCGGGGCCGGGAAAACGGTGCGCGGCTCCCCGGTGCTCGGCATCATGAGGAGCATGGACGAGCAGGGCGAAGTCCTCATCGAGGACGAGGCGGGCACCCCGGCCGGCGACGACGACCGCGACGCCGGCTGGCAGGACGACGACGGGTACGAGTGGGACCGGTGACGCCGGTCACCGGCCGGTGGTCAGGACCATCCGGAAGCGGGCGGCGCCGCTGAGCATGCGCTCGAAGGCCTCGCCCACGTCCTCCAGGGGGACGGTCTCGGTCATGGGCCGCACTCCGGTGAGGGCGCTGAAGGCCATGGTGTCCTCGACGTCCTGGGCGGTGCCCGAGGGGTGGCCGTGGACCGTGAGGCCGGCGTTGATCAGCTGGAGCGGGGTGACGGTGAGCGGTTCGGCGGTGGCGCCGAGCACGAGGAGTTCGCCGCAGTGGGCCAGGCCGTCGACGGTGGCGCTCATCGCCTCGGAGCTGGCGGCGGTGGCGAGGACGGCCTTCGCGCCGCCGAGGGCCCGCAGGGCTTCGGCCACGTCGCCGGCCGTGCTGTCGATGTAGTGGCGGGCGCCCAGTTCGCGGGCGAGCGGCTCCTTGTCGGCACCGCGGGCGATGACGGCGGTCTCGAAGCCGAACCGGGCGGCGTACTGCACGCCGAGGTGGCCCAGGCCGCCGAGGCCGAGGACGGCCACCAGGTCGCCGGGGCGGGCGGCGCTGCGCCGCAGCGCGTTGTACGTGGTCACGCCCGCGCAGCCGAGCGGCGCCGCCTCGGTGGCGGACAGCCCGTCGGGGATCCGGGCCGGGGCGGTGGCGGGGGCGAGCATGGCCTCGGCGTAGCCGCCGGGGTAGGACAGGCCGGGGACCTGGAGGGCGGTGCAGTGGATGAAGTCGCCTTCCCGGCAGGGGCGGCAGCGGCCGCACTGGCCGCCGAACCAGCCGACTTCGACGCGGTCGCCCACCTGCCAGCCGGCCGTTCCCTCACCCAGCGCGTCGATGCGGCCGGCCACTTCATGGCCGGTGACCAGCGGGAAGTCGAGCCCCGGGAAGGCGCCCCGGACGATGAGGGCATCGGTGTGGCACACCCCGCACGCCTCGACCGCGATCCGGACCTGTCCCGGGCCCGGCTGCGGCAGTTCGCGCTCGACGAGTTCGAACTTTCGGCCGGGGGACGTCACTTGGGCTGCGCGTACGGAACTCATGGGAAGCCTCCTTCGCGACGGGAGCGACCGCCGGTTCCGGCGTACGGACCCACGACCAGGGTCGCGCAGCACCGGCCGACGGGCACGCGGGGGGCTGTGCGCCCCACTGTCGCGGCGGGCTCCTGACCCCTCGATGAGGTTTTTCCCGCATACAAGCCATAGAAATGGAATATTTTGTCGACAGGAGCGCGCCGAGTCGGAGTGCCGGTCCGGCAGGGCCTAGTGTCGTGGACGAGGCGGGCAGGAGCCGTCCAGCGTCGTCGACGGCTCCTGCCCGCCCTTCCGCTCCGCTGCCGGGACACCGCCCCGGCGGACGGGACGACGGATCCGAGGAAAGCCCGAGCGTGACCGAGACACCCGAACTGGACGGCCTCGACCGGAGGTTGATCGCGTGCCTGCGCGCGGACGGCCGGGCCTCCTTCCGCCGGCTCGCGCAGCGCCTCGCGGTCTCCGAGCAGACCGTGGCCCGCCGCTACCACCGGCTGCGGTCGGCGCATCTGCTGCGCGTCACCGTGCTGCCCGCGCCGCCCGCGATCGGGCGCTCCCCGCTGCTGCTGCGGGTACGGACCGAGGGCTCGGCCGGGCAGGCGGTGGCCGCGCGGCTCGCCCGCCGTCCCGACATCCCCTGGATCGAGACGCTCGCCGGTACCACCGACCTGGTCTTCACCGCTCTGACCCGCCCCGGCACCGAGGACACCGGCCGGCTCCTCGACGGGCTCAGCCGGACGCGCGGGGTCCGCGAGACCGTTCCGTGCCTGCTGCTGCGGCTGTACACCGAGCCGACGGGCAGTCTCGCGGACGGCCCGCTCCTGGACGCCTTCGAGCAGCGTCTGCTGGCCGCCCTGGAGAAGGACGGCCGGGCCGCCTACGGAGAGCTCGCGCCCGTCCTCGGCACGACACCGGCGACGGTGCGCCGGCGCCTGGAGCGGCTGCTGGCCGCCGAGGCGCTGCAGGTCCGTACCGAGGCCGACCTGGCGCTGCTCGGCTTCCCCATCGAGGCCACGCTGTGGCTCGACGTACGGCCCGACGCCCTGGAGGCGGCCGGCAGCGCGCTCGCCGCCCACCCGGAGGTCCGGTTCGCCGCCGCCACGACGGGCCCGTCCAACCTGATGGTCTCCACCTTCCATGCGACGCTCGCCGATCTGTACCGGATGCAGACCGAGACGCTGGGCGGTCTCGACGGTGTCCAGCACGTCGAGATCACGCCGACCGTCCGCGTCGTCAAGCGCCACGGCATCCTGCGCGACGGTCACACGCTCAGGAACTGAGCGGCTGTCAGGTCGCGGGGCCGGTGGGGGTCACTCGGCCAGCGCGACCTCCTTGTGGACGTCGCTGTCCTTGCTGCCGCCGTTGGCCTTGAGGATGGAGGCGCCGAGGGTGCCGGGGTCGCCGACCTTGCCGTCGTGGCCCGTGATGGCCTTGATGATCTGTTCGCTCAGCTTCTTGTCGATGCCGGGGAAGAGGCCGAAGCGCGGCTCGGCCTGCCAGGTGAGCTTCTCGCCGGTGGCCGTCTCCCAGGCGCGGCCCGCGAAGTTGGTGCAGTTCTGGTCCGGGGCGTAGGCCTTGCCGCGCTGCGAGGCGACGAAGTCGAAGAACGCGGTGCGGCCCTGCGCCGTGATCGGCTTGCAGCGGCCGGTGCGGGTCTTGGTGGGGTGGTCCTCCTCGGCGGCGCCGATGGACTTCAGGTGGTCGGCGGGGGTGCCGCGGCTGAACTTGTCGGCCGCGCCGCCGTCCACGTCGTTGCCCCAGTCGTCGGGGTAGTCGACGGCGAGTCCGCCCGGGAAGCTGGTCGCGGGCCACAGCTTCGGGTTGTAGGCGAGGCCGTCCCAGGGGGACTGGAAGGAGTAGGTGCCGACGGTCCCGTCGGGCGCGGTGTAGACGGTCCAGGAGTGGCCGAGGTCGCCGCTGCCCATGATGCCGGCGGCGATGTCGCCGATGCCCTTGGTGGGGTGCTTGAGCTTCTCCTGGGCGATCTGCTTGACGATGCCCTTGACGTCGGCGGGCTCCTGCCGCTCGCTGAAGACGCACAGGGCGCCGCCGTCCCCGGGCCAGAGGTTCTCGGGGCCCTTGATGGCGCCGACGCCGCCGTCGGTGACCACGCCGGCGGACGGGGCCGCGGCCGCGGTGCCGGTGGCGGTCGTACTGACGGTGAGCAGCAGTGCGGCGCAAGCGCCTGCGGAGAGCCAGCCGTTCACACGCACGGTGATGTCCTGTTCTGTGGTGGTTCATCGGCCGGGGACAGCGGGGCGCCGCCCGGCACATTCCAAGATCACCCTACCGCCCGGTAACGACACTGTCCGCACGGCGATTCCACATCATCGGACATCTACCCGTGTAGCAGATGATTCCGAAATCAATCACAACTTTACTGACTTTTGGTGTAGTTGACTCCCTTCTTGCGACAGCCTCATGGGCAACAAGCGGCGACCGCAGCCCCACCGGCAACATGTCCCCGCTCCCCTCCCCCACGGCACGACGGCAAGGCGAAAGGCACGGACCCATGGTGAGAACTCGCATGGCGCGCAACGGCGGACGGCTCCTGGCACTCTCCACTGCGGCCCTGGGCATGGTGGCCGCCATGGCGCTGCCCGCGGCCGCCGACGACCAGCCCACCCGGCAGCAGCTCATGGCCGACTGCGCTTCCGGAAAGGGCAAGTGCAGCTTCAACGACCCGGTGCTCGGCAAGGCGTATCTGGGCGATTTCCGCCGGGTGTCCAATTCGCTCTACAACTGCAGCACTTCACCCGCCACCCAGTCCATGACCTGGTCCGACACGGTCGGTTCCTCGGACACCGCGGGAGTCTCGGTGACGGCCGGCGGGAAAATAGCGGACCTCATCAACCTCAGCGTGACGGCGAGCTACAGCCACACCTGGTCGAGCTCGCACTCGGAGAGCAGTTCCCTCAACATGACCGTGCAGCCCGGCGAGGTCGGCTGGATCTCCCGCGCGCAGGTGATGCAGACCGTCTCGGGCACCTGGCAGACCCACTACGACAGCCCGCAGTGGGGCCACTACTACTGGTACGTGCCGGACACCGTCACCGGCCCCGCCGCGAACGGCACGGACGGGGTCAGCAACGCCGTGGTCGTCAAGACCCGCAAAATGACCGCCTCGGAGAAGGCCTCCTGCGGCACCTCGGCCCGCTCGGGACGCGTCTTCGTCGCCTAGCGCTGTCCCCCTCGACAGGGGCTGACCTGCACCGGACCGCCCACAGGTGGGCCCCTGCCGTCCGCCGCGAGCGCGGGCGGGCAGCGCCGCGAAATGGCTCAATAGTCCCTCTCCCCATGATCCCCGCGGACGGCTAGCGTGCGTCCGCGAGACGGGGGCCGTCGGGCAGAGGGACTCACTGACATGTTCTACAGCGTGTTCAAGTCGGTCGTACTCATACCGCTGTTGCGGTGGCTGTACCGGCCGCGGGTGGAAGGACGGGAATACGTTCCCGACACCGGTGCGGCCATCATCGCGGGAAACCATCTGTCGTTCTCCGACCATTTCCTCATGCCGGTGATGGTCAAGCGCCAGATATCCTTCCTGGCCAAACAGGAATACTTCACCAAACCCGGCCTCACGGGCCGCCTCACCGCGGCGTTCTTCCGCGGCATCAGGGCGATCCCGGTGGACCGCTCCGGCAAGGAGGCCGCACAGGCCGCCGTCGACACGGCCCTGGGCATCCTGGACAAGGGCGAGTTGCTGGGCATCTACCCGGAAGGCACCCGCTCGCACGACGGGCGGCTGTACAAGGGAAAGGTCGGGGTGGCCTCCATGGCGCTCAAGTCGGGTGCGCCCGTCGTCCCCTGCGCCATGATCGGCACCTTCGAGGCACAGCCGGCGGGACGGCTCCTGCCCCGTCTCGTCCCCATCACCATCCGCTTCGGCAAGCCGCTGGACTTCTCCCGCTACCAGGGGCTGGAGGACGAGCGCGCCGTGCTGCGCGCCGTCACGGACGAGATCATGTACGCGATCCTGAAGCTGTCGGAACAGGAGTACGTCGACACCTACGCGGCCGAGGCCAAGGCGGCCCTGCGCGGGGAGACGGCCGCCGACCGCGCGGCCCGTGAATGGGGCACCCGCCCCGCCGCCGACGCCCCGCACCCGTACCCCGACGACGACCGGCCCGCGGCGGCCTGAGCACGGCACACGCACGTGCGGCGTCCCGGCCCGTCGCGGGCCGGGACGCCGCACCGTTCCGCGAGCGGAACCGGGGCCCGGTCAGACGATGGTGAACCCGCCGTCCACGGGCATGACCGCGCCCGTCACGAACGACGAACGGTCGCTGCACAGCCAGGCCGCGGCCTGGGCGATCTCCTCCGGGTCCGCCGTGCGCCCCTGCGGCGTCAGCCGGTGCAGCTCCGGCTCGATCTCCGGGTTCCGCTCGAACCAGCCGGCGATGATCTCGCTGCGCGTCGTCCCCGGCGCCACCGCGTTGACCCGGATCCCGCACGCCGCGTACTCGGCCGCGGCGGCCTTCGTCAGCCCGATCACCGCGTGCTTGGAGGCGATGTACGGCGCGGCGGCCGGGATCGCCTGCAGGCCCGCGACGCTGCTGTTGTTGACGATGGAGCCCCCGGACGGGTTCTCCTTCATCGCCGCGAGCTCGCACCGCAGCAGATTCCACACACCGCGCACATTGGTGTCCATCAGCGCGTCGAAGGCGTCGTCCTTCATCAGGTGCATCGGCTCCTGATCCCAGCCGATGCCCGCGTTGTTGAAGGCCGCGTCCAGCCGGCCGTGCCGCTCCAGCACGAAGTCGACGGCGCGCTGGGCGTCGGCGGAGCTGCGCACGTCCGTCTCCACGTACGCGGCGTCGGTCCCCGCCCCCCGCAGCTCGTCGACGAGTCCGGTGAGACGGTCCACGCGGCGGGCGGCGAGGACCACCGCCGCCCCCTCCCGCGCGAACACCTTCGCGGAGGCCGCACCGATGCCGCTGCTCGCGCCGGTGACCAGAACAACTTTGCCGCACAGAAGACCTTGACGTTCAACCATGGTCAAATCATCCCATCCCGGTACACCGGCCCGGGCACCGGGTTCCCGGTCACCGCGCGGTGGTGGGCGGGGCGTCCTGGCACTCCCGCAGCCGCGCGCGGATGTCGGCGGCGGCTCCCTCCGCGCCGGGCACCTGCTCCCACAGCGCCAGCAGCGAGGGTGCCAGGGGCACGGCCCGCGGACCGCTGTGCTGCCAGCAGTAGTGCGCTCGCTTCAGGGCGGCCAGGGTCTCGGACTCCCGCGCCCCGCCGCGCGCCAGCCGTCCGCGGACCGCCGCCATCCACAGCTCGGCGGCCCGCGCGTGGTCGCCCGCGAGGCGGGCGAGATCGGCGCGCACCTCGGTCCACAGCCCCGCCTCCGGGCTGTCCGGACCGGAACGGCGCAGGGAGTGCTGCTCCCAGGCCGCGGCCATCGCGGCGGCCTCGTTGTGCCGCCCGGCGTGCGCGGCGGCGAGGATCTCCGCGAGTATCCCGTCCCGGGAGGACGGCACCGCCTCCGGCCCGGGCACGCCCTGCTCCGCCGGCACGCGGGCGGGACCGGCGGGACGCGCCGGTACGGACGCCCCGCCGGCCTCCGCCGCCGGTACGCGCGGGGGGCCGCCCTCCCCGTGGTTGGCCAGGACCGGGCCGGGCAGGCCGTACTGCACGGCCAGCATCCTGCCCTCGAACTCCCCCTCGGCCAGGGCCTTTTGGTGCACGGCGCGCACGTCGAGCACGGGACCGGCCGTGGGGTCGCCGGCGCGCAGGCAGTCGAGGAAGGCGCGGGTGTAGGGGCCCGCCTCCTTCGCCGGCTCGGCTCCCGCCTCGGTGATGACGCCGAAGACCGGCACGCCCTCGAAGACGCGTCCGTCCCGCACGGCCTCCGCCGCGTGCGGCCAGACACCGGCGTCGGCCTCGGCGTCGACCATCAGCAGCGCGGGGCCGGCGTGGGCGGACAGCGTCCGGGTCAGCCACGCCCAGGGCAGTCCGGTGTACCGGACCGTGGCGGGGGTGCTCTCGCGCAGGGCGAGATGCAGTCCGCCGCCCCGCCGCGAGGGCACCATCAGCTGCCCGGTCACCCACACCAGCAGCGGGCCCTGCCCGGCCGCGGCGTGCTGCAGATACGCGAGCACGCTCTGCGGCCCCTCCATGGCGGGCAGCTGCACCACGTCGACCGACTCCGCCGCCAGGAAGCGGCGCGGGTTCGCGCCGGCCAGCGCGTGCGCCGTCGGACTCGGCCCCACCCCTTTGCGTCTCCCGGCGACCCCGTCCAGCAGCAGCACACAACCCCGAGCAGAAAGACCCACCACGCCCCTCCCACACGCCCCCGCCGAGCGAGCGCACCCACCGGCCGTCGCCCCGGGCATCGGCATACCCCACGGTCACAGCAGCACTTCACCGCACAGCAACTCTAGAGGCCCACCACCGTGTTCACGGACCGCGCACCCGTCAAGAACCACTCCAGCCGACAAAGCACTCAGGAGTCATCCGTCCCCCATGTCCCCCTATATCATCCCAATCCGCACTCCGTGGGCACGGATTCCCGGCGGACACAGCCGGGCGGCCGGTCAGGAGGGTGCCCTCCTGACCGGCCGCCCGGGAAGATCAGCCCTCCGGCGGGGCCTCGGACCCCATGTGCGGCTGGGCACCGTCCGGCTGGGACTCGGCGGAGCGCATGTGCGGCTGCGCGCCCTGCTGCTGCCGCGGCCTCATGTTCTGCTGCCGGGGCTGGGTGCTCTGCTGCTGCCGGGGCTGCGCGTTCTGCTGCTGCGGCTGCTGGACGCCCTGTTGCTGTTCCGGCGCCGGGCGGCTGACCTCGCGGCACAGCGGAACGGCTCCCGTCGGGGAGACGTGCGCCGCGGACACCCACGTCGTGCGGTCCCGCAGCAGGTACCACGTGTCGTGCGGCCCGATGTTCTGCGCCCGGACCTTGCAGCGCAGCCCGATGCGCTGGCCTCGCGCGAGGACGCCGCGCACCGAGGCGTCCGTGCTCGGGTACGTCCGCTCGTTGACCCCCGATGTGCTGACCACCGTGCCGAACGGCCGCCCCGGGACGACCGGGACCCCGCTACCGGCCTGGGCCGGCGCCACGCCGCTGAGGGCCCCCACAGCGACCCCACCGACGACGCCCCACCGGCCACACGCACGCCACCACGACATACAGATCACTCCCAACCACAGGACCACCAACGGGAGCCCGACCCAACCATTACTGAAAGCGCGTTACTTCCCAACACGCCTCCGACGACCGCGAACCACCCGCACAGCGCACACACGGCCACCCGCACGCCGCATCACGGCAGCGTGCGGGACCACGCGCCGCGCCCGGCCGACGACCGCACCGGGCCGCCAGCCCGTCAGCCCGTCAGCCCGTCAGCCCGTCAGGCCTCAGGCCGTCAGGGGTAGTCCCAGGCGGGGAAGGAGTAGGCGTCCCACAGGGCGCGCTCGTTGTCCCTCGGCGCGCCTTCGACATGCGGCCGCAGATCCCACATCATCGTGGCCCGGTGCGGCGCGCGGTAGGCGGGCCAGCCCGGGGCGCCCGCCCGGGCGAAGGACGTCCAGGCGTCCATCATGGCGTGCGAGAGCCCCGTCAGAGCGGGCCGCTGCGCGGCGACGGTCTCCGGTCCGCGCGGCACCCAGTGCAGGTCGAGGTTGCCGAAGACGAAGGGCATCTCCAACTGGTGCATGGCGCCGAGGTTCTCGGCGTCGGGCGCTCCCTGGACGTAGGGCACATGCCAGTCGAACTGGTACACATGCGCGGGCCGCCAGTGGGACTGCGCCTCGGCGAGCCGCAGCGCGGGGATCCGCATGAACTGATCGGTGAGCATCGCGTTCACCACCCGCCCCTCCTTCAGGCCCGGGCGGTCGGCGGCGTAGATCTCGTACATGCGCTGCTTGCGGTCGGCGAGTACGGGCGGGAACAAACGGTAGGCGTTGAGGGGGAGTTCCAGCGCGCGCGGGTCGAACAGGGCCCAGAAGTCCGTCTCGTTGGTGTTGGTGCCGACCATCACGTCGACAGCACGGGCGCTTCCGGCGGCGATCCGCTCCAGGACCGGGCCCGGCACCAACGCGCCGTCGACATACGGGCCGAAGAAGACGGAGCCCGCGAGTCCGGGGAAAGCCGCCCGGGCCTTCTTCTGGAGCTCCAGGATCTGCCGGGTGCCGAGGCCCCGCAGCTCGGACAGCCGACGGATGCCACCGGCGGTGAAGACCTGCGCGGCGTAGGCCTCGGCGGACCGCCGGGTGCGCACCGCGATGGCGGGGCCGCTCTCGGCGATCGCGCGGCGGAAGAGGCGCTCCGGGTGGTTCCCGGCCAGCAGCGCGTCGATCGAGATGGCGCCCGCCGACTGGCCGAAGACCGTGACGTTGCGCGGGTCCCCGCCGAAGGCGTGGATCTCGTCGCGCACCCAGGTCAGCGCGGCGACCTCGTCACGCAGGCCGTTGTTGCCGGATCCTGTGTAGGCGGGGTCCAGTCCGCCGAGCTCCGTCCAGCCCAGGATGCCGAGCCGGTAATCGGCCGAGACCACGACGGCGTCGCCCCTGGCGGCCAGGTCCGCGCCGTTGTCCAGCGCGTCGCTCGCGGACTCGTAGATGTCCTCGCCGCCGTGCAGGAAGACCATGACGGGCCGGTGGCCACCGGGGCTTCTCGGCGCCCAGACGTTCACGTGCAGGCAGTCCTCGACGCCGCTGCCGTCGCCGTCGGTGAGGTCCTGCGGGCACGGCGGCTTCGCCATGCCGGCCTGCAGAACGCCGCCCCACGGGGCGGCCGGTGCGGGCGGGCGGAAGCGCCGGTCGCCGACGGGCGGTGCCGCGTACGGAAGGCCGAAGTAGGAGCACGTGCGCCCCTGCGCCGCCCCCTGCACCCGGCCCAGCGACGTCGCCGCCCGGCACTCGGCGCCCTCCCGGGCGGCAGCCGTCGGCGCACCGCTCACACCGCCGAGCACCAGCGCGGCCACGACTGCCGCGACAGCGCCGCGCAGCCCCCTGCGCCGTCTGATCCCTGAGAACACACCGATCCGTGCGAACACGCGGATTCCCCCCTCTTGGCATCCTGCCGACCCGCTCTTCGAACCCTTGGACCCAGGATCACGCCCTCGGCTGCCCCACCGCCATCACCCACGCGAGGGTTTTCGTCACTCTCCGTGTTGTCGCCGACGCCTCCGCCGCACCCCCGGCAAGGAATATCCGCATCCGGCCAAGGAGACGTGAAGGTCATCTGTTGTTCACCGCACGCTTCTACCCGCATAGACGACGAGGTGGTGTCATGCCATCAACAACCCGGCACATGCCGGGACTTCAACCCCCCACGTCCCAGGAGTCGCCATGCGACCGTTCATACGCAGCTCCGCGGCCTGTGCCGCGGCCCTCGCGCTCGCCGCCGGCGGGCTCGCCCTCACCACCGGCACCGCCCGCGCCGCGACAGCCTGTTCGCAGTCGCGCCTGCCGCTGCCCGACTCCTCCTGCCAGCCCGGGGCCTACAACCCGGACGTCACGCAGGACACGATCGGCTCAACGATCTGCACCCCCGGCTGGACCAAGACGGTGCGGCCTCCGGCGAGTTACACCAACGCGCTGAAGGTCCGGCAGATCCACGAGTACGGCTACAGCGACACCGACACCGCCGACTACGAGGAGGACCACCTCGTGCCGCTCGAACTCGGCGGTGCGCCCCGCGATCCGAAGAACCTGTGGCCCGAGCCGCGCTACGGCTCGCAGCCGGCCGAGGACAAGGACACCGTCGAGAACCGGCTCAAGCGGGCCGTCTGCGACGGTGACGCGAAGCTGGACGACGCCCGCAGCGCGATCGCCACGGACTGGACCACGGCCCTGGACAAGCTGGGCCTCGGCTGACCTCCCCGCCCGCCGCGCCGCCCTCGCGTCCGCGCAGCCCGTACGTCCGCGCGCGGCGGGCTCCGGCTCACCACAGGTCGCGCCGGGACTGGATGGGATCGCCGTCGTAGGGGTGGCAGGAGTCGAGGTTGTCCTCGGCCGGGTGCGCGCGTCCGGCCGGTCCGGCGGCAAAGGCGCGCAGGAGGTTCGCGGTGACGGTGCCCGTGAAGCGCGCGGTGACCGGCGGTATCCCGTGACTCCCGTCCCCGGTGAGGGACTCCACCCAGCGCATCGTCCCGGTGCTGAAGACCCCGGCCCCGCTCGCCGTGCTGTAGTACGCGGAGTCCGCGAAACTGCGCACGCCCCGGCACACGAGCGGGGAGTGGGCAATGACCTGTATGGGACGCGGTGTGGCGGGGGCGGAGGTGACGCGGTCGTACTCGGTGCCCACCAGATGCGCGAAGGCGGTGCCCCGGCCGGCGCCGGTGCCTGCCAGGAGCCAGTGGCCGGGGTCGGTGACCACGTAGTCCGCCGAGGCGGGGTTCGACTCGTACAGGGTGCCGGTCAGCGCGTTCTCCGGGGCCGCGGCCGGGGGTTCGCGCCAGTCCGTGGTCACGGCCGCGTCGTCCTTGCCGCGCATCGGGTCGTGTGCCCAGTCGGTCTTGTAGCAGACGACCAGGCGGCGGTCACCGGTGTCCGCGGGCTCCAGGCGGATACGGCGGAAGCAGGCGTTGGCGCCCAGGAACGCCACGTTGGTGCCCGCGTCGCGGGCGGCCGTGACGCGGGCGCGCATCGCGGGTGTCCAGTACTCGTCGTGGCCGAGGGAGACCACGCCGTGGGCCCCGTGCAACAGTTGCGGGTCGCTGTCGAGGTCCATGGAGGTGACGTAGGCCAGCGGCAGTCCCAGCCGTTCGGCGAGGGCCACGGCGGGCTGCTCGTAGGTCGTGAACAGCGGCGCGCCGTCGTCGTCGTACGGGCGGTCGCAGGTGACCGCGAGCGAGCGGCCCGCGTAGTCGCCCTTGCCGCCGGGGCCGTGGTAGAGGCTGTGGCCGCCCCAGGTGTTGTACGCCTGCCACGTCGCGACGGCGTGGACGAGCACGAGCCGGCCGCGCGTGCTCGCCGAGCGGACGACCAGGGGGACGTAGCGCTGCTCGCCGGAGTCGGCGGTGAGCCGGATCAGATACGCGCCCTCCGGCCAGCCCCGCGTGGGGACTTCGAGCGAGGGCCGCCACGCGGGCAGGACGGTGCGCGTGGCGCCGGCGGCGGACGGTACGGGCTGGACGGTGCCGGGCAGCCGCTGCGACGTCCACACGCGCCGGGCCTGCGCGCCGCCGTACCAGCCCATGCGGAAGGCCTCGGCGCGAAAGCCCGCGGCCGTGGTGGAGACGTGCAGGCGCAGGGTCTGTCCGGGCAGGACGCTCGCGCGGTCGGCGTACCCCTCGACGGCCCGGTCGGGCCCGCGCCTGCGCAGGCCCCAGTCGTGGTCGCCGGGCCGCCGGTTCTCGGCGGCGACGTCCAGCGCCCCCGCCGCGCCCGTACGGGCCTGCTCGTCGCGGCCCGGGACGCACCCCGCGGCGAGGGCTCCGGCACCCGCCGCCGCGGTCGCGCCGAGGAAGTCGCGGCGGTTCCACGACGGGCGGTTCGCTGACTGCCTGGACATGTCCGTCCCATTGGGCACGGACGCTCCCGGCGCCGCAACCGCTGCCCGGCCGGTCCGGATGCCGCTGCGGGGCGAGCGGCGCGGTGGATCCGGCCGTGCGGTCCTACGCCATCCGGACGAAGGAGGCGCAGCGGCAGGCGGGCCGCCGCCGTTGCTCGGCGGGACGTGCCGACGGCCTGGCGGTGGGCATGCGCGCCGAGAACCGGTCCGCCCAGGAGGGCTGCGCCATACGGTCCGCCGGTGTGCGCCGCAGGGACTTGGTCCACGCGCCCATCCCGCCCCGGGGGACGAGCCGGGCGTCGTCCCCCGGGGCGCAGCCCGCGCCGTCGGGGCGGCTTCCGGGATACGGTCCGGGGGACGCGTTCCAGGCGGCCCCGTCGGTACCGGGGAACGGCCGGGCGTCGTGGTCACGTTCCGGCTCGCCCGTCCGCGCGCCGTCGGTGGTGTGCTGCCCTGCCGGGCACAGCGGGGAGTGACCGGCCGCCTGGTCGGCGGGGTCGGTGGACGTCTGCTGGACGACGGGGGGTTGGGCTGCCGCCGCGCCGCCGGCGGTGGTGAGGGCGGTGGCCGGGAGCACGGCGGCAGCGGCCAGGGCGAGAGCGACCGACACGAGCTTCATGGGATGCCTTCCAGGAGTCGGGTGCACGCCCGCGACGCCCGTACGGGAGCTGCCGGTTCTCCCGTGCCGACGACGCGCGAGTCCATCCTGGGAGGAACAAGGCGATAAAGCACCATGAATGCTGGGAGATCCCGTAAATGGGCGAATCCCCCGAGAATTTCCGGCAATTGCGGTGGATCTATGCTGACGCCCGGCTCCCGCGAGCCCTGCCGGATCCGCGGATACGTTTCAGCAGGGCCCCGGGACGTGTCCGGCGTACGGACCTCAGCGGAGGGCCGCGGCGGTCTCCCGCGGCCGGGCCGAACGGCCGTGGTGGCGGCTGATGTTGCGCTCCAGGAGCGACAGGCACTCGGCGACGCCCACGCTGGAGGGGGTGTGCACGGGCAGCCTGCCGTCCTCCTCCTTGAGGGCGGCCAGCGCGGTGTCCATCGCGGTCTGGGCGGCGAACAGGCACGGTGTGCTGTAGATGGCCACGTCCACGCCGAGCGCGTCCAGTTCCGACAGCGACAGGCGCGGGGACTTGCCGCCGGCGATCTGGTTGAACAGCAGTGGTTTGTCGCCGATGACGTCGCGGACCTTGCGGATCCAGTCGACGCTGCGCACTCCGTCGACCAGCAGGACATCGGCGTCCGTGGCCGCGAGCGCCTTGGCGCGGCGCAGGATCTCGGCCTCCTCGGTGGCGTCGGTACGCGCCACGACCACCAGGTCGCGGCGCGAGGCGAGGACCATGTCGAGCTTGTCCAGGTATTCCTGGAGGGGCAGGATCCGCTTGCCGTCGACGTGGCCGCAGCGGCGGGGGCGCTGCTGGTCCTCCAGGATCACCCCGGAGGCGCCTGCCGCCTCCAGCTGCTGCACGGTGTGGCAGGCGGTCTCGGGGTCGACGTAGCCGTCGTCGATGTCGACGAGCAGGTGCTGTGCGGGGAAGGCCAGTCGCAGCCGCTGGACGAAGGCGACGATGTCGGGCCAGGCGATGAAGCCGATGTCCGGCAGGCCGTAGTGGGACGCGGCGAAGCCGAATCCCGAGACGAACAGGCCGTCGTAGTGCTGGGCCGCGACGGAGGCGGAGAACATGTCGAAGACACCTATGAGGGGTGTCGTGCCGTCCGCGGCGATGGCGCTGCGTAGCCGATCCGGGTGGTTCACAAGTACCCTCCGAAGAACTGGTTGCGTCGATGCCGCCGTACCGGCTCGCTACTGCCACAGCACATCGCCGGTACGGGAGGTTCACGGGCCGGGCGGCCCGGGGCACGAGGTGTCCCGGGCCCTTTCGTTGCTGGTTTCGGATGCTTGACTCGGTACTGCCGCGCGACCGAAGCCTGTCGAACACCGGCGACCGCTGTTCGCACTCGCAGTGAACACTGGACGACAGTCGCCTGAAACAGGCGTTGACCTTTGCTTCTTCCACGATCGTCGGCGCCAGGCGGCCGTACACGGAGGGGATTTGACCCTCCGGTGTCCGGCCACCGACCCCAAAACATAGTCAAGCAATGGTCATGCAGCAATATATGTCAGGTAAACATGGCTACTCGTGCGACGTTTTCGAGCCACTCGGATTCACCAACGCACACGGCGTCACTCCCCTCTATCCGCCGTCGGCGCACCAGTGCGGCTCCCGGACGACCACGGCCGCCCCTCCCGGAACGCGACTCAACTGCATAGGCCACGGAAGGACTTCCGGCCTTCCGTGCCCGACAATGACCCCATGACCACCATCACCCTCGTCCGTGGGGACATCACCCGGCAGCAGGTCGACGCCGTGGTCAACGCGGCGAACTCCTCCCTCCTCGGCGGCGGGGGTGTCGACGGCGCGATCCACCGCGCCGGAGGCCCCGAGATCCTGGCGGAGTGCCGGGCACTGCGCGCCTCGCACTGGGGCAAGGGGCTGCCCACCGGGCAGGCCGTGGCCACGACCGCGGGCCGGATGCCCGCGCGGTGGGTCATCCACACGGTCGGCCCGGTGTGGTCCGCCACGGAGGATCGGTCCGGCCTGCTCGCCTCCTGCCATCGCGAATCCCTGCGCGTCGCCGACGAGTTGGGCGCCCGTACCGTCGCCTTCCCCGCGATCTCCACCGGCGTCTACCGCTGGCCGCTCGACGACGCGGCACGCATCGCCATGGAAGCGGTCCGCACCACGGACACGGCCGTCACGGAGGTGCGCTTCGTCCTCTTCGGCGAGGACGCCTACACGGCCTTCGCCGCGCAGCAGCGCTGACGGCGAAGCGGCGGCGGTGCCGCTGTGCCGTCCTTCGCCGCACCGGTGCGCCGGCCCGTCCGACTTCGGACGGACGCCTGGGTCACGGCAGTTGCTCGCCTCCGCTGCGGCCGCGCTGCCCCAGGGGACGCGAGACCCCCTCCCCGGCCACCACGCCTCCGCCCAGCCACTCCAGGCCGTTGCCCACCGCCTCCCTCGCGCCGCTCGTCCGCCACCACTCCCGCATCCGTCCCATTCCCCACACGGTCACCGGGACCAGCGCCGTCACCAGCGCCACCGTGCCCCACACCCGCATCACCGCGACTCCGCGGCCCCACACCCACGACGCCGCCAGGCACCCGGCGAAGAGCAGGCACCACCCCAGGTGGCAGCGGAAGGTCCGCACGCCGTCGGGCGAGGCCGAGTCCCCCTTCGGGGTGACCACGAAACCGGGGCGCCGCCGCAGCAGCGCCTGCCCCAACGCCCGCGCGTACAGCGGGCCCGCCAGCGCCGACATCACCATCCCCACCACGCCCCACGACCCCAGGCGTTCGTGCGGCGAGACATTGTGCCGGCGGTTGACCACATACAGCGCCACCTGGAGGACGACCGCGTCGCCGTACCACATCAGCCACACCTGCCAGGGCACCGCCAGTCCGGCCCCGCCCAGGACGAGGAAGCACACGCACGCGACCCCGCCCAGCACCCAGGTCAGCGCGGCCATCGGATAGAAGGACATCAGCAGCAGGTAGTTCCACAGCCTTCCCGGGGACAGCGACCACACCACCCGGAAGAACTGCCCGAAGAGCGTCTCGAACGTCCCTCGCGACCACCGCAGTTGCTGCGAGAAGAAGTCCGTCCACGACGAGGGCCCCTCCCCCACCGCGAGCACGTCCGGCGTGTACACCGCGCGCCACCGGCGCCCCGTCAGGGGGTTGCGCCGCCGGTGGATCTCCAGCCCCGTCGCCAGGTCCTCGGTGATGGAGTCGTACAGCCCGCCCACCTGCCGCAGCACGCCCACCCGCACGCAGTTCGAGGTGCCCACGAGCATCGGCACCCCGTAGCGGTTCCCCGCCCGCTGCACCAGGGCGTGGAAGACGAACTGCTGCGACTCGGCCCCCCGGGCCACGCCGCCCACCGCGTTCCCGTACACCTGCGGCCCCACCACGAAGGCCACGTCGGGGTCCTGGAAATAGCCCAGCATCCGCTCCAGGAAGCACGGCAGGGGAACGTGGTCGGTGTCCACGCAGGCCACGAAGTCGTAGTCGTCGCCGTGCTCGTCGAGCCAGGCGTTGTAGTTCCCGTGCTTCGTCCGCGCCCGGAACCGCCCCGAGCCGCAGTTCCATCGCGCCACCCCCTTGCGCGAGAAGTGCCGTACCCCCAGCCGCGCGCACAGCGCCCGGGCCTCCGCGTCGTCGCCCTCGTCGAGCAGCCAGACGTCCACCACCCCGCCCTCGTACCCCACCCCCACCGCCCCCCGCAGCGTCGCCTCCACCATCGACAGGGGTTCCTTGCCCGGCACGAAGCTCGTGCACAGCGCCACCCGGCCGCCCGGCGCCGCCGCCACCGGCACCGGGTCGCACGCCGCCCACGACGCGTGCGCCACCGACACCACCCCCACCAGCCGGAACACCTCCACCAGCCCCACGCACACCAGCACCGCCCCGTCCACCCAGCCCACCCACCCGCCGCGCACCACCCAGTGCTCCGGCCAGAACAGCCAGGCCAGCAGCGCCGACGACACCAGCGGCGACAGACAGGCCAGCGCCCCCACCCCCCACCGCGCCCGCCCGCACCCGCTCCACAGCCGCCGGAAACCCACCCGGTACCGCCGCCCCGCCGGCACCCCGCCCAAGGCCCCCGCGAGCCGGCTGAAACCCTCGTAGTCGAAACGGGACGTGTCCGGCGCCGCCGCATCCGATGTTCCGTCACGCGCCTTTACCGGCAGGAGGGTTGAGGATGTCGTCGCCGCCTCTTGTTGGTCACCGCCGTCCGTCCCGGCCGGGCCCCCCACGTCCGTACCGCCCGCTACACGACACCCCGACAAGCGCACATCAACCTCACAGGGCAAATCTCTGCATCAGCCCTCCATAGGTAACAATCCGGACTACCGATCATCAGACGATCGCACCCAACACACCACCGCGATCACCCGTGCGGCCCGAAGCGAGGAGCGGCGTCAGCCGATCGGCGGACAAGCGGGCATCGGGTGCGCGGCGCGCGGGCGGCAGCGGCGGCGATCACGGCCGCCGGACCGTCCCACCTGCGCCTGCGGCGGGCGGGAGGCGCCCGGTGGTCCCGGTGGCCCGCCCGTCGTCCGGCGGCCGGGCCGTGGGCGGCCTGCCGGGGCCGCCGGGCCGGGCGCCGCCGACGGAGGTAGAAGAGGGCTGTGGGACCGAACCTCACACGAGGCCCGTACGCCGTCGCCCGTGCCCCCACCACGACCGGCCCGGGACGCGGCGGATTCCGGCAGGGGCGGAAAGGCGCGCGTACCGGCTTCGTCCGCCGCCCCCCGATCGACCACCGTGGACCGCGGCACGGGCCCGGGGCCCGCCGCCGCCGGCGCCGTTCAGCGCGGCTCCGGCTCCTCCACCGACACCGCAGGGAGACCTTCGATGATCTTCATCGTCGTCAAGATGACCGTCAAGCCGGAGCGCACCGAGGACTGGCTCGCGCTCGTCGACGACTTCACCCAGGCCACCCGCAACGAGCCGGGCAACCTCTTCTTCGAGTGGTCCAAGAGCGTCGACAACCCCCACCAGTTCGTGCTCGTCGAGGGTTTCGCCTCCCGCGAGGCGGGCGACGCCCACGTCAACTCGGCGCACTTCAAGGAGGCCATGGAGACGATGGCCGACGCCATCGCCACCACGCCGCAGATCATCAGCACCGAGGCGCCGGGCAACGGCTGGTCGGCGATGGCGGAGCTCACCCCCCGCCACGTCTAGTCCGCACCGCGGCGCGCGGGCGGACCGTCCGGCGGCTACGCGGCGTGTGCGGCGGGCACGGCGGGTACGGCCTCGTGGCGCTCCTCGGCGAGCAGGTGCGGGGCCGCGGTGATCACGTCGTCGAGGATGCCGCGGGAGGTCTCCAGCTCCGCGATCGCGGCGGTGATGCGCTCGCGTTCCCGGCGCAGTTCGGCCACCAGGTCGGGGCAGGTGGGCACGAGGCGGTCGCCGTCGGAGCGGACGCAGGGCAGCACCCGGGCGATCAGGGCCGTCGGCAGCCCGGCGGTGAGCAGACAGCGGATGCGGCGCACGGTCTCGACGTCGGCCTCGCTGTAGACGCGGTAGCCGCTGGACAGCCGTCGCGGGGCGAGCAGCCCTTGCTGCTCGTAGTAGCGCAGCAGCCTCTCGTGGACCCCGGTGCGCCGCACCATCTCCTTCATGCGCATGGTCGTGCCTCTCCCCCCGGCGGACTTCCGGCTCGGTGCCGTGCCGGAGTCTACCGGGCGCGATCACGGCCCTCCGGGGGCGGGACGACGCTTCGGGGCGTTCCTCCTGCAACCCCTGAGCAGGGTGACCGGTCTTACTCGTCATGGGTACGAGAGGGAGAAAGAAGCAGAGGATGCACAGCGTCGCAGCGCGCCGACTCGGCGTGTTCCTGGGGGCGTTGGGGCTGAGCGCGCCGCTGACGGTGGCCCTGGACGGTACGGCGCAGGCCGCCGCTTCGGGGTGCACGACGCGAACCGGGCCGTACCAGAAGGAAGTCGAGAGCTTCCTGGGCAGGCCGGCCGACGGACGTCAGTCCCCGGCCGACTGCGAGGCGATCCGGGCCTTCCAGCACCACCACCGCATCAGCCCGGAGATCGGCTACGCGGGCCCGGTCACCTGGGGCCTGATGAAGCGTGAGCTCCGGCGCGACCCGGACGCGGACGGCAAGTGCCCTGTGAACAAGGGGCGTATCGCGTGCGTGGACCTCACGCGGCAGCTGAGCTGGATCCAGGACGGCGGGAAGGTGGTCCACGGTCCGGTGCACGTGCGCACCGGGCGCGAGGGCTACGGGACACGGACCGGAGTCCGGAAGATCTACTGGCGTTCGCTGGACCACTTCTCGACGCTCTACAAGGTGCCGATGCCCTATGCCCAGTTCTTCGACGGCGGGCAGGCGTTCCACGCGATCGACGGCAGCGTCTGGTCGGCACCGGGCTCCCACGGCTGCGTGAACATGCGGCCCGAGGACGCGCGGGCGTACTGGTCCCTGCTCCGTGACGGCGACACCGTCTTCGTCTACGGCCGCAAGCCCGGCACCTGAGAGCGGTTCCGCGCGGTACGGGGTGCGCATCCGGCCGGCTCCGGATGCGCACCCGGATCGCTCGTCGCGACGACGGTTCAGGCGGTCATGCCTCCGTCGGCGACCAGGTCGTGGCCGACGACGAAGCTCGCCGCGTCCGAGGCCAGCCACAGTACGGCCGCGACGATCTCCTCGGTCTCGGCGACCCGGCCGATGGGCACCGTGGCCGCCAGCCGGCGGGCGCGGTCGTCCTCGTTCTCGCCCGGGCGGAAGGACATCGCGGTGTTGGAGGCCCCGGGGCTCACGGCGTTGATGCGGACGCCGTCCTTGATGTGGTCGAGGGCGGCGACCTTCGTCAGCGCGCTGACGGCGGCCTTGGAGGCGACGTAGGAGGCCATGCCGGGACGGCGTCCGTGGAAGCCGATGTTGGAGGAGGCGTTGACGATCACGCCTCCGCCGTGGGCGCGCATGTGGGCGATCTCGTGCTTCATGCACAGCATGACGCCGGTCAGGTTGACGCCCAACACGGTGTCCCAGGTGGTGGGTTCGAGGTCGGCCAGCGGTGTCGGACGGGGGAAGACGCCGGCGTTGTTGTGCGCGATGTGCAGTCCGCCGTGGCGGGCGACGACGGTGGCGACCATCCGCTCGACGTCCTCGGGGCGGGTGACGTCGGCCACCACCGCGTCGGCCTTGCCGCCTTCCGCCCCGATCAGGTGGACGGTCTCCTCCAGGGACCGCGGCTCGTTGCCGACGACCGCCACGGTGGCGCCGTGGCGCGCGAAGGCGAGGGCACTGGCCCGGCCGATCCCGGAGCCGGCGCCCGTGACGAGGGCGACCTTGCCCGCGAACTGTGGGCTCATCGAGTTCTCCTCCTTCTCACGCTGTATGTCCTCCATGTCCTTCCCGTGTCCGCTGCCGTCGGCTACTTCTCCGGCAGCCTGATCGACTGCGAGTGGCGGAAGAAGTCGCGTGGGTCGTAGGCGGCCTTGACGCGCTGCAGGCGTGGGTAGTTGTCCTTGTAGTAGAGCGTGTACCAGGGGACGCCGGACTTGTTCTGGTCCGGGTCGGTGATGTCGCTGTCGGGGTAGTTGATGTAGCAGCCGTCGGTGGCGGGGCCGGGTACCGGGTAGCCGCCGCCGGAGGCGAAGACGTCGGTGTAGACCTCGCGGGTCCAGGCCAGGTTGCGGTCGTCCTCGCGCCGGTCGGGCCAGAAGCTCTGGAAGAGGCCCTTGAAGAGGGAGTCGCGCTGGGCGGAGGCGGTGTCACCGGGGCGGACCGTGTTGATCCTGCCGCCGTAGGAGAGCAGCACGATCATCGAGTTGGGGTTGGCCAGGTCGGTGCGCGTCAGATGCTTGTACATGGCGGCGATCTGCGCGTCGTCGAAACCCTTGCGCAGGTAGGCGGACTTGTGGATGCCGCGCAGGGTGGGATTGGCGAGGGTGGGGTTGTTGGTGCCCAGGAAGCGCACGGAGGCGAGCCAGGGCATCCGCTGGGGGGTGAAGAAGTCGGGCATGGGGCCCTGTTCGCCCACGGGCGTGTCCAGGGGCCGGGCCTCGACGCCGATCCCCTTGGTGAGGTCGGCGAGGAAGGATTCGATGAGCCGCTCGGCGCCGGGCACGGTGCCGTCCATCTGGGTCAGCACGCCGACACTGTTGTTGGCGCGGTGGTTCATCATCAGGAAGCTGCACAGCCCGGCGTAGGGCGAGTCGGGGCTGCCGTTGCGCTCGTGCCAGGAGCCGAAGTTGGCGACGAGCCGCGCGTAGCCCTGCTTGTCGAGCTTGTCCCAGGGCAGTGAAATGGCGCTGATGTACACCTCTTTGGGCGGGCGCATCAGCTGCTGGGCCGGGTCGTTGCCGTGCGCGTCCGGCGAGCGCAGCCAATAGCGCGTGATCACACCGAAGTTGCCCCCGCCCCCGCCGGTGTGCGCCCACCACAGATCCCGGTGGGGGTCGTCGGGTTCGCGGGTGGCCACGACGGCCCGCGCGGTGCCGTTCTTGTCCACGACGACGACCTCGACGGCGTAGAGGTGGTCGCTGCTCAGCCCGTGCCGGCGCGAGAGCATGCCGTAGCCGCCGCCGCTGATGTGCCCGCCGACGCCCACGGAGTAGCACATGCCGCCGGGCAGGGCCACGCCCCAGCCCTTGTACAGGGATTCGTAGGCGTGCATGAGGGTGGCGCCGCCCTCCACGGCGAACGCCTTGCGCCGCTCGTCGTAGTACACGCGGTCCATGGTGGTCATGTCGATGACCGTCTGGACCTCGGGGTTGTAGACGAAGTCCGCGTAGCAGTGGCCGCCGCCGCGTACGGAGACCCGCTTCTTGTCGCGCACCGCCTCCTGCACCGTGTCCACGACCTGCTCGGTGGTGCGCACGAGCCGCACGGACTCGGGCCTGCCCACCCAGCGCGTGTTGTTGCCGACGGTCAGATCGGCGTAGCGCGGGTCGCCGGGCAGGACCACGACGGCGCGGCCGGCCGGACCGGAGCCGTCCCCGGACTCCGGCGGCCGTGAGCCGCCCCCCGTGCCGGCGGGGTCCGAGGGGTCGGCGGCGGCCGGTCCCGCGCCGAGGGCGGTCGCCACCACCGCGGCGCCCGCCAGGATGGATCGTCTTTTCAGCATGCCTGTTGCTTCTCCCCCATGAATGGTGCAATTCCGTGTGCTCGTACCGCTTCCAGCATGTGTCGTACGGCGTGCGTCGTGTGTCGTGCGTCAGCGATACGTCAGCCTGCGGTCAGTCCTGCCAGAGGATCCCGAGGCCGAGTTTCTCCGCGATTTCCTTCGTACGGTCCACCGACCAGCGGTTTCCCACGGGCGCGGCCTCGCCCAGCTCCACCGGGTAGCCGCCGTGCAGAAAGAACCTCTCGAATCCGCCGGGGCAGGTGAGCACATACAGTTCGGCCGAATCGCTCTCCACCTCGTAGGAGTGCGGAATTCCACGCGGCAGGAACAGCACGCTGCCGCCTTCGAGGAGTTCGGTCCGCTCACCGACGGTGGCCCGCACCCCACCACTCCTGATCATGAAGATCTCGTCTTCGAGCGTATGGATGTGGCTCGGCGACCGCTCCCCGAATTCCGCCGTGAAGTGTGTCATTCCCAGGGCGCCGCGGGTCTGTTCCGCGGTCAGTTTGACCGTTACCAGAGAGCCTTTTCCCCACAGCCGCTGTTCGCCGTCCGTCGGCCGCAGCACGGCCGGCAGTATGTCGTCGTCGGCCATGGGAAGTTTACGTCCGCGCGGCGCTGTCGTCATTTTCGCCTCCCCCTCGATGAAGCGCAGCACACCCCGACAGGATCCGAGGATCCCGCACCGGGGGCGGCTGTTGCAATGTCTTCGGGAAACTTCCGTCAACTGCCCAGCACAACACGGCGATGCCGATACGGAATCGGCCGCTCTGCCTGCGGAACCGGGCCGTCCGCGAACTGTTTTGAGTAAGTGATCGACTGCGGCCCGTCGCGAATTTCCCGGAAGGCGGGTGCGGAAAGCGGGGGCGCGGGTAGGAACGCCCGTATGACACAGGAAGATCAGCGAAAGGGCCGGGGCGGCACGCCCTCGACAGACGTCCCCTCGACAGATGTGCCCTCGACGGAGGAGATGCTGCACGCCAACGAACGCAACTGGGACGCCCGCACCCCCGTCCACGCGGCCAGCGCGTTCTACGGGCTGGACGGCTCCCGGTCCGCCGAGGACTGGTTCGCGCCCTTCGAATGGGACGATCTCGGACCGCTGCACGGGCGGGAGGTGCTGCATCTTCAGTGCCATCTGGGCACCGAGACCCAGGCGTTCGCCGCCCGCGGCGCGGCCCGCACCGTCGGCCTGGACTTCTCCGCCGCCGCCGTCGGCCGGGCGCGCCGGCTCGCGGCCGCGGCGGGCAGCGCCGTGGAGTTCGTACGGGCCGATGTGCACGACGCCGTGGCGGCGCTCGGCGGGCGGCGGTTCGACGTGGTGTACACCGGCAAGGGCGCGCTGTGCTATCTGCCGGACCTGCCGCGCTGGGCGGAGGTGGTGGGCGCGCTGCTGCGGCCGGGCGGCAGGCTGTACGTGGTGGAGTTCCACCCGCTGCTCAACGCGCTCGGCCCGGTGGCCCGGCCCGGCGAGGAGGAACTGCTGCTGCGCCACGACTACTTGGGCGGCCGTGGCCCGCTGCGCACCGACAATCCGTACACCTACACCGACGGCCCGCCGCTGCGGGGCGCGACGACGAGCTACGAGTGGCGGCACGGCCTCGGTGACGTGGTCGGCGCGGTGCTCGGCGCGGGCCTGCGTGTCGAACTCCTGCGGGAGACAGACCTGTTGCCGTGGCAGCGGCTGGGGTCGATGGTGCGCGCGGAGGGCGGCTGGTGGCGGCTGCCGGACGAGGCGCCCCGCGTCCCGCACCTGTTCGCTCTGCGCGCGGCGCGACCGGGGCAGCCCTGAAAACGGACCGGCCCGCCAACGGCCTGATCAGCGAGCGGGCCTGCCGGTGCCGCCCGGAAGGAACTCCTGCACCTTCGCCTTGAGTCCGTGCCGCTGTCCGGCCGCGCGGGCTCCGCCGCCTCCGGTCCCGGCGTCGGCCGGCCGGTCCGGGTCGGCGTACGGCGGGAGCGGTGTGACCGCCGGGTCGGTGAGGAACTCGACGACGGCGGGCCCCTCGGCGGCGAGCGCCTGCCGCCAGGCGCCCTCGACGTGCTCGGGTCTCTCCACCCGGATCCCGGTCAGGCCGATGGTGCGGCCGAAGGCCGCGTAGGAGACGTCGGGCAGTTCCTGCGAGGGCAGGAACTGCGGGGAGCCGCTCATCGCCCGCATCTCCCAGTTCACCTGGGCCAGGTCGTGGTTGTTCCACACCCCGACGACGAGCCGCGGATCGTCCCACTGCGTGTGGTACTTGGCGGCGGTGATGAGCTCGGCCATGCCGTTCATCTGCATCGCCCCGTCGCCGACGAGTGCCACGACCGGACGGTTGGGGTGCGCGAACTTCGCGCCGATCGCGTACGGTACCGCGCAGCCCATCGTGGCGAGCGTGCCCGACAGCGAGCCGCGCATGGTGCCACGCATGCGGATGTGGCGGGCGTACCAGGTGGCGACCGAGCCGGAGTCGGAGGTGAGGATCGCGTTGTCGGGCAGCAGCGGGGACAGCGCCCGGGCGACGTGCTCGGGGTTGATGGGGTCGGCGGGCTCGGCCGCCCGGCGGGCCATCGTCTCCTCCCAGCGCTCGGCGTCCGCCGCGATCCGCTCCTGCCAGTCGCGCCGCTCCTTGCGGTGCAGCAGGGGCAGCAGCCGTTGCAGGGTGGCGCGCGCGTCGCCGGTGAGGTTGACCTCGTACGGGTAGCGCATGCCGAGCATCTGCGGGTCGATGTCGATCTGCACGGCCCGCGCCTGGCCGAAGTCCGGCAGGAACCGGGTGTAGGGGAAGTTCGAGCCGATGGTCAGCAGGGTGTCGCAGTCGCGCATGAGCTCGTGGGCGGGGTGGGTGCCGAGCGCTCCCAGCACTCCGGTGACGTAGGGGAGTTCGTCGCCGACGGCGTCCTTGCCGAGCAGGGACTTGGCGATCCCGGCGCCCAGGACGTGGGCGAGTTCCTCGGTCTCGGCCCGGGCCCCGGCCGCTCCCTGGCCGACGAGGACCGCCACCCGCTCCCCGGCGTTGAGCACCTCCGCCGCCCTGGCCAGCGCCTCGTCGGAGGGCACCGCCTGCCAGCCGCTGCGGTCGATGCTGGAGGGGACCATCCGCGCCTCGTGCGTGGGCGGGGTGTAGGGCAGGTCCTGCACGTCGCCGGGCACGATCACGGCGGTGGGCGCGCGGCGCGCGTAGGCGATGCGTACCGCCCGGTCGAGGACGTTGGGCAGCTGCTCGGGGACGGTCACGGTCTGCAAATAGGCGGCGACGTCCTTGAACAGCGTGTGCAGGTCGACCTCCTGCTGGTACGAGCCGCCCATGGCCGACCGGTGGGTCTGGCCGACGATGGCGACCACGGGCACGTGGTCGAGGCAGGCGTCGTACAGGCCGTTGAGCAGGTGGATCGCGCCGGGGCCGGAGGTCGCGGCGCACACCCCGAGCCGGCCGCTGAACTTGGCGTAGCCGACGGCCTCGAACGCCGACATCTCCTCGTGCCGGGACTGGATGAACCTCGGCCGGTTGCCGGCCCGCTCCCAGGCGGCCAGCAGGGCGTTGATCCCGTCGCCGGGGTAGCCGAAGACCTGCTCGACGCCCCAGTCGCGCAGCCGGGCCAGGACGACGTCGGACACCTTCTGGCTCATGGTCGGCTCTCCGCCCTGTCGGGTCCTGTCGGGTCCTGTCGCGTCGGTTCACTCGGCGAGTTCGGGCAGCACCTTGGTGCGGTAGAAGTCGAAGAAGCCGCGCTGTTCGGGGCCGATCTGGCCGACGTGGACGCGGTCGAAGCCGGCGTCGGCGAAGGCGCGCAGGGCGGCGATGTGCTCGTCGGGGTCGGTGCCGCAGGTGACACCGGCCGCGACGCGGTCGGGCGGGACGAGCGCGGCCGTCTGCTCGACGTGCTCGGGGGTCGGCAGGACGCGCGGGAGCTCGTCCGGCAGCTGGTCGACCGCCCACAGCCGGTGGGCGACGCGCACGGCCTCGTCCCGGTCCGGGCCCCAGCACACGCGGACGCCGCCGAGCGCGAGCTTCGTGGCGCCGCCGCTGCGCCGGAACCGGGCGACCGCGTCGGCGTCGGGCACCATCGTCAGGAAGCCGTCGCCGATGCGGCCGGCGACCTCGGTCGCCGCCGGCCCGAACGCGGCGACGTCGATGGGCACGGGCTCGTCGGGGACGGTGTACAGCCGGGCGTCCTCGACGGTGTAGTGCTTGCCGTGGTGGCTGACCTGGCCGCCCTCGAAGAGCAGCCGCATCACCTGCACGGCCTCCTCCAGCATCTCCAGCCGGACGGACTCGTGCGGCCAGGGGTCGCCGAGGATGTGCTCGTCGATGGCCTTGCCGCTGCCCACCCCGAGCCGGAAGCCGCCGTCGAGGAGGACCGCGCAGGTGGCGGCGGCCTGCGCGGTGAGCACCGGGTTCAGCCGTACGGCCGGGCAGGTCACCGCGGTCTGCACGGGCAGTGAGGTGGCTTCGGAGATCGCTCCGATGACGGACCAGACGAACGGCGCCTGTCCCTGGGCGGGGGTCCAGGGGTGGAAGCGGTCGGAGATCCACAGCGAGGTGAAGCCGGCCTGTTCCGCCATTCTGGCCTGCTCGACGAGGTCGGCCGGGCGGTGCTCCTCGCAGGAGAGGAAGTATCCGAACTCTGTCATCGCGCGGCCGCCTCGGCGCGGTTCAGCGCAGGCTCACGGGCTGTTCCTCCGCCGGGGCGAGGGGATCCTCCGGTCCCGCCACTCCCGCGACGGCGGCGCGCAGGTGCGGGTCGGTGATGACGCTCGGGGGGTACAGGGCGCGGGTGACGGTGCCGGGTTCGGCGTAGGCGGCGACGAGCTGGCGGACGGTCGCCGGGTCGGCGTTGACGGGGGTGCGGCGGGGGTCGCTCTCGGGGTCCTCGCCGCTGTAGTCGGGGTCGGGGTCGGAGAGGGTGGACCACATGTCCTCGGCGGCGCTGATGAGTTGGTCGAGTTCGTCGCGCACGCCGTGCCACGCGCCCTCGCGCACGGCTTCGTCGATGCGGGAGACGGTGCCGAGGAGGCTGGCGTAGTCCTCGGCCAGCTGGTCCTCCTGGGGGGACGGCTGGAGTCTGTCGGCGACTGGCTCGGTGGTGTACACGGCACCTCCACGCAAGGGGAAAGGGTAGGGCTGGGGCCGGGACGTGACGAACCCCCGCCCGGGCATCGTCGCGCGCCCCGGGTGCGGCCGCCGCCGTTCTGCGTCAGCGTGCGGCGATATATCACTCGCACGGCCGAGCACGCGCGGCCGCGGCCGCCGCCGTGGACGCGGGGCCGCCCGCGTCGGTCCAGGCAGGCGGCGCGGCGGGCTGCCGGACGGCGTCAACTCCCGTCCGCCGCCGCCCGTGCCGGGTGGCGCAGCGCCGGGTGCGCGGGCCCGGGCCGGGCGGGAGACTCGGAGCGCGGCCGCACCCGGCCGCGGTGCCCCGCCGTGCGAAGGAGGGAGCGTGCCCCACGATCCGTACCGCGCGGCCGGCCCCGGCCGGCGGGCCTTCGCCCTCGGCGCGGCCGGACTGCTGACGGCCGCCTGCTCGGGCGGCGGTGGCCGTACGTCGCCCGCCGCGCCGTCCCCCTCCGGGCTGCCGCGTACGTCCGTGTGGCGGCCGGATCCCTCCGATGTGCGGCCCGCGGTGAAGGAGCGGGCCGTGCGGCTGGTCGAGGCGCTCGGCGCCTGGCGTCCGGGCGGGGGCGGTGCGGCGGGGGCCCGGGAGCGGGTGGCGGCGCTGGGGCTGGGGCCGGCGCTGGTGGCGCAGGCCGGGGGCCTGCTGCCGGGGGCGGAGGAGGCCGCGCTGCAGGTCGACATCGCGCAGTACGGGGGCATCCTGGCCGATGCCGCCAGCGTGCTGGTGGTGTGCCGGCAGTGGACGCGCGGTGCCGGCGGCCCGGTGGCGGCGGGCGGCACCACCGTGGACGTACGGCTCGAACGGGCCGCGCCCGACTGGTCGGTGAGCGCGCTGCGTCCGGCCGCGCCGGGTCCCGCCGCCGCCTCGCTGCCCGAGGACGCCCGCAAGGTGCTCGCCGATCCCCGGATCCGGCTGCCGGTGGCCGCCGCGGCGGACGTCCGCAGCGGGGCGGTGCACGCCGGTGTGCTGCGGGCGATGCTGCGGCTCGCGGAGCGCTACCGCATGGACGTCAGCGTCGTGCGGTCCGGGCATCCGCTCGACGTGTTCGGTACGGACCGGCCCAGTGACCATCCACGCGGGCGGGCCTTCGACGTGTGGCGGATCGACGGCGCGGCGGTCGTCGACCGGGCCACGCCGCGTCCGCTGATCGAGCGGTTCATACGGGACGCGGCGGCCGCGGGCTCGTACAACGTCGGCGGGCCGGTCCTCCTTGAGGGCGGGGCGGCGGGGCAGTTCTTCTCCGACGACACCCACCACGACCATGTGCACCTCGGCTTCACGGCCTGACGCGGGCACCGCCCGCCCTTGAACGGAGGACCCTGTGACCGTCGAGTACGTCCGTTACCGCATCACCGATCCCGAGCGGCGCGCCGCCTTCGAGAAGGCGTACGCGGCCGCCGTCACCCACCTCTACGCCGCCCCGCAGTGCGTGGGCTACGAGCTCTCGCGCGGAGTGGAGGATCCGCAGCGCTACGTGCTGCGGATCGAGTGGACCTCGGTGGCCGACCACGAGCACGGCTTCCGTGCCGGACCGCACTTCCCGCCCTTCCGTGACGGGACCGCGCCCTTCGCGGACGACATCGAGGAGATGCGGCACTACGAGAGGACCCTGGTGGTCCACAAGGGCCGGCTCTGACGGCGCGCGGTGGCCGCCGTCGGAGCCGGGAGGTTCAGTCGACGCAGGGCACGCCGCCCATCTTCACGGACGGGCCCTGGAAGTCCTCCGAGGAGGCCGGGGCGGGATCGCTCGGCTTGGCGCTGTCCGGGGTGCCGGGCTTGTCCGACGGCTTCGGCTCGGGCGCGGACTGCGTGTGGTAGCCCACGCCCAGGGTGACGAGCACGTGCCCGGCCGGGACGGCGGGGTCGGGGGCCGCGCTCACCCCGAACCGTGAGGCGATCTGCTGGGCGGCCGCCTGGGAACCGCTGCCGTAGCGGACCGAAGTGGTGTGCGAGGTGGGGGCGTTGGCGATCTGGCCCGCCGTGTAGCCCAGTGAGGCCAGCGCCTTGGACTCGGCGGCGGCGCCGCCCCGGGAGCCGGAGGCGTTGTGCACGTCGACCGTGGTCCCGGCGGCGTCCGGGGGGACGGCCGGGGCGGAGGAGGACGAGTCGCCGGAGGACTGCGGCGCGGAGTCGCCCTTCTGCTTCTGCCCGATCATCGACTGCACGAGGGAGCGCACCTTCTCCACGTCGACGAGGTTGACGTCCTCGCCCTTGCGCTTGGCGAACCCGGCGATCGGCAGGGTGTGGAACTCGGCCTTGCCGCCGGTGAGGTTGGGCGCCTGCTGGGCGAAGTCCAGGATGTTCCACCGGTTGTCGAGGACGATGTCCTTCTTGACGACGTCGAACAGGCCCTGGAGCTTGCCCAGGTCGCTCCACACCCCCTCGTCCTTGAGCTTGTGCGTGACGGAGGAGAGGAACGCCTGCTGGCGGTGGGTGCGGTCGAGGTCGCCGTTGGTCAGGCCGTGCCGCTGGCGTACGAAGGCCAGTGCCTGGCGGGCGTTGAGCTCCTGCGGACCGGCCGGGAAGTCGGCGCCGGAGTAGCGGTCCTTGACGGGCTTCCTCAGACAGACCTGGACGGGCTGGACGACCTTGGCGATGTCGTAGAAGCCGAGCAGGTTGACCTCGGCGAAGTGGTCGATGGGCACGCCGAGGAAGTTCTGCACCGTGGCCAGGGTGGCCTCGCGGCCCGCCTCGCGGCTGCGGTGCTCCAGTTCGGCGCCCTTGACGCCCTGGGCGGCCAGCTTGTCCTCGGCCTCCGCCTTGGCGATGCCGTACGCCTCCTTGATCTTGTGCTCGCCGCGGCCGCCCGCGATCTCGACGTAGTCGTCGCGCGGGATCGAGAAGGCGGTGACCTTGCCGCCGTCCGCCGGGATGTGCATCAGGATCAGGGTGTTGGTGTTGTAGCCGCCGATCTCGCTGGATCCGGCGTGCAGTTCCTGCTGGACGAACTCCTTGGGCAGGTCGTTGCCGTCCATGTCCTTGCGGGAATCGAGGCCGATCAGCAGGAGGTTGACCGAGTCGTCCAGTTTGGGGGGTGCGCCCTTGCGCAGGGCGTCGAGGGCGCTGGAGGTGATCAGCCCGTTGTTGACCCAGTGGTAGGCGAACCAGCCCACGCCGCTGGTGACCATCACGGCCGCGGAGGCGAGGCAGACCGCGATCCGGGCGACGGACGCGGCGCGGTCGGGGCGCCCGGAGCGCCGGGGGGCGGGCCGCCGTCCGGCGGGCCTGCGGCCGGCCGCGCCGCGGCCGGGGGTGTCGCGGTAGGCGTCACGCATGGCCGCCCCTCCCGCCCCGCCCGGCCACCGCGCGCAGCGTCACGACGACGAGCACCGCGACCTCGGCGGCGGCCATGGCGGGGAAGCTGTCGATGGCCCAGTGCACGCCCACGGCCATCGCGCTGCCCCGGCCGTGGGCGGAGGAGCCCGCCAGCAGCTGGGCGGCGACGGCGACGACGGCGATCGCCAGGGGGGGTGCGGCGAAGGCCCACCAGGTCCTGGTCCGGGGGCAGGCCAGGGCGGCCGTCAGGGCGGCGGCGGCCGCGGCGAGGGCGAAGATCCAGCCCAGTCCGTCGCCGCTGCTCTCGTCGGCCACGGCTCCGGCCACCAGCAGCACCGCCGCCGTGAGGATCCTGGCCCCGGAGTGCGGTACCCGCTCGCGTGCGGCGGCGCGCCGTGCCGGGGTCCGGTGGGTCTCGGCGGACGGGCGCCGACCGGCTCTCTGGCCCGGTACCCGGGCCGAAGCACGCGTCGCCGGCCGGGGCTGTGCGCCCCGTCCCCACGCCTGCTCCCCCAGGGTCTCGGTCCGCCGTCCACCCATGCGCGCTCCCCATCCGTCGGGGCGGCCGCGTGCCGCGACCACCGCCTGTTGCTCAGTTGCGCAATATAGCAAGTATTACCTGAGGCTCATCCTCGCCCACGCTGCCCCCTCTTCCGGCCGCCGGGAACTCCCGTGCAATACAGGCCCGTAGACGTTTCCCCACAGAAAGGGGAACGAGCGGCAGGCCGTGAGGATCCGGGGCGGCGGAAGCCGAACTCTCGAAATCCGTTTGCCCGTCGGCGCCCCGAGGGGCACGCGGGAAACAGCGACGGCCATGGGGCGCCGCACCGTCACCGGGTGAAGTGCCCGGTGACGTCGGGCGGTTGCGGGGACTCATGGCACGTGAGGATATTCACGCGCTTTTCACGGCCGCGCACCGCGGGAGGGGAAGCCGGCGGAGCGCACGCCCGTACCGTGCGCGCAGGTCAGCTGACGTTGACGCCGAAATCGAGGGCGATGCCGCGCAGTCCGGAGGCATAACCCTGGCCGACGGCACGGAACTTCCATTCGCCACCGCGCCGGTAGAGCTCCCCGAAAATCATGGCGGTCTCGGTCGAGGCGTCCTCGGTGAGGTCGTAGCGGGCCAGTTCCCGGCCGTCGGCCCGGTCGGCCACCCGGATATAGGCGTCGCGGACCTGCCCGAAGGTCTGCCCGCGGCTCTCGGCCTCGTAGATGGAGACCGGGAAGACGATCCTTGCGACCTCGGCGGGGACCTGCGTCAGGTCGACGTGGATCGTCTCGTCGTCGCCCGCCCCGGTGCCGCCGACGAGCTCGTCACCGGTGTGCTGGACGGAGCCGTCGGGGCTGGCGAGGTTGTTGAAGAAGACGAAGTGCCGGTCGGAGAGGACCTTGCCCGAGGCCCCGCACAGCAGGGCACTGGCGTCCAGGTCGTAGTCGGCGCCCGTGGTGGTGCGCGCCTGCCAGCCCAGGCCCACCGAGACGGCCGTGAGGCCGGGCGCCTCCTTGCTCAGCGAGACGTTGCCGCCCTTGGCCAGGGTCACACTCATCGCGTTGTCTCCGTCGAGGTCGTACGCGTCACAAGGGGGTCAGTGCGCGGCCGGGCCGCCGGGGGCGGTGCTGTTCTCCTGCGCCGGGCGGGAGGAGGCCGCATCACCGGGGGCCGCCTGGATGCGGTGCACCGCCGGCGTCTCACGGGCGGGCTCCTGGCCGGTCTGCGCCGTGCTCGCGCCCTCGTCCTTCATCGCCCGGGTCTCGCTCTTGAGGATCCGCAGGGACTTGCCCAGGGCACGGGCCGTGTCCGGCAGCCGCTTGGAGCCGAAGACCACGAGCACCACGAGCGCCAGGACGAGCAGGTGCCAGGGCTCCAAACCGTTTCGCAGCCACATCGCCGACACACCTCATTCCGCTTGGATTCGCCGCGACCGCTGCCCGGCGAGGTCAGTAGCCGCCACTATACTTGCCGGATTGCGCAATCATGCGATTGTTTACCGTCTATTCGCCGTCCGCTGCGCTTCAACGGCTCCGCACGGGATGAATACCGCGCCGCGAAGGCAGCGAACAGGAACGAAGAGGACGGCGCGATCCGATGCCGCTCAGGGGCTCACCGGGTCGTATCCGTAGCGCAGCGGCTCCCCCGGCTCACGCCGGTAGACGTACAGCGCCTGCACCAGTACACCATCCGGGGCATCCTCGGCGGGACACGGGCGCACCACCTGCAGCACCATCGGCTGGCCGGCCACCCGCACCCGCAGCCCGTCCTCGGGCCCCCCGGCGAGCACCGCCGTCTCCCACCCCGCCACCGCACCCTCCCGTACGCGTCGTGCGCGCCCCGCGCCCGGCGCCTGCGAGGCGGCGCGCACGGGCAGCATGCATCAGGACGAACGAAGTGGGGCGACGCAGTAGTCATTTCAGCTATTGCGCAACTGAATAACTGTAGTGTGCCACAGCGTGACCGTTCGGAGCACCAGACAGCGTGCGGGGCTTGCACGGTACCGTGCCCGCGAGCCCCGGTACGGGAGGGCATGACCGTGGAAACCTCGCTCGTGCGCACTCCGGCCCGCGGCCCCGCGAGGCGGGCGTTCGGCCGCTCCTCGCCGCTGTGGCGGCTGGACTGGGTGCTGCTGGGCGCCGCGCTGGCGCTCGGCGGCGTCGGAGGGCTGCTGACCTGGTCGGCCACCACTCAGCGGCAGGAGGCCGTGGGCGCCGACCCCAACCTCTATCTCAAGCGGCATCTGCTCAATCTGTGCATCGGCCTCGTGCTGTGCGTGGCGATGAGCGTCGTCGACTACCGCCGGCTGCGCGGATACGCCCCCTTCATCTACGGGGCCGCGCTGCTGCTGCTCACCACGGTGATGACGCCGCTGGCGAGCACCGTCAATGGCGCGCACTCCTGGATCGTCCTCGGGGGTGGTTTCTCCCTCCAGCCCTCGGAGTTCGTCAAGCCGGCGCTGGTGATCATGCTGGCGGCGCTGCTGGCCGAGGCGCGCGACACGCACACCGCGGCCACGCCCACGTCGCGTCAGATGATGGCGGTGCTCGGTCTGTTCGCCGTGCCCGCCCTGGTGATCATCGTCAGCCACGAGCTGGGCACGAGTCTGGTGCTGGGCGCCATCACCGCCGGGCTGCTGTTCGCCTCCGGGCTGCCGGGCCGTACGCTCGCGGTCCTCGCCGCCGTGGCGGCGGTGGCCGTGGCCGCGGTCTTCTCGCTGCACCTGCTCTCCACCTACCAGCTCAACCGCTTCGCCGCGTTCGCCGATCCCCGGCTCGACCCGTCGGGCATCGGCTACAACACGCACCAGGCGCGCATCGCGATCGGTTCGGGAGGGCTGCTGGGGCAGGGGCTGTTCCAGGGCTTTCAGACCAACGGGGGGTTCGTGCCCGAGCAGCAGACCGACTTCGTCTTCACGGTGGCCGGCGAGGAGCTGGGGTTCCTCGGCGCGGGCACGCTGATCGCGCTGCTGGGTGTGGTGCTGTGGCGGGCGCTGGGCATCGCCCGGCGCGCGGGCGACATGTTCGCGACGCTGCTGGCCATCGGGATCGTGTGCTGGCTGGCCTTCCAGTCGTTCGAGAACATCGGGATGACGCTCGGCATCATGCCGGTCGCGGGTATTCCGCTGCCGTTCGTCTCCTACGGGGGGTCGTCGATGTTCGCGGTGTGCATCGCGGTCGGCATGCTCCAGTCCATTCGGATCGACTCCCGCCGCCCGCGCAGCGGTTGACCGGCTGTCGGCCTTCCGGGCGGCGGCCCGCCCGGAAGGCAGGCGCGTGAGGGCTTGACGCAACTCTGGTCCAGTCCAAGCATGTTCAGCGCTCACTCACCCCTCACGCGTATCCGAGCCTCCGGGAGTTTCCGTGCGACGAACCGGGCTTTTCCGTGCCGCGCTGACCGCCTTCGCCACCATGGCCGCCTCCGCCGGGCTGACAGCCGGCGGGGCGGGCACGGCGCGGGCCGCCGCTCCGCTGCCCCCGAGGGTCTTCGCCCCCTACTTCGAGACCTACGGCAAGGACAGCCCGGCGGCGCTGGCCGCGCGGTCGGGCGCGAAGCACCTGTCCCTGGCCTTCGTGCAGACCGAGGCGAGGGGTTCCTGCACGCCGTACTGGAACGGCGACACGGGCAAGCCCGTCTCCCCGTCCGTCTTCGGCGAGGACATCGCCGCCATCAGGGCGGGCGGCGGGGACGTCATCCCCTCCCTCGGCGGGTACGCCGCGGACCACGGCGGCACCGAACTCGCCGACAGCTGCCCGGACGTCGACCGGCTCGCGGCGGCGTACGAGAACATCGTCACGACCTACGACGTGCCCCGCCTGGACATGGACATCGAGGACAACTCCCTGACCAACAGCGAGGGGGTCGACCGCCGCAACAAGGCGATGAAGAAGGTGCAGGACTGGGCGGCGAGCACCGGCCGCAGTCTGCAGTTCTCCTACACCCTGCCGACGACGCCGCACGGCCTGGCGGACTCCGGGCTCGCGGTCCTGCGCAACGCCGCGGGCAACGGCACCCGCGTCGACGTCGTCAACATCATGACGTTCGACTACTACGACGGTGCCACGCACGACATGGCCGCCGACACCGTCGGTGCCGCCGAGGGGCTGGTCTCCCAGCTGGCACAGCTGTATCCGGCGAAGTCACCGGCCGAGTTGTGGGCCATGACCGGGGTCACCGAGATGCCGGGACTCGACGACTACGGCCCGGCGGAGACCTTCACCACCCAGGACGCGGTCAAGGTCCGCGACTGGGCGCTCGGCCGGGGCATCAACACGCTGTCGTTCTGGGCGCTGCAGCGCGACAACGGCGGCTGCCCGGGCACCAAGGGCTCCGACACCTGCTCCGGCATCCCGCAGGACACCTGGTACTTCACGCACACCTTCGCGCCGTTCACGGGCGGGAACGCGTACGGACCCGCCGGGAGCTGACGGTTCATCAGCGGCCGGGGTGGACGCGTTCCAGCGCCTCCCAGCCGCTGTCGCGCTCCCGCTCGGCGGCCTCCGCCCGGCCGCCGCCGCGCAGCCCGAACAGCCGCTTGGCGACGAGCAGATAGACCACGACGGCCAGGTTGACGACCAGGGTGAGGATCTTCGTGACGGTGATGTGGCCGGTGAGCTCGTAGATCTCGGGGACGAGCAGGACCGCGGTGGCCACGAAGGTGAGGTACTCCGCCCAGCGCCTGGCCCGCCACAGTCCGACCGCCTCGACGCCTTCGAGCAGCGCGTACGCCGCGAGCACCAGGCCGATCACCCACAGCGTGGAGGTGTGCGCGGAGAACGCCTTCTCCAGCTCGCCGAGCAGTCCGCGCCCGGAGCGGCCGCTGGGTCCGCCGACGCCGTTCTGCAGCGCGTCGACGACCCGGTAGAAGGGATCGTGCAGACGGCGCCGCTCGCCCGCGAAGACGAGGACGGCGACGGCCAGGATGCCGAGGACCACGAAGTGCACCAGGCGGTCGAGGGCGATCAGGCGCAGCACGTAGCGGTCGCGCAGCGGCCGGCCGCGCAGCGGCAGCGCGATCTCCGCGCGGCCGGGCGGGAACTCGCGTCCCGCCGCCTCGGGCGGCGGCAGGACGAGCCAGGCGTCGCAGCGCAGACAGCGGTGCCAGCGCAGCCCGTCCCACTCCCTGACGACGAGGGCGTCGGCGGGACGGACGCGGCCGGCGTCGGTGCCGACGAGCCGGTGCCCGTGCAGGCCGCACTCGATCAGCTCGTACCACACCCGGCGCCGCCGGTGCCGCACGCCGGGCGCGGGCCGGGGACCCGACTCCTCGCTCATCCGCCCTCCTCGTCCGCCGCCGGGCCCGCCGGGGGCCCCGGCCGTGCGCCCGTGAACACACCGACGTTACTGTGCGTGACCCGGGTTCCGGCGGCTTCCCGGCGGAAAAACCCTTCGCTTGAGCGGTCGTTGAGACGTACTTGACCCTGGGCGCGGGGCGGGGGCGGCGGCCCGCGGTTCAGGCCTGCTGCTCCTGCGGGGTGTGCCAGGCACCGGTCACGGCCGCGACGACGACGGAGCCGATGACGATCAGCCGGTGGGTGGCCGCGTCCAGTTGCTGGCGCTGCGCCTCCGGCAGGTGCCACTCCTCCCACCAGCCGACCTGCTCCGCCGTCTGCGGGGCGGGCTGCTCGGCCTCCCAGGCCTCGCGCAGCTGCGCCGAGAGCGGCAGCACCGCGCGCGCCTGGTCGGCGTAGGCGGTCACCAGGGCCGTCATATGGCTGACGGGCAGATACGGCTGCCACTGCTGGAGCAGGCCGTCGGTGACGGCGGCCACGTCCTCCAGCCACAGCACGTGCTGGGTCACCCAGCCCTGGGGATCGGGGTTGCGGGGCATGCCCGGGAGCAGCCGCGGTTCCACGGCGTCCCGGTGGGCGAGGAAGGTCTGCCCGAGGGTCACTTCCTGGTCGTGGGGGATCCAGGTGCGTTCCCCGAGCGCGACGGCAGCGGCTTCGACGACATCAACGGCATGGGTCATTTGATCACTTTACGGGTCCTGCCGGGGAGGACGGGAACCGGCCGGTGCTCCGCTGCCCGCTCGCGGGCAGCGGTACGCCGGCGGGCCGGGCGCCGCGCGGGCGCATGCGGGTGTATTCCGCCGGTGCCGGGCGCGGGCGCGCCGGGGGCTGGGCATCATCACCCCGTGACGAGCCTCGGCCTTCCCGACTCCATCCGTGCCTGTCTGTTCGACCTCGACGGTGTGCTCACGCGGACGGCGACCGTCCACGCGGCCGCGTGGAAGGAGATGTTCGACGGCTTCCTGCGCTCGCGGGAGGGGCCCGGTTTCCGGCCCTTCGACCCGGTCGCCGACTACGACCGCTATGTGGACGGGCTGCCCCGGGCCGACGGGGTGCGTTCCTTCCTCGCCTCGCGGGGCATCGAGCTGCCCGAGGGCGAGCCCGGCGACCCGCCGGAGAAGGACACGGTGAACGGGCTCGGCACCCGCAAGAACGAGCTGGTGCTGCGCAGGATCCGGGAGCAGGGCGTCGAGGCGTACGAGGGCTCGGTGCGCTACGTACGGGCCGCTCGCGAGGCGGGGCTGCGCCGGGCCGTGGTCTCCTCCAGCGCGAACTGCCGTGACGTGCTCGTCGCGGCGGGGATCGAGGACCTCTTCGAGGTGCGGATCGACGGCGTGGTGGCCGCCGAGCGGAAGCTGCCGGGCAAGCCGCGTCCGGACACCTTCCTGGCCGCCGCCCACGACCTGGGGGTCGACGCGGGGAGTGCGGCCGTCTTCGAGGACGCGCTGGCCGGGATGGAGGCGGGCCGGGCGGGCTCCTTCGGGTACGTGGTGGGGGTCGACCGGGTGGGCCAGGCCGAGGAGTTGCGCGCGCACGGCGCCGATGTCGTGGTCACCGGTCTGGAGCGGCTGCTGGAGGGCACGGCGTGATCACGCATCCGGCGTACGCGGTCGAGCCGTGGCTGCTGCGCGAGACCGAGCTCAATCTGGACGTGCTGCCGCAGAGCGAGTCGGTCTTCGCGCTCGCCAACGGGCACATCGGCTGGCGCGGCAATCTCGACGAGGGGGAGCCGCACGGGCTGCCCGGCTCGTACCTCAACGGCGTCTACGAGCTGCGGCCGCTGCCCTACGCCGAGGCCGGCTACGGCTATCCGGAGTCCGGGCAGACCGTCATCGACGTCACCAACGGCAAGATCATCCGGCTGCTCGTGGACGACGAGCCCTTCGACCTGCGCCACGGGCGGCTGCTGAGCCACGAGCGGGTGCTGGACTTCCGCTCCGGGGTGCTGCACCGCAGTGTGGAGTGGACGTCGCCGGCGGGGCGCACGGTCAGGGTGCGCTCGACTCGGCTGGTGTCCTTCACCCAGCGGGCGGTCGCGGCGATCGCCTTCGAAGTGGAGCCGGTCGACGCCGATGTGCGGATCGTGCTGCAGTCGGAGCTGGTCGCCAACGAGCAGTTGCCGAGGGCGGGCGGGGATCCTCGGGTCGCGGCGGTGCTGCAGAACCCGCTGGTGTCCGAGGAGCACCTCTCGCAGGAGGAAAGGCTGCTGCTGGTGCACCGCACCGAGCGCAGCGGGCTGCGGGTCGCGGTGGGCGCGGACCACCGGGTCGAGGGTGGCCGGGGTACGCGGACATACACCAAGTCCAGCGCGGATGTCGGCCGCTTCACCGTCACCTCGGAGCTGGCGCCGGGAGAGCGGCTGCGGCTGGAGAAGACGGTCTGCTACGGGTGGTCGGCGGTGCGGTCGCTGCCGGCGATGCACGATCAGGTGGACGCGGGGCTGGCCTCGGCCGCGAGCAGCGGCTGGGAGGGGCTGTGCGCCGAACAGCGCCGTTTCCTGGACGACTTCTGGGACCGGGCCGATGTGGAGGTGGACGGCGACGCGGAGATCCAGCAGGCGGTGCGGTTCGCGCTCTTCCACGTGCTGCAGGCGGGGGCCCGCGCGGAGTGCCGGCCGATCGCGGCGAAGGGCCTGACGGGGCCGGGGTACGACGGGCACTGCTTCTGGGACACCGAGATGTACGTGCTGCCCGTGCTGACGTGCACGGCGCCGGCGGCGGCCGCGCAGGCGCTGCGCTGGCGGCACGCGACGCTGCCCGCCGCCGTGCAGCGCGCCGAGCAACTGGGGCTGAAGGGGGCGGCGTTCCCCTGGCGCACCCTCAACGGCGAGGAGTGCTCGGCCTATTGGCCGGCGGGCACGGCCGCCTTCCACATCAACGCCGACATCGCGCACGCCGTGACCAACTACCTCCAGACGACCGGGGACTCGGTCTTCGAGGAGGAGGTGGGCCTGGAGCTGCTGGTCCACACGGCCCGGCTGTGGCGCTCGCTGGGCCACCACGACCATCAGGGGCGGTTCCATATCGACGGGGTGACGGGCCCGGACGAGTACAGCGCGGTCGCGGACGACAACGTCTACACCAATCTGATGGCGCAGCGGAATCTGCGGGCGGCCGCGGGCGCCGCCGAGCGCCACCGGGAGCTGGCGGCCTCGTTCGGCGTGGACGACGAGGAGACCGCGGCGTGGCGGGACGCGGCGGAGCGGATGACGCTGCCGTACGACGCGACGCTGGGGGTGCACGAGCAGTCGGCGGGCTTCACCGGGCACCAGCTGTGGGACTTCGCGGGGACGCGGGCGGAGCAGTATCCGCTGTTGCTGCACTTCCCGTACTTCGACATCTACCGCAAGCAGGTGGTCAAGCAGGCGGACCTGGTGCTGGCCATGTCGGTGCGCGGCGATGTGTTCACCGACGAGGAGAAGGCCCGGAACTTCGCCTACTACGAGCCGTTGACGGTGCGGGACTCCTCGCTGTCGGCCTGCGTGCAGGCGGTGATGGCGGCGGAGGTGGGTCATCTGCGGCTGGCCTACGACTACTTGGGCGAGGCCGCGATGATGGACCTGTCGGACCTGGAGAGCAATACGCGCGACGGGCTGCACATCGCTTCCCTCGCGGGGACCTGGATCGCGCTCGTCAACGGGTTCGGCGGGATGCGGCACGGTGACCGCAGCGTGGCGTTCGCGCCCCGGCTGCCCGAGCAGCTGGGGCGGCTGGCCTTCACGGTGCAGGTGCGCAAGCGGCTGCTGCGGGTGGAGATCACGGCGGGGACGGTGACATACACCCTGCGGGAGGGCGAGACGTTCCGGCTGGAGCACTGCGGGGAGGAGCTGACACTGGAGCCGGGTTCCCCGGTGAGCCGGCCGGTGCCGGAGCTGCCCGAGCGTCCGGAGCCCACGCAGCCGGCGGGACGACGCCCGGCGCACCGCGGCTGGACGTCACAGCGCCCGGAGCCGGAGGGGACAGGGGACTGAGGTTCTGCCGACTGCGGTCGGCGCGGCCCGGGTTCGGGCCGATCCCGGAGGGGGCGGTGCCGCACAGCACGACGGGTCGCCGACCGGGGTTGGTGCGCGCCGGATTCGGGCCGGTCCCGGACGCTGCGGGGGGCGGGTGCAGCACGGTAGGCCAGCAACTGTGGTCCGTGTGCGCCGGGTTCGCGTTCCGGGCGCGGACGGGGCGGTGCGGGCGCAGCACAATGGGGCCATGGCCGATTTCCCGATGTCCCCCGCCGCGGAGGCCGGCGCGTCCGGCCCTGGAGGCAATCCGTTGCGTGCCCTGACCCTCGATCAGCTGCGGCGGCGCACGAGCAGCAAGTGGCGCGCGTACCCGCCGGACGTCCTGCCGCTGTGGGTGGCGGAGATGGACGTGCCGCTGCCCGGTCCGGTGGTGCGGGCGCTGACCGAGGCGATCGCGCTCGGTGACACGGGTTATGCGACGGGAGAGGAGTACACGCGGGCGCTGGGCGGTTTCGCGCGGCGCCGGTGGGGCTGGGACGGGGTCGTCCCCGGGCGCACGGCACTCGTACCGGACGTGATGCACGGCGTGGTGGAGATGCTGCGGCTGGTGACGGACCCGGGGGACGCGGTCGTGGTCAACCCGCCGGTGTATCCGCCGTTCTTCGGCGCTCTCCGGCACGCGGGGCGGCGGATCGTCGAGGCACCGCTGAACGCGGCGGGCCGGATCGATCCGACGGCCGTGGAGGGCGCGTTCGCGAAGGCGGTGGCGGGCGGGCGGCGGGCCGCCTGTCTGCTGTGCAGCCCGCACAATCCGACGGGGGCGGTGCACAGCCGTGCCGAGCTGGCGGCGGTGGCGGAGCCGGCGGCCGCGTACGGGGTGCGGATGGTCGTCGACGAGATCCACGCCCCGCTCGTGCGGCCCGGGACGCGGTTCGTGCCGTATCTGTCGGTGCCGGGCACGGAGGGCGCCTTCGCCCTGCTCTCGGCGTCCAAGGCGTGGCATCTGGCCGGGGCGAAGGCGGCGCTGGCCGTCGCCGGTGCCGGGGCGGCGGACGAACTGGCGCGGCTGCCCTCGATGGTGGGCGAGGGGGCGAGTCATCTGGGGGTGATCGCGCACGTCGCGGCGCTGCGGCACGGCGAGCCCTGGCTGGACGCGCTCCTCGCGGGGATCGACGGGAACAGGAGGCTGCTGGGCGAGCTGCTGGACCGGTATCTGCCGGACGTGCGGTACGTGCCGCCGGAGGGCACCTACCTGGCGTGGCTGGACTGCCGGGCACTGGGCCTGGGCGACGACCCGGCCGCTGTCTTCCTGGAGCGCGGCCGGGTCGCGCTCAGCAGCGGCATCCCTTTCGGTACGGGCGGGGCCGGGCACGTGCGGCTGAACCTGGCGGCCTCACCGGAGGTGATCACGGAGGCGGTGCGCAGGATGGCGAAGGCGGTGGGCTGACGCGGGCTCCCGGCGAGGCGAGGGCGCCGCGGCCCGCCCGCGCCGCCCGGCAGTCGGGCGTAAAATCACGGTATGCCCATTTTTGGGAGTCTACGGCACGTTCCGTCGCCGGCCGTCGCGTCGATGGAGCAGATCGAGCCGTGCCACTGCATGTGCGCGGTGGTCCACCACGGGGTGCACGTGTGCGGTGAAGAGGCCTACCCCGGGCTGGAGTTGTCGGTGCACCTGCCCGCGAGGGGCGAGGTCCGCTTCCCGGTCTGCGAGGCGTGCCACGAGGCGGCACCCGCCCGCTGGCACCGTCACGAGCACTCCGCGACGGCCTGAGACCGCTCACGGCCGCACTGTCCTCGAACTCCTTCAAGCGTTGCGCCACTGCTCTCCGATGTAGTACTTCTTATACATGAGCGAGCAGGTGCACAACAGACTGGCGATAGTGCGGGCAGAACGGAAGGTGTCCCGCAAGCGCCTGGCCGAGGCGGTCGGCGCGCACTACCAGACGATCGGCTACATCGAGCGCGGGGACTACAACCCGAGTCTCGATCTGGCCCTGCGGATCGCCAGGTTCTTCGGGCTCCCGGTCGAGGCGCTGTTCTCGCTGGAGCCGTTCCGGCCGCTCACGGACGAGGTGTACGGGAGGACGACGTCATGACCATCAAGCAGCTTGAGCGGGCCGGCCGCTACGACCGGCGCATGTTCGAGATCATGAACCAGGGGACCGCCCGGCCGCTGTACGCGACGCGCGGACGGCGCAGGGCACTGGTCGCCGTCCACGCCACCCTGACCGCGGCCGTATTGGCGGCCGAGATCTTCTGTATCGCGGACGACCGGCCGTGGCTGCTGCTCGCCGCCACCGTGGTCCTGGTGCCGCTGTGGTGCGTGGCGATGGGCGGGATCAACGCCGCCACGCGCGGGCTGCTGGAGCTGCGCGCCCGGGTGCTGGACGAGTGGCAGATCGCCCAGCGGCAGCGCGTGCTCGCCCGCGCGCACCGCATCAGCGTGGCGGCGCTGCTCGGCGGGGTCGTGGCCCTGCTCGTGGCGGGCCGGGTGCGGGGCGCGGCGGTCTCGCTGCCGCTGCTGCCGGTCGCGGTCGTCACGCTGGTGACGTTCTGGCTGATGCCGGCCTGGACGGCGTGTCTGATGGTGCGTGACGAGGTGCCGGACGAGGAGGAGTTCGAAGCGCAGGCGGCCTGAGGGGACATGCCGCTGCCCATGCCGTGACCCGGCCGGTGGAGTCACCGGCCGGGCCTGTCCTCGTGTCACGGGCTGTCAGCGGGCCCGGACGGAGGCCATGCGCACGGAACGGTGTGTCACTTGTGGGCGGCCGCTGCCGGGTTGCCGCCCGTACACGTGACGGCGGTGCCCACCGGGTAGACGCCGTCCTTCTTCTGCTGCCCGGCCTGGTACTCGTAGTAGAGGTACGAGTAGAAGTCGATGCGCCTGCTGGGGCCGCATGCCGAGTCGGCGGCGATCTGGTAGCTGAGCTTGACGGTGCGGGTGGCGCCGGGGGTGACCGGCACGTTGTAGCGCATCGATCCGCTCTGCTTGGCGGCCACGTCGCAGGCGGAGACGTCGCCGGTGCACGAGGTGAAGGCGTACTTCAGCCCGACGTCCTGCGAGGTGTCGTAGGACGGCTGGATCGACTGGTACACGAACTGCACGTTCGTGGACTCGGTGTTGGTGAAGGTCAGTGTGAGGTTGACGGTGGATCCCGGGGTCGCCGTCTGCTTGTCGACGGTGACGGTCATGGGGACGGGGGCAGCGGCGGAGGCGGGCTGGGCGAAGCCGAGGAGCCCGGCACCGAGGGCCAGCGTCGCGGAGAGAGCGGCCCGTCTGAGTGTTGTTCTGCGCATGGCGAGGGAGCGTAGAGGGCGGGTGCGGATCCTGGCTGCAACGCGGATCAAACTCCGGCCACCTGGAGGGGGCGTGCTGTGACCTGCGTCGCTGGTGTGGGCAGGGATGCGGCTCTGGCGCACGTGAAGGAATGGCCGGGAAGTTTCGGTGATGCTCCCGTGATGCCTCTGCGAAGAACGGAAGAAACGGGGCGAACGATGCGTTCCGGTACGGTGTCCGGCTTCCCGCACCCGTCCGACGGACCGTCATCCGGGGGCGGGGCGCGGCCCGTCGGGAAGCGGGATGAGATGTTGGACCTGTTCCCGGTCCCCGCCCACGCGGGGGCCGGGCCCGTCAGCGAGCCGTCCGGCAAGAAAGGCAGCACCCCATGGCGCAACAGGTACGCGGTGTCATCGCGCGAGGCAAGGGCGAGCCCGTCCGGGTCGAGACGGTCCTGGTGCCGGACCCCGGTCCGGGCGAGGCCGTGGTCAGGGTCCAGGCGTGCGGGGTGTGCCACACCGATCTGCACTACCGGGAGGGCGGCATCAGCGACGAGTTCCCCTTCCTGCTCGGGCACGAGGCCGCGGGCGTCGTGGAGTCGGTGGGCGCCGGGGTGAGCGAGGTGGCGCCGGGCGACTTCGTGATCCTCAACTGGCGTGCGGTGTGCGGCCAGTGCCGGGCCTGCCGGCGCGGCCGCCCCTGGTACTGCTTCGCCACGCACAACGCCCGGCAGAGGATGACCCTTCAGGACGGCACCGAGCTCTCCCCCGCGCTGGGCATCGGGGCCTTCGCGGAGAAGACGCTCGTGGCCGCCGGGCAGTGCACCAAGGTCGACCCCGCCGCCGCCCCGGCGGCGGCCGGTCTGCTGGGCTGCGGCGTGATGGCCGGGCTGGGCGCCGCCCTCAACACCGGCGCGGTGGGGCGCGGCGACACCGTCGCGGTCATCGGCTGCGGCGGCGTGGGCTGCGCGGCCGTCGCGGGCGCGCGTCTCGCCGGCGCCTCGAAGATCATCGCGGTGGACCTCGCGGCGTCCAAGCTCGACCGGGCACGCGCGCTGGGGGCCACGCACACCGTCGACTCGGGCGCCACGGACGCGGTCGAGGCGATCCGCGAGGCGACCGGGGGCTTCGGCGCGGACGTCGTGATCGACGCCGTCGGCCGGCCGGAGACCTACCGGCAGGCCTTCTACGCGCGCGACCTGGCCGGCACCGTGGTCCTGGTGGGCGTGCCCACCCCGGAGATGAAGCTGGAGCTGCCGCTGCTGGACGTCTTCGGGCGCGGTGGCGCGCTCAAGTCCTCCTGGTACGGCGACTGTCTGCCGTCCCGCGACTTCCCCCTGCTCATCGACCTGTATCTGCAGGGCCGGCTCGACCTGGACGCGTTCGTCAGCGAGACCGTCGCCCTGGACGGGGTCGAGGAGGCGTTCCACCGCATGGAGCGGGGCGAGGTCCTGCGGTCGGTGGTCCTGCTGTGACGGTGCGCCCCGGCCTGCCCGGTACCGCCGAACAGGCCCGTGACAGAAGGGACATGACGGCTTAAGATCGTTTACGGCGGTTTTCGTCGCCCACCATCCGGGTGCGGTGCGCCGGGGCCGCCGGAACTGCCCTGGGAGGCATGCACAGCATGGCAGTCGAGTTGAACCACACCATCGTCCACGCCCGGGACAAGCAGGCGTCCGCCGAATTCCTGGCGAACATCATGGGCCTTGAGGTCGGCCCCCCGATGGGTCCGTTCGTCCCCGTGCAGACGGCGAACGGGGTCACCCTGGACTTCGCCACCACCGACCAGGAGAAGATCACCCCGCAGCACTACGCCTTCCTCGTCTCCGAGGAGGACTTCGACGCGATCTTCGGCCGGGTCAAGGAAGCGGGGCTGGCGTACTGCGCGGACCCGTACGGCAAGCAGCCGGGCGAGATCAACCACAACCACGGCGGGCGCGGGGTGTACTTCCCGGATCCGGACGGGCACTACCTGGAGATCCTCACCAGCCCGTACGGCAGCGGTTCCTAGCCGCGCCCCGTTCCCTCACGGACGAGAGCCCCGGGCCGCACTGCGGCGGTCCGGGGCTCCTCGCGTGCCGCCGGGCGGCCGCCCGGCACGGCAAATGGCTGGATTCGCCGGTGGACTCCCTTGCTCCCGGGCCTTCGGAGGCAGTGATTGCTGCGAGGAGGCCGGGCGCCGCCCGGGGCGAGAGGAGCGCGTGCCATGACCCACCCGCCGGCCGGGCCCGGACGGGAACCGGGGACGACCCGGTTCGACGCGATCTACGACTGCCCGGACCCCCGGCCCTACTTCACGGCGCTGCGCCCCCTTGAGTACCGCACGCCCCACCACGCGCAGGGCCTGTTCCGCCGCCTGGCCGCCCGGCTGCGGACCCTGGACGGCAGGCCGCCCGTGGTGCTGGACGTGTGCTGCTCGTACGGCGTCAACGCCGCCCTGATCAACCACGAGGTGACGCTCGACGAGCTGTACGAGCGCTACACCGGGCCCGCCACCGCCGCCCTGAGCAGCGCGGAACTCGTCGCGGCGGACCGGCGGTGGTTCGCGGACCGGCGCCGCCCCGACGCGGTGCCGGTGACCGGGCTGGACGTGGCCGCCCGCGCCGTGGCTTACGCGCGTGCGGCCGGGCTGCTGGACGCGGCGTTCGCGGAGAACCTGGAGACCGGCGCGCCCGGCCCCGGCCTGCTGCGCGCGGCGCGGCGCGCCCGGCTGATCACCGTGACGGGCGGGACGAGCTTCCTGACGGCGCGGACGCTCGCGGCACTGGTCGCCGCCGCCGGGGAGCCGCCGTGGGTGGCCGCGTTCTGGCTGCGGACCCTGCCCTACGAGCCGATCGCGCGGGCGCTGGCCGCGCACGGGCTGCGCACGGAGACCGTCGCCGCGCGTACGTACCCGCAGCGCCGGTTCACGGACGCCGAGGAGCGCGACTGGGCGCTGGCCGCCGTGGCGGCGGCGGGCGCGGACCCGCGGGGCAGGGAGTCGGAGGGCTACTACCACGCGGCGCTGCACGTGTCGCGTCCCGCGCGGGACGTGGCGGCCGTCCCCCTGGCGGAGCTGCTGGAGGACGGCTCCGGCTGACCGTGCTCAGCCCTCGCCGCGGCTGCGCCGCCAGCGCTCCCCCACGACGCCCTGGTCGGTCTCCCACCAGGGCCGGGTCAGCTCGGGTGCGGGGCGGGCGGGTTCCTCCGCCGCCGCTTGCCGCTCCGTCTGAACGGGCGCGGGAACGGTGAGCAGTTCGTGGTCCAGGGCGCGGTCGAGCGCGGCGGTCCGGGCGCGGTCGGCCCGCAGCCAGGCGACGAACACGGCGATCAGGAAGGGCAGGCCGACGAGTTCGGCGATCGAGAGCATCAGCCCGCCGCCGAGCATCTGGTCCCGCTCGGGAGCGGGACCCCAGGCGCGGTCCTGGGCGGTGTACCAGTCGCCGGCGACGAGGGTGCCGCTGGTCATCACGACGATGCCGGGCACCGCGTCGACGAGCCCGTCGACGAAGACGAGCAGGGCCCGTACGGGGTGGCTGCACCAGCGGGGCAGCAGTTCCTCGCCGGTGAGCATCGGCAGGACGAACAGGCTGCCCGCCGCGAGGAGATGGAGGTACATCAGCCGGTGCACGGTGCCGTCGCGCAGCGCGGCCGGGAAGTAGGGGGTGAAGTAGACGCACAGCTCGGTCGCGAGCACGAGCACGGTGCTGACCAGGGGGTAGGTCAGGGCGCGGACCAGGGGGCCGCGCAGGGCGCGGGCGAGGCGGTCGGCGCCGCGGGCGGGCAGGGCGCGGCGGGCCAGGGCGAGCGGGTCGCCGAGGGCGAGGCCGAGGGGGGCGATGAGGTCGAGGAGGACGTTCTGCACGGCGGCGGGCCAGAACAGGACGCGGCAGTAGACCGCGAGGAAGGACAGGGTCGCGGCCGCGACGGCCCCGAGCCCGAGGAGCGCGAACGCGGCCGTACGGGCGGCGGACCAGCGCTCCCCGCGGCGGACGAGCCGCAGCACGCCCCACGCGTACAGTCCGCCGAGGACGAGCAGCAGGGCGATGCCGAACGGGTCGGCCTGCCAGGTGCCGAGCGCGCGGGCCGGGGTCAGCGGCGGGAGCGGGTCCGGGGAGGCGAGCGGGTGGGCCGTGACGAGGTGGTGCGTGATGAGGTGGTGCGTGTCTGCCACGGCGGACGAGCGTAGGCCCTGCCCGTAGTGGATCTACGGGCAGGGCCGGGGAGTTGGGGATTCCATGGCATTGACGGGCCTGGCGTCAAAGGAGGCCCGCGTACCGGCCAACGATGCCCCATGGGCAGGCAAAGTCGCGGGGGCGAGAGAGCGCCGCCGGACCCGGGTGGCCCGCGGCGCAAGAGGTCAGAACTCCAGGGCCACGTCGTGGGTGCGCAGCCAGTGGTCGAGGGCGAGGACGAGTTCGGTGCCGGTGCGGTAGCCGGGGGCGGGGCTCTCGGCGGTGGCGGCGGCGAGCGCGGAGCCGTCGAGCAGGGCGCGGACCGGCGCGTCGGGGCCCTCGGTGGCCCGCCTGAGGGCGGTGCGCAGACCGGCCAGGTAGGACGGATCGTGGGTGGTCGGGTAGGGGGCCTTGACGCGGTCGGCGATCTCGGCGGGGAGTACGTCGCGGGTGGCGGCGCGCAGCAGGGACTTCTCGCGGCCGTCGAAGGTCTTCATCGACCAGGGGGTGTTGAAGACGTACTCCACGAGACGGTGGTCGCAGAAGGGGACGCGCACTTCCAGGCCGACGGCCATGCTGGCGCGGTCCTTGCGGTCGAGCATCCACTGCACGAAGCGCGTCAGGTGCAGATAGCCGATCTCGCGCATGCGCCGCTCGACGGGCGGGGCGCCCTCGATGTGCGGGACCTCGGCGAGCGCGTCGCGGTAGCGCTGGGCGCGGTAGCCGCGCAGGTCGATCTTCTCCAGCAGGCCGCGGTCGAGCAGGGCCTCGGTGGGGCCGCTGCCGGGGCCGGAGATGCCGGAGCCGAAGGGCGGGGCGAGCCAGGGGAAGGTGTCGGCGGCCACGGAGTCGGGGTGGTGGAACCAGCGGTAGCCGCCGAAGACCTCGTCGGCGGACTCCCCCGACAGGGCCACCGTGCAGTGCTCGCGCACGGCCTTGAACAGCAGGTACAGGGAGGTGTCGCCGTCGCCGAGGTCGAAGGGCAGGTCGCGGGCGGTCATGACCGCCCTGCGGGCGGCGGGGTCGAGGAGCGCGTCGGGCGGCAGGGTGACGACGCGGTGGTCGGAGCCCGCGTGCCGGGCGAGGGCCTCGGCGAAGGGGGTGTCGGGGGTGCCGCGCCAGTCGTTCGCCTCGAAGTGCTCGGCGTGGCGGGCGAAGTCCAGGGCGAAGGACTTCACCGGCTCGGCGCCGGCGGCGGCGCGTTCGCGGGCGGCGAGGGCGGTGATGACGGAGGAGTCCAGACCGCCGGAGAGCAGGGTGCCGACGGGCACGTCGGCGACGAGCTGCCGGGCGATGATGTCCTCCAGCAGGTCCCGCACGTGCTCGATGGTGGTGTCGAGGTCGTCGGTGTGCTCGCGGGCCTCAAGGGCCCAGTAGCGGTGCAGCCGGCTGCCGCCCGCGCGCACGCGCAGGGTGTGGCCGGGGGGCAGCTCGCGCATGCCCTTGTAGACGGCGTGGCCGGGGGTCTTGGTGAAGCCGATGAGCTCGGCGAGGCCCTCGGCGTCGAGGGCGGGGCGCACGGCGGGGTTGGCGAGGATCGCCTTGGGCTCGGAGCCGAAGAGCACGCCGTCGGGGGTGGGGTAGTAGTAGAGCGGCTTGATGCCCATCCGGTCGCGCACCAGCAGCAGTTCCTCGGTACGGGCGTCCCACACGGCGAACGCGTACATGCCGTTGAGGCGCTCGGTGAACGCCTCGCCCCACTCCAGGTAGGCGTGCAGGACGACCTCGGTGTCGCTGTGGGTGCGGAAGACGTGGCCGAGGTCGGTCAGCTCGCGGCGCAGCTCGCGGAAGTTGAAGACCTCGCCGCTGTAGGTGAGGGCGGCGACGGTCCGGCCGCCGTGCTCGAAGGTCATCGGCTGCTTGCCGCCGTCGGGGTCGATGACGGCGAGCCGGCGGTGGCCGAGGGCGACGTACCGGTCCAGCCACAGGCCGTGGGCGTCCGGACCCCGGCAGGCCATCGTCTCCGTCATCGCGTCGGCGGTGGCCCGGGTGACGGGGCGGGCGGGATCGAAGGAGACCCAGCCGGCGATTCCACACATACGTGCTTCTCCGTTCGCTGTACCTGGTGGGGGATTTCGCTGTGCCTGGTGGGGGATGGGGAACGGGGTGCGGCCCTTCCGTGGGGGAGAGGCCGCACCCCGGGCGATGCGGTGCGTGGCTCAGACGTGCGCGGCGGCGGCCGTCGCGTCGCTCTGGTTCTGGCTCTGCTGCGCCGTTCCGGCGAACTTCTTGAAGGTCCAGGTCATCCACATCACGACGAGGACCATGACGGCGCTGACGACGGTGGACCAGCCCATGGCCTGGGCCCAGTCCGCGTCGGCGGGCTTGTTGCCGGCGACGGCGAAGAACACCGCGCCGATCACGGCGACACCGGCGGCGCTCGCGAACTGCTGCGAGGTGGTGAGGATGCCGGAGGCGATGCCCGCGTCCTGCGGGCGGACCCGCATCAGCGCGGCGCCGAACAGGGCCGGCAGGACCACGCCGTTGCCGGCGCCGATCAGGCACAGGCACAGCACGATGTACGGCAGGCCGGTGTCGGGCCCGGCCATCCACAGCCGGACCGCGAGCATCACCAGGCCGAGGATGATCACGCCGCTGCAGAAGGAGAGGGCGCCCATCCCCCACCGGTTGGTGAGCTTCCGGCCGATCATGGAGGTGGCGGTGAAGAGGATGCCCATCGGGGAGAACAGCAGGCCCGCCTGGAAGGGGCCCTGGTGCAGGCCGGACTGCAGCAGCAGGGTCAGGGTGAACATGAAGCTGCCGAAGTAGACCATGAACGCGATGCTCGCGATCACGCCGCCGCGGTAGGAGGGGGTGCGGAAGAGCGGGAAGACGAGCACGGGGTCGCCGCCGCCGCGGCCGATCCTCTTCTCCCACAGCACGGTCACGACCGCGACCGGCACGGCGACGGCCATGCTGACCCAGGTCCACACCGGCCAGTTGGAGGTGTGGCCCATGGTGAGCGGCACGAGCAGCAGCGCGAGCGCGAGAGCGACGCCGAAGGCGCCGACCGGGTCGAGCCCGACCTTGCGGGTGTGCGTCCTGGCGGGCAGCACGCGCATCGCGGCGGCCGCGATGACGATGCAGAACGGGACGTTGATGAAGAAGATGTTGCGCCAGCCCAGACCCGCGAAGTCGGCGGCGATGAGCGCGCCGCCGAGCACCTGGCCCGCGATGGAGCCCAGGCCCGCCGCGGCGCCGTACCAGGCCATGGCGCGCGGCTTCTTCTCGTCGGGGAACTCGGCGGTGATGGTCGCGAGGACCTGCGGCACCATCATCGAGCCCGCCAGTCCCTGGGCGAGCCGGGCGATCGTCAGCTGGGTGGGGTCCTGGGCCAGGCCGCACAGCAGCGAGGTGATGCCGAAGGCGATGGTGCCGATGACGAACAGCCGGCGGTAGCCGTACTTGTCGCCGAGCCGGCCGCCGGTGATCATGCCCGCCGCGTAGGCGAACGCGTAGCCGCCCACGACGAGTTCGAGGGCGGCCGGTCCCGCGTGGATGCCCTCCTCCAGCGACGGCGCGGCGACGTTCACCACGAAGAAGTCGAACTGGGCGAAGAACATGGCCGACAGCAGGACCCACAGGGTCGGTCCGGTGCGCAGGGACGGTTTTGTCGTGCCCGAGGCCACGGTGGGCGGGGCGAGTTGATCGGTCATGGGGCTCCTTTGCACCGGTGCGCGTACGGCGCGGCCGGTGCGGTGGCGGACCGGGCATCGGTCCGCGGGACGGACATGGACGGGGCGACCGGTCGCCGGGCGGGGCCGGCGGCCGGCGGTCCGGGTGCGCGCCCCGGTGCGGGCGGCGCACCCGGGCGCCTCATGTGCGCTTGCGCCTCGCGTGGATGGTGCAGGTGATGCGGGAGGTGCACAGTCGGCGTCCGCTCTCGTCGGAGACGACGACCTCGTAGGTCGCCGTCGTCCGGCCGAGATACAGCGCGGTCGCGACCCCGGTGACGGTCCCGCCGCGCGCGGCTTGGTGGTGGGTGGCGTTGATGTCGACGCCGACGGCGATATGGCCGTCGCCGGCGTGCAGGACGGCGCCGATGGAGCCGAGCGACTCGGCGAGCACGACGGAGGCGCCGCCGTGCAGCATCCGGTACAGCTGGGTGTTGCCGGCCACCGGCATGGTGGCCACCAGCCGCTCGGCGGAGGCTTCGAGGAAGGTGATGCCCATGCGTCCGGGGAGGGTGTCGGCGCCCACCTCGTTGATCCAGGCGACGGTGTCCTCGGGGATCCCGTCCGGCAACGCCCCGCTCGCGGTGGGGTGTTGCCCCGACGGTGCGGGGGTCCTCGGCGCTGTGGTGGTCATCGGGTGCCCGCCGACTGGGCGTGCGCCGCGTCTTCGCGGGTGTCCTCGCCGCGGAGGTCCTCGGCGCGGGCGACGGAGGCGGGGTCGGCGGGCGCGTAGGTGTGCACGGCGACGTACTTCTCGCGCAGCTGCCGCTTGAGGACCTTGCCGGTGGGGCCGAGGGGGATGTCGCCCGCCGAGGCGGCGATCTCCAGCATGGCCAGCCGGGGCTGGCCGATCCCGTCGAGGACGGCGTTGGCGCGCCGCAGCAGATCGGCCGCGTCGCCATGGCCGTCGTAGAGCCGTACGAGCGCGACGGGCACGGTCCGCTCGTGGTCGTGTCCGGCGACGACGGCGCAGTCCGCGATCTCCTTGAGGTTCAGCAGCAGTTCCTCCTCCATCAGGGCGGAGTAGCCGTCGCCGTCGTCGGTGCGGATCCGGTCCACGAGGCGGTCGACGTGGAAGAAGTCGCCGTCCTCGGTGCGGGAGACGAGGTCGCCGGAGAGCCAGTAGCCGCCGAGCATCGAGCGGTAGGTGGTGTCGGAGTCGTTCCAGTAGCCGCGGGCGATGGCGTCGCCGCGCACACCGAGCAGGCCGACCTCGTCGGGCCCGGCGTGGGTGCCGTCCTCGCGCAGCACGGCGACCTCGGTGATCGGGACGCGGCGGCCCAGGTGGCGGGCGCGGGGCGGGCTGTCGGGGGTGATCTCCCGGCGCAGCGCCGCCCAGCCGAGTTCGGAGGAGCCCAGTCCGTCGTCGATCATCGAGCCGGGGACGGTGCCGCCCTGCTCGGTGCGGGTGTGGCCGAGCTCCATGAGCCTGCGCAGGTGGGCGTCGTGGCCGCAGTCGCCGAGGTTGACCCACATCTGCACGGACGTGAAGTCGGCGGGGTCGGGGTTGCGGGTGGCCAGGTGGGCCAGGGCCTCGTTGAAGGCGATGACGACGGCCGGCCGGTAGGTGGCGCAGCCGCGGGCGAGGCCGGGCCCGCTGGGGTCGGACCAGGCGACGGTGGGCACGCCGCCGAGCAGCGAGTAGAAGGTGAAGGCGATGGCGCTGGAGTGGGACTGCGGATAGGCGGCGAGCACCAGGGAGGTCTCCTGCGCCGGCTGGTGGGTCAGCCGGTACAGGGCGCCCGTGACGGACTGCCGGTGGGTCCACACCACGGGCTTGGGGTTGCCGGTGGTGCCGGAGGAGTGGCAGATGACGACCGGGTCCTCGGGGCCGTGCCGGTACTCGGCGACGTGCGGCAGCTTCGCGTCGCCGAGGATACCCACGTCCTCGCGGGTCACCGTCCAGCGCACGACGGGCAGTTCGCGCTCGCGGCCGGCGAACAGCGACAGCCGGGGGGCGTCGGTGTAGATGCCGACGGGCGCGGTGCGGCGGATCAGGCCGAGGGCGAGCTCGGGCTTCATCCGGCCGTTGATGAGCACCGCGATGGCCCCGATGCGGGCGAGGGCGGCGAGTTGCAGATGGTTCTCGAAGGAGTCGGCGATGTAGATCGCGACGCGGTCGCGGGCGCGCACACCCCGGTCGTGGTACCAGGCGGCCCAGGCTTCGGCGAGGGCGTCGAGCTGCCGCAGGCTGAACTCGGACTGCTGCCAGCCCTCGGTGTTGAGCAGCGGTATGTCGGCGGCTATCAGGGGCTGGTCGGCGGCCGGGTTCAGCTCGGCGGCGACGCGCCAGGCGTTCCCGCCGCCGAGGCCGTCGAGTTCGACGAGGCGCCGGCGGGGCTCGTCGGTCAGCAGCGTGTGTGAGGAGAGCGGCATCATTCACCTGGCTTCGGTCTGGGTGCGCGGCCGCGGGGAGCTGTCGCGGCGCGCGGGCGACGAACATCGGCAAACTCGGGGCGAGCAAGGGGCTTTCGGCGGACAAAAGGACTGCCGGGGCCTCCCCTCCACGCTGCCGCGGGTTCTTTCGACAACCCGGCGGTCCGCCGGCGGGGCCCGCCGACATGCGAAGCTATACGGGGGGCCGGAGCCGGGGCCAGCTCGCGCGCGATACCCCGTCAAGTCGCCTGTGGACAAGCCCCGGCAGGGCCGGGGACGCGCCCTGGATGCGGAACGCCGGCAGCCAATTCCGTTTCCTTTACCGGTTTTTCGCGGCCGGCCGGTCCTTTGGCGCATGACCTGACGTACTCCCCCGTCGCCCCCTGGGCGGTGGAATGCGCTTCGCTACCGTCTTCAAAGTCCACCGGAGAGCCCAGGATTGGCGTCGCGACCGGTATCCCTCCCATGCCGATAAGGAGTACACAGTGCCACCTGTGCGGAAATCCGATGCCGGTGCACGGCTTCGGGAAATAGTGGCTTTCGTCCTTGAAATCGATGTGGAGGACGTTCGGTCCGATGCCTCCTTCCACCAGGAGCTCAAGGTCGACTCCCTGGAGAAGGTCGAGATCGCCGCGCGCATGGAGCAGACCTTCAAGGTCGCGTTCTCCGACGACGAGACGGCGGCGGTCGACAGCGTCGACGAGGCGCTCGCGCTGCTGCTGGCCAAGACGGCCGGCGCCGCCGGCGCGCCGCACCTCCCCCCGGAGCCCAGTGGCACGCCCGCCGCCGGCCCCTCCTCCCCGGCCGGTACGGACTCCTCGGCGGCGCCGCGCCCTTCCTCCCCCGCGGCGGCCGCGCCCGGACCCGATCTGCTGCGGCGCCTGCTCGGCGCGCACCTGGCGGCGGGGCGCGGCGGACGCACCGCCTACGTGGACCCGGACGCCGGTGAGATCTCCTACGGGCAGCTCCAGGAAGCGGCGCGCGGCTACGCGCAGGCACTGACCGAGCTGGGCATCGAGCCCGGCGCGCGCGGGCTGATCGTCGCGGAGGACTCGGTGGCCACCGCGGTGGCCGTGCTCGGCCTGTGGTGGCACGGGAGCGTCCCGGTGCCGGTCACGCCGATGCTCGGCGAGGCCGATCTGCGCTATGTCGCCGAGGACTGCGAGGCGGCCCTGGTCCACCTCGATCTCGCCCCGGCCGGTCAGCGGGCGCTCGAAGAGGCGTTCGCGGACCTCCCCCAGCTGACGGGTGATCAGGTCCGGGAGGCGCTGGCGACCGGCGCGGCCACGCCCGCCTACCGCGCCGACGGCCCGCCACCCGCGCCGGCCCCGCCCGCCGGGCGGGAGACGCTCATCCAGTACACCTCCGGCAGCACCGGCCGCCCCAAGGGCGTACGGCACGCGGCCGACGGCATCGCGGCCATGCTCGACGGCTTCGGCCGGGTGATGGGCCTCCGGCCCGAGGACCGGGTGCTCTCCACCGCCCGGATGTCCTTCGGCTACGGCTTCGGCAGCTCGGTGCTGTGCACGCTGGACGCCGGCGCGAGCGCGGTGCTGGTGCGCGGCGCCGTCGAACCGCACGCGATCAGCGCCGCGTTGCGCCGGCACCGGCCGACCGTGCTGTGCTCGGTGCCCCGCCTGTACGTGGGGCTCCTGGAGGCCTTCGCCCGCCACGACGGGGAAGCGGGCGAGCGTCCCTTCCCGTCGCTGCGGCTGTGCCTGACGGCCGGCGAGAACTGCCCGGCGGCACTGAGCCGGCGTATCGAGGAGGGCTTCGGCGTCACGGTCATGAACTGCCTGGGTGCCACCGAGGTCATGCACGTCGCCATCGCCACGCCGCCGGCGCGCTCGATGCACGGCCGCTCGGGCGTCGCGGTCCCGGGCGTGACCGTGACGGTCCGCGACGACGAGGGCGTGCCGGTGCCCGACGGCGCCGACGGCCGGCTGCACATCTCCGGCCCGCAGGTCTCGCTGGGCTATCTCAACCGGGCCGACGCGGACCGGGCGACCTTCGGCGCGGGCGGCGCGTACACCGGCGACGTCGTGCGCAAGCACCCCGACGGCAGCGTCGAGTACCTGTGCCGCGCCGACGACATCCTCAACCTGGGCGGCTACAAGGTGGTCCCGAGCGAGATCGAGGACGTGGTCCGCTCGACCGAGGGCGTACGGGACTGCGTGGTCCTCGGCAGCGCCGACGCCAACGGGCTGGAGCGTTCGGTCGCCTTCACCGTGATCGAGGAGGGCTTCGAGGCGGACGCGGTCCGCCGCGCCATCCGCGGCTCCGTACGCGCCCGGCTGGCGCCCTACAAACGCCCGAGCCGCTTCGAGTTCGTCGACGTCCTGCCGGCCACGGCCACCGGAAAGCTGGCCGCCTACAAGCTCCGCGAGCGGATGGGACAGTCATGACCTGGGACATCGTCGGGATGGGCGCCGTCGCCGGCAACGGCGGCAGCCCGCAGGAGATCTACGACGCGCTGTGCGCGGGCCGTGGCGCGCTCGCCGGGCTGCGGGTCTTCGACACCGGCAAGTACCGGGCGAAGTACGCGTACGAGATCGACGACCGGGCCGAGCCCGGCGTCGACGAGCCGGGCCGCGCCACCCGCTGGCTGACCCAGGCCGTCGGCCAGGCGCTGGCCGACGCCGGGCACGACGGCGACCTCACGGACGTGCCCGTCCTGGTGGGCACGACGCTGCAGGAGCAGCGCAGCGCCGAGCTGTGGTGGAAAGAGGGCGCCGAACTCTCCCCGGACGCCCTGCACTTCGGCACCGCCCTGCGCGAGACCTTCGGCGCCACACGCACGTACACCTTCGCCAACGCCTGCGCGGCGTCCCTGTACGCGCTGGCCATGGCCACCGACCTGATCGAGATGGGCATGGCCGACACCGTGGTGGTGGCCGGGACCGACGCGATCGGCGAGAGCGCCTTCGGCACCCTGGACCGGGTGCAGAACGACGTGCCCGACGCGCTGCGCCCCTTCGACGTCACCCACAAGGGCATGCTCATGGGCGAGGGCGCGGTGGCGGTCGTCGTGCGGAAGGCGGCGGCCGAAGGCCAGTACGTGCACGCCCGGCTGCGGGCCGTCGGCGTCAACTGCGACGCCCACCACCCCACGGCCCCCGACCCGGTCGGCATCACCCGCGTGGTGCGCGACGCCCACGCCCGCGCCGGGATCGGCCCCGAGGACATCGACCTGGTGATGCTGCACGGCAGCGGCACCCCGAAGAACGACTCCACCGAAGCGGCCGTGCTCGCGAAGATCTTCCCGCCGGGGACGGGCCCGCTGATGACCGCGATCAAGTCGATGACGGGCCACACCCTCGGCGGCTCCGGGCTGCTGAGCCTGGTGATCGCGGCGCTCGCCCTGCGGCACCGCCGGGTGCCGCCGGTGCTCGGGCTGACCGAGCCGGTCACGGAGGCGGCGGGACTGCGGCTCGTGCGGAGCGAGGCACAGTCGGCGGACCTCGGCCTCGCGCAGGTCGACGCGTTCGGCTTCGGCGGGATCAACGCCGCGGCGATTCTGGAGGCCACATCATGAGCAAGCCGACCACCACAGCGCGGCCCGGCCGCGACGTCGTCGTCACCGGAGTGGGGCTGGCCGTGCCCGGTCTGACGCTGGCCGACGAGCTGCTCGGCGGCAGCCGCGAGGGCGGGTTCGACCCGCACACGGGCCTGACGGGCCGCGAGATGCGGCACAAGGACCGGGCCTCCCGGCTCGCCCTGCGCTGCGTCGAACCGGCGCTGCGGGACGCGGGGCTGTACGCGCAGGACGCCTTCAGCGGCACCGGCGACGACACGGCCGTCCTGGTCAGCTCCAACTTCGGCATCCTGGACAGCGTCTGCGCGTTCACCGACATCATCGCCCGGGACACGGTCACGGGGCTGAGCCCGCTGGGGCTGCCGCAGACCTCCAGCAATGTCATCGCCGGCTCGGTGTCGATGCGGCACGGGCTGCGCGGCCCCAACATGACCCTGTGCAACGGGCCGACGAGCGGTCTCGACGCCCTGTTCTGGGCCCGCTCGCTGATCGCGGCCGGGCGCGCGGAGGCGGCCGTCGTCATCGGGGTGGAGCCCTCCGGCGACGCCGTGACCAAGATGCTGGGCGAGCCGGTCCTCGACGGCGGTGCCGCCCTCGTCCTGGAGACCCGCGAGGCCGCGCGGGCGCGCGGCGCCCGTGTCCGGGCGGCGGTGGCCGGTTACGCGCGCGGCGCGGACCGGCTGCGTACGGTCGCGGAAGCGGCCGGGAGCGTCACGGGCCCGCTGGGGCTGTGGCTCACCGCGCCGGGCGCGGAGGCCGAGCCCGCCGTCCTGCCCGGCGGCAGGCCGGCCGCGCGGACGCTGGACCTGACGGCCCGGTTCGGGGAGTGCTCGGGCGCGCTCGGGGTGCTGCAGTGCGCGGCCGCCGTGGCGCACCTCGACGCCCGCCCGGACGAGGCCGTGCTGGCCACCACCGGGCTGCCCGGCGACGACGCCGTCGCGGCCCTGCTGCTGACCGGGCCGGAGCACTGACCCGCCTTCCCCCCTGGCCGTCACCGGCCGTCCGCCGTCACCGCACAGCCCTGACAAACGCACAGCCCTGACAAAGGAGTTCCTGCCATGACCACGCCCCAGACCGCCCTCGACACCGAAGAGCTGCGTGCCGTCGTCGCCGGCGCGCTGGAACTGCCCGTCGAGGAGGTCACCGACGACGCCCGGTTCAAGGAGGACCTGGAGGTCGACTCGCTGATCTCGCTGGAGATCGCCGTACGGATCGAGGAGCGCTACGGCATCAAGATCGACGACGCCCAGCTCGCCGAGCTCGGCACGTTCCGGCTCGTGAGCGAACTGGTCCGCGGTCAGCTCGACGGTGGGGCCGCCGCGTGAGCGCAGCGACCGCTTCCGTGGGGGGCGGGCCGCAGGGGCCCGCCCCGGCGCGGCCGGTGGCGCTGGTGACCGGCGGCTCGCGCGGTATCGGGCGCGCGGTGGTCGCCCGGCTCGCCGCCGACGGCTTCGACGTCGCCTTCTGCTACCGCTCGCACTCCGGTGCCGCGGACGCCGCCGCCGAGGAGGCGCGGGCGGCCGGGGCCCGGGTGCACGCCCGGCAGGTCGACGTCGCCGACGCCGCGCAGGCCAAGGACTTCGTCGCCTCGGCGGCCGAGGAGCTCGGCCCGCTGTCGGCCGTGGTCACCTCGGCGGGCATCACCCGGGACCGGCCCCTGGCGCTGATGACCGAGCAGGAGTGGCGGGAGGTGCTGGAGACCAACCTCTCCGGCACGTACAACATCTGCCGCGCCGCGGTCTTCCCGATGATGAAGCAGCGCGGCGGGGCGGTGGTGACGCTCTCCTCCATCGCGGGGGTCAACGGCAATGCCACGCAGACGAACTACGCGGCGTCGAAGGCGGGCATCATCGGCTTCACCCTGTCGCTGGCCAAGGAGGTCGGCAGGTACGGGATCCGGGCCAATGTGGTCGCCCCCGGCCTGATCACGACCGACATGACGGCCGAACTCCCCGAGGCGGTCACCAAACAGCTCGTCGAGAGCATTCCCCTCGGCCGGGCCGGGACGCCCGAGGAGGTCGCGGACCTCGTCTCGTTCCTGGTCTCGGACCGCGCGGCGTACCTCACCGGGCAGGTCGTGGAGATCAACGGCGGTCTCTGAGGCCGCGCCACCTCCCCTCACCGGGGAGCACGACGTCCGCGCCGGGTGCTGCCGGACAGGGGCACCGGCAGCTGCGCGGGGCAGCCCGGCGCGGATCCCCTCGGGCGTGGCGGTGTTCGTCCGCCGGTGTCTGACGGCGCCGCCGCGTCCCCTTCGGCCCGCGTGCCGGTTGGCATCGACCGGCACGCGGGCCGTCGCCGTGGCCGGTCCCGGCCTGCCGCACCCGGGACAGTCGGCCAAAATCCCACAAGAAGAAGCCCAGTTGTCCACAGAATCGCAGAGAGTCCGAACGTCCGCGGCCCGGACCTCCCGCACCGCTGTTCCGGCCGCTCCGCAACCGCCGTCACCTGCGGGCCTCTTCGCTCCGGACCGCACCGTACCCCGACCGCTCGGGGGTACGCGGGGAGCGATTACCGGACAGGGGCCGCGGCCCGCTCTCCGCTCACCGGTCCCCGGACTCCGCTGCCGGTCACGGGCGTTGACCAGTGAGGACTTCCGGTGTCCCTGAGCGGTGAGGGACCCGGCCGCACGGCCGGAGTCGACCGATTGTCGCCCTTGAACGTCGACGCGCCCCGCCGGGATACTCACCGCACTTGACATGAACGCGCCTTATCGTCGGCGGCGCGGTCCCTCTGTCGAGTCCTGCTCGTCCGCGCGCGTCCACGCGCCGGTTCCCGGCCGTCCCCCGGCGGGACGGCCCGCCCCACGACACCTCCGTGCCCGGTCCCCGGGCACACCCCCCACAGGAGGCATGAGTGAATCGTTCAGGCACCTTCACGCGCCGTGCGGTGACCGCCGGCGCGGGCGTCGCCGCGCTGGCGGCCGCGACACTGATCCTGCCCAGCGCCCACGCGCAGCCCGCCCCCGGCCCGGCCGCGCTCTCGCCCGCGCAGGCGGCGCAGCTCGCGCAGCGCCTGACCGCCGACACGCAGGCGGCCACGGCCGGTTCGTACTACGAGCCCCAGGAGCGCAAGCTGGTCGTCGACGTCGTCGACCAGCGGGCCGCGGGCGCGGTACGGGCGGCGGGCGCCGAGGCCCGGCTCGTCGCGCACTCGTCCGACGAACTCGCCGCCGCCAGAGGCGTCCTGGAGGCGAAGGCCACGATCCCCGGCACCGCCTGGTCCGTCGACCCCAGAACGAACAAGGTCTCCGTGACCGCCGACAGCACGGTCACCGGCGAGAAGCTCCAGCGCCTCGAATCGGTGGTCGCCTCGCTCGGCGACAAGGCCGTCCTCAAGCACACCTCCGGGACGTTCAAGCCGTTCATCGCGGGCGGCGACGCGATCTGGGGCAGCGGAGTGCGCTGCTCGCTCGGCTTCAACGTCACCACCGGGGACGGGCAGCCGGGCTTCCTGACCGCCGGGCACTGCGGCAACGCCTCGCAGACCTGGTCCGACAGCCAGGGCGGCGGCCAGATCGCCACCACCACCAAGTCCGTCTTCCCCGGCCACGACTACGCGCTGGCGACCTACACCTCCAATACCGACCACCCCAGCGCGGTGGACCTCTACAACGGCAGCCAGCAGAACATCACGCGCGCCGCCGAGGCCACGGTCGGCGAACAGGTCCAGCGCAGCGGCAGCACCACCCAGGTCCACGACGGCAAGGTCACCGCGCTCAACGCCACCGTCAACTACGCGGAGGGCACGGTCAACGGCCTGATCGACACCACCGTGTGCGCCGAGCCCGGCGACAGCGGCGGCGCCCTGTTCGACAAGGACACCGCCCTCGGCCTGACCTCCGGCGGCAGCGGCGACTGCTCGGGCGGCGGGGAGACCTTCTTCCAGCCGGTGCCCGACGCCCTCAACGGCACGGGCGCGAAACTGCCCTGACCCGCCGGCACCCCGTGCGGCCCCCGCGACGCCCCTGCGGCGTGCGGGGGCCGCTCCATGCTGTTCACGGGTTGTCCATGGGTTTTTGATGGGTCTTGACGGAACCTTGACCACGTTTGCGTCCCGCCGCAAGTGAGGGCAGACTTCCGACGCCGGAGCACACGTTCTCTCCGTATTGCTCTCGGTATCGGGCGAACCGTCCGCCATCCGCCGTCGCCCTGCCGCCCGGCCCGTCGGCGCGCCTGCGACGAACGGGCGGTGAGGCGTGCCCACTTTTGTGGTCGGAGGTTCTTGTGATGTCGTTCCGGACGGACCCCGCCGCCGCGCGGGCGTCGATCCCCGCACGGGTGGCGGCCCGGGTGAACCGTACGACCTGGGTGGACGTCGCGGTCGCCGCGGCCGTCCTGGTCCTGCTGTACATCACGCTGCGCGTCGGGCAGGGCACCACGGTCCGCTTCTCCACCAGCCGCTCCCTGCACATCGACACCGATCCCGCCCGGCTGCCCTACGACGCGGCGCGCAGCCTGCTGCGGATGTTCCTCGCGCTGGCCGCCTCGACCGTCTTCACCTTCTGCTACGCCTGCGCCGCCGCCCGCAGCCGACGGCTGGAGCGCATCCTGATCCCCGCGCTGGACATCCTGCAGTCGGTGCCGGTGCTCGGCTTCCTGACCGTGGCGGTCACCGGCTTCATCGCCCTCTTCCCCGGCTCGATGCTGGGCCTGGAGTGCGCGTCGATCTTCGCGATCTTCACCTCGCAGGCCTGGAACATGGCCTTCGGCTTCTACTACTCCCTCACCTCGCTCCCCCGCGAACTCGACGAGCTCTCCCGCTCGTTCCGCTTCACGCGCTGGATGCGTTTCTGGAAGGTCGAGCTGCCCTCGGGGGCCATCGGGCTGGTCTGGAACGGCATGATGAGCTTCGGCGGCGGCTGGTTCTTCCTCGTCGCCTCCGAGGCCATCAGCGTCAACCGGCGCAACTACGCGCTGCCGGGCATCGGTTCGTACGCGGGCGCGGCCATCGCCGCCGGTGACCTGGGGAAGATCGGCCTGGCGATCCTGACCATGGCCGTCATGGTCATCGGGGTCAACTTCCTCTTCTGGCGCCCGCTGACGGCCCGGGCCGAGCGCTTCCGCAACGAGCAGTCCGAGGCCACCGAGGTCCAGCGCAGCTACGTGCTGGACTTCCTGCGCCGCTCCTCCTGGCCGCGGCTGCTGGGCCGGCTGCTGCGGCCCGTCGGGCACGCGCTGTCCCGGGCCGGGCGGATCCTCGGCGTCGACGACCGGCCGCTGCTCGTCGACCCGGTGCGCCGCCGCACCGGCGACCTCGTCTTCGCGGCCGTCGCCGGCGGACTGATCCTGTGGGGGCTGGTCGACCTCGCCGGCTATCTGCGGCACCACACCGGCTTCGGCGTCTTCGGCGAGCCGCTGCTGCTGGGGCTGGCCACCCTCGCCCGGGTCGTGGTCGTGGTCGTCGCCGCCACCGTGATCTGGGTGCCCGTCGGGGTGCGGATCGGCTTCTCCCCGCGGCTGACCCGGATCGCCCAGCCGCTCGTGCAGATCCTCGCGAGCTTCCCCGCCAACTTCCTCTTCCCGCTGGCCGTCTGGTTCTTCCTGAGGACCGGGCTGTCCCTGGACGTCGGCGGCGTCCTGCTGATGGCGCTGGGCGCCCAGTGGTACATCCTCTTCAACACCATCGCGGGAGCCATGTCCATCCCCAGCGATCTGCGGGAGGCCATGGACGACATGGGGGTGCGCGGGTGGCAGCGCTGGCAGCGGCTGATCCTGCCGGGCATCTTCCCCTCCTACGTCACCGGCGGCATCACCGCCTCCGGCGGCGCCTGGAACGCCTCGATCGTCTCCGAGGTGGTGCCCTTCGCCGGCACCACGCTGACCGCCACCGGGCTCGGCGCCTACATCGCCGAGTCCACCGCCCGCGGCGACTTCCCGCACCTGATCGCCGGTGTGGCCGTGATGAGCCTGTACGTCGTGGGCCTCAACCGGCTCTTCTGGCGCAGGCTCTACCGGCTCGCCGAGACCCGTTACGCCCCCTGACGAACGCCGTGACGCCGCCTGTCCGCCCGCAACAGCTGGAGCCCCCATGGTCCTTGGCCTCTTCCGCAACCGGCGTGCCGCGCACGCCCCCGCGCCCGGCGCGGACCGCCCGGCCGACGGGGACGTCCTGCTCACCGCCGACGGACTGACGAAGTCCTACGCGGGCGCCGACGGCGAACTGCCCGTCCTGACCGGCATCGACCTGAAGATCCGCGCCGGGGAGATCGTCGCCCTGCTCGGGCGCTCCGGCTCCGGCAAGTCCACCCTGCTGCGCTGCCTCGCGGGACTCATCCCGCCCAGCTCCGGCTCGGTGGGCTACCGGGGCAGGCGGCTGACCGGCGCCAACCCGGGCACCGCCATGGTCTTCCAGACCTTCGCGCTGCTGCCGTGGCTGACCGTGCAGCAGAACGTCGAGATCGGCCTGGAGGCGCGCGGGGTGCCGCCGGGCCGGCGGGCCGAGGCCGCGCTGCAGGCCATCGACCTCATCGGGCTGGACGGTTTCGAGAACGCCTATCCCAAGGAGCTCTCCGGCGGAATGCGGCAGCGCGTGGGCTTCGCCCGCGCCCTGGTCGTCGAGCCGGACGTGCTGATGATGGACGAGCCGTTCTCCGCCCTGGACGTGCTGACGGCCGAGAACCTGCGCGGCGAGCTGCTGGAGCTGTGGGAGTCGGGCCAGTTCCCCACCCGGGCCGTGGTGCTGGTGACCCACAACATCGAGGAGGCGGTGCTGATGGCCGACCGGATCGTGGTCCTCGGCTCCCGCCCCGGCACCGTCCGCGAGACCTTCGAGGTCGCCCTGGAGCGGCCCCGGGACCGGCAGTCCGCCGCCTTCGAGGAGCTCATCGACCGGGTCTACCGCACCATGACCGGCCGCCCCAAGGAGGGCCGGATCCCCGGCCGCGCCGGGCCGGTGGAGGCCGCGCGCCGCACCCCGGCCAACACCCCGCTGCCCACGGCCAGCGTCGACGGGCTCTCGGGACTCGCCGAGATGGTCGTCCACCGGGGCGGCCGCTGCGATCTGGCGGACCTCGCCGACGACCTCGGGCTGGAGATCGACGACGTGCTGCCGCTCGTCGACGCCCTGGACGTCCTGGGCTTCGGCGCCATCAGCGAGGACGACCTGGTGCTCAGCGAACGCGGCACCGCCTTCGCCAAGGCCGATGTGCAGGAGTCCAAGAGGATCTTCGCCGCCTCGGCGCTGGAGGTGCCGCTGGTCCGGCTGATCACCACGAGTCTGCGGCAGAGCCCCGAACAGACGCTGCGCGCGGGCTTCTTCCGGGATCTGCTCGCCCACCACTACACGAGCGAGCAGGTCGACCAGCAGCTGGAGACCGCGACCGACTGGGGCCGCTACGCCGAGCTGTACTCCTTCGACGCGGACCCGCAGGAGTACCGCCTCGACGAGGGCGGGGCCGCCGGCTGACGGCCTGTCCGGTGCATCCGGTCCGTTCGGTCCGATCGGTCCGATCGGCCTGATCGGCCTGATCGGTCTATTCGGTGACCGGGCGGCGGGCGGGAGCGGCCGCGTGGGCCCGGACCGGCGCGGTGCGCGCGACGGCCGCCGCTCCGGCACTCTCCTGCGGCGCGGGAGCGCCCGCGGCGGGGGCGGCCGCCGCGAGCGCGGCCTCCTCCAGCAGCCCGCGCACGTGCGGGCCGGCGGTGCGGTAGTAGATACGGGTGCCCTCGCGGCGGGAGACCACGAGCCCCGCGGTCCGCAGTTTGGCCAGGTGCTGGGAGACGGCGGCGACGTGGGCGCCCATCATCTCGGCGAGGCCGCCGACGGGGAGTTCACTGTGGCTCAGTGCCCACAGCAGCCGGTACCGGGTCGGGTCGGCCACGGCCTTCAGCAGGGCCACCGCCCGTTCGGCACCCGCCGCATCCCATGCCTCTCCTTGCGCTCCCATGCAGGCATGGTAACGGGCGGTAGGCGCCGGGGGCCTGGCACGGCGGTCACCGGCCGTGCCGTACGGGCGCACCGGTACGCTCCGTGGCGGGCGCGGCGTGCCGCAGGGAGCGCAGCCAGCGGGTGCGCGAGCCGAGCACGCCCAGGCCCAGGGCCACCAGGTGGCCCGCGTCGGCGAGTTCCTGGTCGACGGCGCAGGCGAGGACGAGCGCGAGGGTCAGCGCGGGCAGGGCCCAGGCACGCAGCCGCCGGCCGCCGAGGGCGAGCAGACAGGCGCCGGTGGCCACCAGTCCGTAGCTGATGCCGACGTCGCGGGCGCGGGGGACGGCCCCGGGCAGATGCGCCAGGTGCGCGAGCCACAGAGCGCCCTCGGTGAGCAGGGTGGCCACGAGGTGCCCGGCGAGGAAGACCCCGAAGCCGCGCGCGGTGCCCCAGCGCCACTCGGCCCGCCCGAGGACGGCGGCCACCGCCGCGATGCCGAGCAGGACGGGGACGCCGTCGACGACCAGGCCGCTGGTGAGCAGCGTCCACCACTTGCCGACTTCCAGGTGGTGGACGTTGCTGCTGTTGTGCCGGATGAAGCGGGCCTGTTCCGGGCCGGTCCGGCTCGCCAGCCAGCCGGCGGTGGCCAGCAGCAGGGCGACGTACACCGAGGTCGCCGGTATCCGCCGCAGCAGCTCCCGTGCCCGCTGTACCGGTCCGGTCACCGCGCCTCCCGCTCGTCCGTGCCCGTCACCAGGGCCCGCGGCGGGTGCCGGGGCCCGCTGCACCTTAACCCGAGGTGTGTCAAGGACCGGAAAAGAATGCGGGGCGGCACCGGGTTTCCGTGAACTTCTTCACGGTCGAACCAAAGAGGGAACCGGCGTGTGTATTCACCCCACACGAACCACTGAAATCCTTTTTCCGAAGGGAAGTTGGAGAATGCATTGCCGCCGTCCCCGTCCGTCGTGCGGCGGCCATGCGCGGTCAAGCGCGAGTTCCGGAAGCGCACAGGACGTCTTTGCGTCACAAAGGCGCGGCGGAGCGCGGGCCGGGGTTCGCCGCGGGAGGGCGGGGTAACCCTACGGCATGCTCACCCTTGGGATCGAGGAGGAGTATCTTCTGCTCGACCCGGCCACCGCGCTTCCGGTGCCCATGGCGGAGCAGGTCTGTGCGGCGGTGGACCTGGAGCCGGTCGTCCACGAGCGGGAGGTACAGGCCGAGCTCCTGCAGGCCCAGGTGGAGGTCGCCACGCCGGTCTGCGCGGACCTGGCGGAGGCGGGCCACCACCTGCAGCGGCTGCGGCACGCGGTCAGTTCCGCGGCCAAGAAGGCGGGGTGCCGGATCGCGGCGTGCGGCACGGCGCCGCGCACGGGGCTCGCGCCCGTCCCGGTCACCCGCAAACCGCGCTATCTGGCGATGCGTTCGCAGGCCGGCCGGCTCGTCGAGGAACAGCTCGTCAACGGTATGCACGTCCATGTCGCCATCCCCGACCGGGAGATGGGGGTGGCGGTGCTGAACCGGCTGCGGCCGTGGCTGCCGGTGCTGGTGGCCATGACGGCCAACTCCCCGCTGTGGAACGGCCAGGACACCGGCTTCGCCAGCTGGCGGACGGTGGTGTACAGCCGCTGGCCGGTGTGCGGCCCGCCGCCGTTCTTCGCCGATCTCGCCGACTACGAGCAGCGCATCCAGGCGCTGCTGGAAGCCGGGGCGATCGCCGACCGGGGGCAGCTGTACTGGCAGGCCCGGCTCTCCGACCGCTATCCGACGATCGAGGTGCGCTGCGCGGACGTCCAGCTGCGCGCGGACGACGCGGTGATGTTCGGGGGGATCGTCCGGGGGCTGGTGGCGACCGCCATCCACGACGAGAAGACGGGCGGGCGGGCCCCGCACGCGCGGCCGGAGCTGCTGAGCGCCGCGACCTGGCACGCGGCCCGGCACGGGCTGGAGGGCGAGCTCGTCGACCCCGACGGCAAGCGGCGCGGCGCCGAGGACGTCGTGCGCACCCTCCTCGGGCACGTCGCGCAGGCGCTGGAGGAGTCCGGGGACACGCGGCAGGTCGACTCGCTCGTGCGGCGGCTGCTGCGCCGGGGCAGCCCGGCGGACCGGCAGCGCCGGGTGCTGGCCGCGGACGGGCTGCGGGCCCTGACGGAGCTGATCACCGAGCCCTGAGGGGCCGGGGCGGCGGGTCAGCGGTGCGGGTCGCCCTCGATGCGTCCTGTCAACGCCGCTGCGGTGGGCTGGAGTTGCCGCAGCCGCGTGGGCAGCAGCAGCGCGGCGAGCGCGAGATAGACGAAGGTGAGGATCTGCCGCGCGTACTCCCCGGGCAGCGCGAACTGCACCGCGAAGAGCACGAAGAGGGCCGCCGCCCACCGGGGCGGGAAGTGGAGGCCGAGCAGGACGACCACGGCGAGCAGGGTCTGCGCGGCGGTCAGCGCGACCTCGTCGACCTGCCGGGTGACCAGGGGCAGCGCCGCCCCGCCGCCGCCGAGGGCGTGGGCCACGGGCAGCGAACCGACCAGCAGCGTCCACTGGTTGACCTTGCTGGACAGCAGCGCGCCGAGCCCGTCGCTGCCGCGCAGCCGCCACGCGAAGACCACCGCGACGATCAGTTCGGGGGCCTCCGAGGCGAGCGGGGCCAGCCACTGCACCAGCAGGAAGCGGTCGATGCCGAGCGCGGCGCCCGCCTCGACGAGGCCGCCCGCGAACGGCTCCGCGCTCGCGAAGATCACGGCGGCGGCCGCGGCGAACAGCACGGCGGTGAGCAGCCGGCGGCGTGCCCTCGGCAGCAGGGCGAGCCGCGCCGGGACCCCGGCCAGCTCCTCCATCTCCTCCGAACCGCACTTGCCGATGCGGTACAGATAGGCCCCGTACCAGGGGATGAGCACCACGGGCACGTACCAGCCGATCTCGCGGGTCAGGGGCATCACGAACGCGAAGACGGCGGCCGCGCCGAGATAGGCGACGTCGATGCGGCGGTGCGGTTCCAGTACGACTCCGCCGGTGGGCAGGGCGCGGCGGCGTGCCGCGAGGAATCCCGCCAGGGCGACCAGGGGCCAGCCGACGCCGACCAGGAGCCGGTTGGCGCCGGTCATGTTGGCGGCGGCGTAGGCGGCGTAGGAGGGATCGGATCCGGCCGCGTAGGCGAAGTACAGGTCCACGGCGTACTCGGGCAGCACGGCGATGAAGGCGAGGAGGGCGAGGGCGAGGGCCCCGGCCATGTCCGCGCGGGCGGTCTCGGCGGCCCACATCAGCAGCAGCGCCGAGCACAGCACGCCGAGGCCGAAGACGACGACGGCCCACACCGGCGCGAGGTGCGTGCCGCTCACGCGCACGACGACGGCGGGCAGGGCGCCCGCGCAGGCGGCCCCGATCCGTGCGGCGGCCGCCGCACGGGACGGCGGCCGCGCACCGTCGGCCGCCGGTGCGGCCCCTGTGCCGCCGCGTTCGTGCTCCCGCATGCCCGCTCCTCTCGCCGTGCCGCCGTACCGCCGATCTATCAGCAGTCGCGGGCGGCGCCGGCGGGACAGCCCGGGGCCGGGGCGTGTGGCGCCCGTTCGGCCGAGCGGGCCCGGCCCGGGTGCGGGCGGGGAGAAGAGGAGGGCAGGTCAGCGGCACCCCCGTGGCTGCTGACCCGCGTACCGATCATGCCGGAGGGATGCGATCATTTCTGCCGTCAGCTTTTCGCAGGAAAAATCGGCCGCATAATTCGTCTTCACAGACGGGGTCGTTCGTGATAGTGGGGGGACAACGTGGACAAGGGAGCCTTGCGAACGCTGCTGCGTTCGCGCCGGGCCCTGATCTCCCCGGAGGACCACGGCCTCGTGCGCCCCTCCCGGCAGGGCCGGCGCGCCCCGGGGCTGGCGCAGAGCCAGATCGACCTGCTGCTGCACCGCACGCAGGGCACGTACAACCGTCTGGAGACCGGCGCGTACCCCCATCCGCCGGAGGACCTGCTGCGGGACGTCGCGGTGCTGCTGGCCTTCACCGAGCAGGAGTGGACGGCGCTGTGGCGCTACGCCCTGCACCGCGATCCGCCCTATCCGCTGCATCCCGAGACCGGCACGGAGGTCACCCGGGCCTGGCAGGAGGTCGTCGACGGGCTGTCGCACATGGCCTACATCAACGACCACTCCTGGCGGGTCATCGCCCACAACCGGGCGTTCGCCGAGATGTTCCCCAGGGGCGAGGCGCCGCGGAACACGATGCGGTGGATGGTGCTGGACCCGGAGGCGCGCGAAGTGCTCCTGGAGTGGCGGGAGTTGTGGATGCCGATGGTGCTGCCGCAGCTGCGCGCGGCCGTGGCGGCCGTACCGCAGGACGCGACGCTCGCCGCGCTGGAGCGGGACGTGCTCGCCGACCCGGTGGTCGGGCCGCTGTACGAGGCGGGCGCGACGACCCGGGTCCACCCCGACGGCGACGAACGCCCGCTGCTGCACGCGCGGCTGGGGCCGGGCTGGGTGACCATGTGCAGTGCCGAGCCGCGCTCGTCGCGGCGCGCGAGCCTGATGGTGCTGGTGTTCCGGCCGGGCGAGCGGCACGCGCCGCTGCCGCGGGCGGGCTGAGGCGGCACGGCGGCGCGTCCGGCGGGCAGCGCTCTGGTCCGGGCCGCCGCGCGGCGGCAGCATGGAGCGATGCGTGATCCAGTGGATACGGCGGGGCCCGTGGGCCGTGCGCCGGGTGGTCCCGGCCGGGACGTGGTGATCGTCGGCGGCGGCACCGCCGGGACGAGCGTGCTGCTGCACCTGGTCCGCGAGCTGGCGGACCGGCCGCCGGGCCGGGTGCGTTCGGTGCGCGTGGTGGACCCGTGCCCGGCGGGCTGGGGGCTGGCCTTCGGGGAGCGCGATCCGCTGCTGCTGTGCAACAGCGCCGCCGACGTCAACTCCCTGCTCGCGGACCGGCCCGGCGATTTCGTCGACCACCTGCGCGGGCGGGGGTGGAGCGGGAGCGGCGAGGACTGTGTGCCCCGGGTGCGGATGGCCGAGTACTGCGCGGACCGTTTCCACCGCGCCTGCGAGCAGGCGGCCGCCCTGGGTGTGACGGTTCATCAGATACCGGCCGCAGCCCTGTCGGTGGGCACCGGGCCGGGCGGGCCGCGGGTGCGCCTGAGTACCGGTGAGGAGCTGCGGGCCGATGCCGTGGTGGTGGCCACGGGCGTGCGCCGCCCGCGCGTCCCGGACGGTTTCGCCCCCTTCGTCGCCCATCCCCGCTATCTGGACAGCCCGTATCCGGCCGCCCGGGTACGGCGTCGGCTGCGACCGGCCTCGCGGGTCCTGGTGCTCGGCAGCCGGCAGTCGGCCGTGGACGCGGCGCTGCTGCTGTGCCGGGACGGCCACCGGGTGACCCTCACCTCGCCGTCGGGGACGCTGCCCGCGGTGCGGGTCTCGCTGGGGGCGCCCGCGCGTTCCTTCCCGTCCCTGGAGCGCGTCGCCCGCCTCGATCCGGCGGACCCGTTGCTGGAGGAACGCCTGGTGCGCTCGGTGGTGGAGGCGGTGCGGCTGCTGAGCCCGCTCCCGCTGCGCCGGCAGGTCTCCCGCGCGGACGATCCGCTCACGCGGCTGCGGGAGGAGACGGCGCTGCTGGAGGCGGGGGCCTGCGCGTGGCCCGGGGCGATGGTGCCGCTGATCGAGGCGTTCATCGAGCTGGGGGCGGCGCTGGACGAGCGGCGCCGGGCCGCGGTGCTGGACCGCTTCGGCTGGTTCACCGGGCGGTATGTCACGGCGATGACGGTCGTCAACGCGCGGCGGCTGCTGGCGCACGCCGACACCGGGCTGCTGCGCGTGGCCCCGTCCTATCCGCGGTCCGTGGCCTTCGAGGGCGGCCGGTGGCGGGTGGCGGGTGCGGCTCCGGGCGACCACGGCGCGTACGACCACGTCGTGAACGCGACCGGCTTCCACCCGCCGACGCTGTGCCGCTCCGCGACGGGCGAGGCGCTGCTGCTGACGGACGGGCCCGGACCGCCCGGCGCCGCCTGCCGGCTGGGGGACGGTCTGCGGGTGCGCCGTGATGCGCGGTCCGCTCCCGAGCCGGTCTGGGTCGTGGGGGTCGGTACGCACGTACGGATCCCGTTCGCGAACCATCTGCGGTCCGTGGTGCGCCAGGCCCGCCGGGTCGCGGGGGAACTGGCGGGCTGAACCGGGGGCGGTCCGGGGGCGGTCGGCGGCGGGTCAGTGCTCGTGCGGACCGGGCCGGTGGACGGGGCCGTGCGCGTCCTCGCAGTGGCCCGCCGTGACGGGATGCCCGGCGCGCGCGGTGATCTGCAGCAGGTCCTCGTGCGTGTCGTCCTCGCCGAGGTGGTCGACCTGGAGGGTGGCGTGGGTGAGGCCGTACTCCTCGCGCAGCAGGGTCTGCAGGGCGCGGCGCACGGCGTGGCAGTCGCCGGCCGGGGCGACGAGCACGTGCGCGGAGAGCGCGGGCTGCCCGGAGGTGATCTGCCACACGTGCAGGTCGTGGATCTCGACGACCTGCGGGACGGCCGCCAGGCGGTCGCCCAGGGCGTCGGGGTCGAGGCCGGCCGGAGCGGCTTCCAGGAAGACCCGGCCGGAGGCGCGGATCAGCCCGGTGCCGGCCTTGAGCATCAGCGCGACCACGACGAGGGTGGCGATGGCGTCGGCGCGGGCGAAGCCGGTGACCAGGACGACGACGCCGGAGACCGCGGTGGCGACGAAGCCGTAGAGGTCGGTGAGGATGTGCTGGTAGGCGCCCTCGACGTTCAGGGAGCTGCGGTTGGCCTTCGCGATGCACCAGGCGGCGACGACATTGACGAGGATGCCGACGACGGCGGTGATCACGACGAGTCCGCCGGTGACCTCGGGCGGGCTGATCAGCCGCTGGACCGCCTCCCAGGCCAGCCAGAGCCCGAGCAGCAGCAGGGTGAGGCCGTTGGCCTGCGCGGAGAGGATCTCGGCGCGCTTGAGCCCGTAGGTGTAGCCGCCCCGGGCGGGGCGCGCGGCCAGCCGCATGGCGACCAGGGCCAGCACGATGGAGGCGGCGTCGGTGAGCATGTGCGCGGCGTCGGAGAGCAGTGCGAGGGAGCGGGCGACGACGCCGACGACGACCTCGGCGCCCATGTAGCCGACGATCAGGGTCAGGGCGATGGTCAGCCAGCGGCGGTCGGCGTCGGCGGCGACGCCGTGGCTGTGCCCGTGCGCGTCGTCCCCGTGCTCGTGACCGTGATCGTGCTCGCGACCGTGGTGACCGTGCCCGTGACTGGTGCCCACTTCCACTCCCTGTCCGTCGTGCCGCTGTTCGACGCAGGGCAGTGAACACCGGGCGGAGCGGTCTTGGCAAAGGCTGCAACGGTGCCGGTTACCAGTGTCATTAAGACGGCTGTGACCTGCGGTTCTCTCCCGGAGGAGGGTGGTGCGGGCCGGGGCCCGGCGGTCGCGCGGCCGCCGGGCCCCGGGCAGCCGGCTCAGGCCTTGCCGTGCCACTTCGCGGAGACCACCTGGTGCCCGAAGGAGTGGGGCAGCGTCTTCTCGCCGTGGTGCGGGGCGAGGGTCAGCGGGTGGCCCTTGAAGTCCTTCTTGTCCCAGACGGTCACCTCGGAGGCGCCGTTGTTGTAGAGCGAGGCGACGTGGCCGAACTGCGCATGCTTCGTCAGGTCCTTGAGATCCTTGCCCTGGGCCTCGACCGTGGCCGCCTTGCCGGTGTAGTCGGCCCCGCTGTACGCGCACAGGTGGCCGGAGGGGCAGTTCTTCGGCGCCGTGCCGTGGTGCGGGGCGGGGGCCGCCGCGGCGACGGCCGTTCCGGCGGCGGGGGCGAGGAGGGCGGCGGCCAGGCAGAGGGCGGCCGTGAGGTTCCGCTTGCGGTGAGTGTTCATGGCGACACTGCTAGCACGGCCGCCGGGCCCCCGGCGGCGCCGCGTCATTCCCCGGAGGGAATCCCGTCACCCGAAACGATCTCCCCGCGGGTCCGCGGTGGACGCCCGCGGTGGACGTCCGGGGCGGCGCGATCCGCTCGCGCCCGAAGGGAGTTGACGAGGCGTCAGGATCCTGGCCGCGTCACTACCGGCGGCGCAGTCCGCGCAGGATCTTCCCCTCGGTGCTGAGGTAGCCGTGCGCGTAGTCGAAGCGCGGGGCGGCCGCGAAGGTGAGGTAGAGCCACTTGAAGTTCTCGGCGAAGACGTACGCCGGGCAGCGGTCGCCCAGCGTCATGGGGCGCCGGGTGACGTCCGCGACGACGGTGTAGCCGCCGGGCACGCGGTGATGCCGCGTCAGGTTCTGGAAGTAGCGCCAGGCCGTGGTGCGGTAGTAGGGGTCGCCGGTCTGCCAGTACAGCTCGAAGGCGCAGTTGGCGTACTCGGGGCGCAGTTCGTTGCCGCGCGAGAGGATGTCGAGCCGCGTGTAGTCGATCGCCTCGGGGATCACACCGTACTTGTCCATCACGGCCGTCCACGAGCGGTAGTAGTCGGCGGCGAGCGCGTTGTCGCCGCCGACGGGCAGGACGGCGACGGCGAGGGAGGACTGGTGGCGGTCGAGGGGGACGCCGGTTCTGAAGTCGACGGTCCTGAACCAGACCCTGCCGTCGACGCGTTCGACGACCCGCTGCTTGAGCGCGTCGTCGACCAGCCGGAACCAGCGCAGGCAGTCCGGGTCGTGGAACATCTCCCAGCCACCCCACAGGTACTCGTAGAAGGAGTCCGCGGGCGGGTTGACCGAGACGTCCTTGGGGTCGGACCACAGTCCGGTCTCCACGTCGATGGTGGTGCCCAGCAGGTTCAGCGCGGAGCGGCGCTCGACGATCGCGCGCAGCGCGCGCTTGGCCACCCGGAAGTAGCGCCGGTCGCCGGTGAGTTCGGACAGCACGCCGAACTCCAGGATGTTGGTGCCGACCTCGGCCAGCGGCACGATCGTGCCGGAGACGGCGCCGGTGCGCAGGTTGACGAACCGGTAGGGCATGCCGGTGGGCGAGGAGAGGAAGGCGGGCAGCAGCCGGTCGGCGAGGTCGGCGCCGCGCTCCAGCAGGGCGCGGTCGCCGGTGGCGAGGTAGCCGGCCAGCAGCCCGCCGACGAGCCGGATGACGGCCTCGAAGACCTGGAACTCGGCGTCGATGTCGAAGTCCAGCCGGCTGGTGATCCACGAGACGCTGCGGGCGAGTTCGTCGTCGAGGCCCATCACGTAGTGGGTGTCGAGGGCCTCGACGATGGACAGTCCCACGGGGTGCCGGCTCGCGAAGAACTCGCGGTGACCGCGCGAGAGGGGCAGCAGCTCGTCGTGGCCCCAGGCGTGGGCCTTGTAGCCGCGCCAGGCGTGCAGGAACTCGGCACGGATCCGCTCGGCCTTCTGCCGGTCCGGCGGTCCGGCCGTGCGCCGGGCCGGCAGCGGGAAGGCGGCGGGCACGGCGGCGGGCACGGCGGCGGCAGCGGGTTCGCCCGTCGCCGCGTCCGGGTGGGCGGGGGCGGTGGCGCGGGGGCCGCCGCCGAGGGTGAGCCCGCCGGCGGCGGCCAGTGCCGTGACGACGCCGCGCCTGCTGGGGAACGCGGCGGGCAGCCCGTAGTTCAGCACGTGCGGTCCTCCTGGCGGGAGCGGAACGGGACAGCGTCCCCGGGCGCTCCCAGTGTGGAGCCCGCACCGCCACGGCCCGGCACCGCCACGGCGGGGTGCGCACGGATAGGGGCCGGGTGCCGGGAGCCGACGGGGCCGATCGGCCGAAGGCGGGGCGCGGCGGCGGGGAGTGACGGGGCGTCGGGAAGGCGCGGGTGATCCTCCCGCCCCTGGGCCCCTTCCGACGCCGCGTCAGGTGACGGTGCGTCGGACGACGGGGTGTGGCACCCGGCACGGCGGGTGCGCTCGCTGGTCCGGGCGGCACCGCCCCGTACCGCCGGCCCGCCGCCCGGCCGTGCCGGGTCCGCTCAGCACGGGAGGGGGTCGGCGATGGCCGGTGTCGTGGGCCCGGTGTTGCGGCAGAAGCGGTAGCCCTGGTCCCTGAGGTCGGCGACGATGCCGGGCAGCGCGTCGGGGAACCGGGTGAACAGGTGCCCGAGGATCACCCCGCCGGTCTTGGCCGACGCCGGGGCCTCGCGCACGCTCGCGCGCAGCGCCTCCGGGGAGCGGAAGACGCCGCCGGAGGTCTGCCAGTCGAGGGTGTCGACGGTCCAGGTGCAGATCCGCTGGCCCAGCCCCGCGGCGAGGCGCTCCTCGCGCGGGCCGAAGTCCCCGTAGGGCGGGCGCAGCAGGGAGCTGTGCACCCCGTCGTGGATCTCCTGCCGGGCGCGGGACTCGGACAGGCGGGGCAGATGCGGGTGGGAGTAGCTGTGGTTGCCGACCCAGTGGCCCTGCTTGCGGAGGTCCTCGGCGATGCGCGGCTGCTGCGCCGCGTACTGGCCGATGAGGAAGAAGGCGGCGCGGATGCCCTTGCCGCGCAGGTACTCCCCCACCCGCACGGCCCGTTCGGGGTCGTCGTAGGACCAGTCGTCCAGTGAGAGCAGCACGCGGCCGGATCTGTTGCCGCACCGCGCCTGGTCGTAGCCGGGCGCCCGCTCGTCGGTGGTGGGGGCGGCCGTCGCGGGGGCCGGGGCGAGCAGGGCCGTGAGGGCGGCGACGGCGGCGGTCAGGGCCCCGGCGCGGGACCGCCGGTGCGCCGGACGGCGGGCGGGGGCCGGCTGCCGGGATACGGGCATGGACGCACTCTCCTCCTGCGGTCGCGGTGCGCTCCGACGGTTCCCGATGATTCCCGAGCCGGTGCCGGGCCGCCACCCCAGGGGTGTGGGCCGGACGGGGTGTCAGGAGCCGTTCAGGAGCGCGGAGGTGGCCTCGGCGTCGGCGCGCAGCCCCAGTTCGCGGTAGAGGGCGCGGGCCCGCCGCAGGTGTCCGGTGGCCCGCGTGTCCTGCCCGGCGTGGCGCAGCGCCTGCCCGAGCACCTGGTGGCCCCGGGCCGTGAGCAGGTGTTCCTGGGCGAGGCGGGCGCCTTCCAGGGCACGGCGCGCGTGGTCGAGGGCGGCTTCCGTGCCGCCCGCGGCCAGCAGGGCCTCGGCGAGCCGGTAGTGGCTCTCGGTCTCGATGCGGCCGTGGCCGGAGGCCCGGGCCTGCTCCAGCACCCGGGTGTAGTGCCGGACGGCGTCGGTGTGCCGGCCGTCCTGGAAGAAGCTGTGGGCCTCGGTCATGAGCACCGTCATCAGCCACTCGCCGTCGGTCTCGCCGGTGAAGCGGGCGGCCAGCTCCCGGCACTCGGCGCCGATGCGGGCGAGGTCCGTGGCCCGCCCGGGGTCGCGTACCTCCACCTGGAGCAGGACGGTGCGGCGCCGGGCGCACAGTCTGCGGTCGCCGGTGGCCTCGGCGAGGGCGACCGAGCGCTCGGCGCAGGTGCGGGCGGCGGCGAAGTCACCGCGCTCCAGGTACAGCTCGGCGAGCATCGACAGCGCGAAGAGCACGGCGAGGAAGCGGCGGGAGCCGTCGGCGAGGGTGGGCGTCTCGCCGAAGAGTTCGAGGACCGTCAGCAGGTGGTCCCGGGAGCGGTCGGAGGAGGCGTGGTTGCGGTGGATGACGCCGGCCGCGAAGTGCGCGGTGCCGACGTGGTCGTCGCCGCACAGCCGCTGGGCGGCGGGGACGAGGTCGGCGGCGGCCCGCACCAGGGAGGCCAGGGGCACCGACTCCTCGAAGCAGGGCATGAGGGCGAGGATGTCGACGGCGAGCGCGACGGCGTCGGCGTCGTCGCAGGCCGCCGCCTGTTCGACGAGGGCGGTGAGCGCGGGCAGGGCGCCGCGCACCCAGGCGACGGCCGCGGGCCCCTCGCCCACGTCGGGTCCGGCCGAGCGGCGCGGGTGGCACTCGTTGGTGAGCGGTTTGCCCAGCGGCTGGCTGGCGAGGACGGCGCGGACGACTCCGGCGCACAGGAAGTCGACGGCGCGGACGACCGCGTCCAGGCGCTGTCGTCCGCCCAGTCCGGCGCGGGCCTTGGCGCGGGCGTAGACGCCGACCAGGTCGTGGTAGCGGTAGCGGCCCGGCGCGCGGGTCTCCAGCAGGGCCGCGTCGACGAGTGCCTCCAGGACGTCCTCGGCGTCGGGGCAGGGCAGCTCCAGCACGGCGGCCGCGGCCTCGATGTCCCATTCGGTGCGGTGCGGCAGCGACAGCAGCATGAAGGCGCGGGCGTGCGCGCGGTCGAGCTGCGCGAAGGACATCTCGAAGGCGGCCTCCACGGCGAGGTCGCCCGCGCGCAGCTCGCCGAGCAGCCGGGCCTCGTCGGACATCCGGGCGAGCAGCGCCTCGACGCTCCAGGCGGGGCGGGCGGCGAGCCGGGCGGCGGTGACCCGCAGGGCGAGCGGCAGCCTGCCGCAGACCTCGGCGAGCGCGGCGACGGCCCGCGGCTCCTGCTCGATGCGGTGCGCTCCGGCGATCCGGCCGATGAGCGCGACGGCGTCGTCGGGGCCGAGCCCGTCGAGCGGCAGGGTCGCGGTGGCGGGCATGGCCGTGAGGGCGCGGGCGGTGACGAGCACGGCGCACCGGCCGCTGCCGGGCAGCAGGGGCTGGACCTGGGCGACGCTCACGGCGTTGTCGAGGACGAGCAGGACGGCGCGGCCGGCGAGCGCGGAGCGGAAGAGGGCGGCGCGGTCGGCGGTACGGGCGGGGACGCGCGCGGGCGGCACGCCGAGGGCGGCGAGGAAGCCGCCGAGGACGTCCCCGGGGTCGACGGGGTCGCCGTCGGCGCCGCGCAGTTCGGCGTAGAGCTGGCCGTCGGGGAAGCGGCCGCGGACCGCGTGGGCGGTGCGCAGGGCCAGGGAGGTCTTGCCGACGCCGCCCATGCCGGTGATGACGGCCACGGCGGGCGAGCCGCCGTCGCCGCTGTCGACGGCGCTGCCGGAGGTGCTGTCGGCGGTGCCGGTGAGCGTGCGCGCGAGGGCGGCCGCCTGGTCGGCGCGGCCGGTGAAGTCGGCGGGCGGGGCGGGGAGTTGGGCGGGGACGGCCGGTGCGGCGGGTACGCCGGCGGGTGCCGGGGCGGTGGCCGGGGGCGCGGCCCCGCGGGCGGCGGGGCGGCCCGGCGAGGGGGTGGCGGCCCCGGCCTCGCCGGCGAGGATCGCGGCGTGGGCGGCCTTCAGGGCGGGGCCGGCGTCGACGCCGAGTTCCTCGTCGAGCACGCGGCGGGCGCGGTCGTAGGCGGCAAGAGCGTCGGCGGTACGGCCCGAGCGGTACAGGGCGAGCATCAGCGCGCGGTGCAGCCGCTCGCGGTAGGGGTGCAGGTCCAGGGCGCTCAGGATGCCGGGGACGGCGTCGGCGTGCCGGCCGCACTCCAGCAGCAGCTCCAGATAGTGCTCCAGCGCGCCGGCCTGCTGCTCGGTCAGGGCCTGGCGCTGGGCGTGGGCGTAGGGGCCGGTGAGCCCGGCGAGCGGCGGGCCCTGCCACAGGCCGAGCGCCTCCTCCAGGAGGGCGACGGCGCTCTCGGGGGTGCCGTCGGCGGCGGCGGTGCGGGCCTGTTCGGTCAGGCGGGTGAAGCGCAGGGCGTCGACGGAGTCCGGGGGCAGCCGCAGGAGGTAGCCGCCGGCGGCCGACTCGATGACCTCGGGCGCGGCCCCGCCGTCGGCCGCCCGGTGGGAGCGGTCGGGGGTGATGCGGGAGCGCAGCCGGTGCACGTAGTTGACGACGACGCGCCGGGCGGAGGGCGGCGGGTCGGACTCGTAGAGCCCGTCGACTATCTGGCTCGTCGTCACCAGGGTGCCGGCGCGCAGGGCCAGGGCCGCGAGGACGGCCTGCGGGCCGCGGGCGCCCGGGGAGAGCGCGCCGTGTGCGGGCGAGACGTACCGGACCGGCCCGAGCAACTGGATCCGGATCCCGGCGGCCGCTGCGCCCAAGAGTGAATTCTCCCGCTTTTCGACTGAAGAGTGGCGGGCTCGATCATAGGCGAGCGGCCCGGACGCGGACCAGGGGTGTGCCCGGCAGGCACAATTGCGGGGTGTCTCGATTCAACGTCAACGCCGGCGCCCCCTGTCCCTGCGGGCACGGCGGTCCGTACGGGGACTGCTGCGGCAGTCTGCACTCCGGGAAGCGCTCGGCCGCGACGGCCGAGCAGCTCATGCGCTCGCGGTTCAGCGCGTTCGCCCTCCAGGACGCGGCGTATCTGCTGCGCTCGTGGCATTCCAGTACGCGCCCGCCGGCCGTCGACTTCGATCCCACGGTGAAGTGGACGCGGCTGGAGATCCTCGCCACGACGGGCGGTTCGGCCTTCCACGACGAGGGCACGGTGGAGTTCCGTGCCCATTACGAGGTGGGACGGTATGCCGATGCCCAGCACGAGAACAGCCGTTTCGTGCGCGAGAGCGGGCAGTGGGTGTATCTGGACGCCGCTCCTTGAGGACGCCGTGCCGTGAAAGGGGCGGCCGGGCCGGCTCCCGGCCGCCCCGCCCGCCCCTGGCCGGGGGTGTTCAGCAGGGTTCGCGCCAGGCGTCGAGACCGAGTTTCTTGCGCATGGAGCTGAAGCCGAGCTGCCGCGTGCCCGCGCAGAAGTCCTCCTTCGGCAGTTCGTACTCGACGTGGAAGACCGGTTTGCCGTGCTCGGCAAAGGGCCGCAGCCGGTCGCATTCCTTGAACTGCGCGCACTGTTCGTTGACCGCGAAGTCGAAGTCCCCGACGAGCTGCGGGACTTGTTCGAGGTCGTTCTTCAGTCCGACGGCCAGGCCCCGCTCGTGGGCCTGCCGCGCGAGCATCCGGTTGAAGGCGAGCTGGTCCGCCGCCGTCAGCGGGAAGCCGGTGTTGTTGCGGAATCCCTCGGTGAGGTCGGGCTCCACGGCGTCGAAGCCCTTCTCCCGGCACATGTCCATGCGTTTGCCCATGAGGGGCGCGAGCACGTCCAGGCGGCGGATGTCGAGCCACTTCTCGCCTTTCCAGCCCTTGTTCTTCGCGCCGAGCAGCGACTCGGGGAACGCGTCGTGGTCGTCGCGGAAGTCCTCCCAGGCGCCCGCGTTGATGTAGCAGATCACCTTGCGGCCCCGGTCGTGCAGCCGCGCCACGGTGCGCGCGTCGTTCTCGAAGCCGTCGATGTCGTAGACGGGCGCGTCGACGGAGGTGTCGACCGCGCCGTCGAGCTGCCACTGCCAGGCCGTGCCGGGGCGGGGCCGCCAGTGGCCGTCCGCTCCGCTCCCGCCCGGGGTGCCCTGCGGGCTGCGGCCCGGGGTGGGGGCGGCGGAGGAGGAGGGCGGGGTGCCGGGCGCCGTACGGTCCGTACGGGTCTCGGAGCCGCCCTTGGCGGAGCCGCCCCCGGAGGAGCAGCCGGCCAGGGCGAGCAGTCCCGCCGCCGTGAGTGCGGCGAGCCGACGCCGGGTGCGGGCCTGCGCGGTCATGACGCCTCCCTCAAGGTCCAGGGCACGTGCCGCCAGGGGTTGGCCCCCCGGCCGGGCACCGCGCAGTGCACCCCGGCCCCGCGCCCGCCGGCCGTGCGGGCCACCGCCCGGGCGTGCTCGGGGGGCACGCCGTGGACGAGGTGGCAGAAGCGCTCCGGCGGGTGGGCGCGCGTCCACGGCGGGACCGTGACGTGCGTGTAACTCTCCCAGCTGCCCTCGAACGTCACGAGCAGATCGGCGAGTTCCGCGTAACCGGGGTCGGGGTGGGTGCCCGGGTTCAGTACGGCGGTGCGCGCGCCCAGTGCCCTGGCGACGATCAGCAGCCGCCGGTAGCGGGGCAGCAGCGCGGGGTGCGCGGCGGCCTGGTCGTAGAAGACGCCGTCCACGCCGTACCACCTGCGGTGGCGGCGGACGTCGGCGGCGACGGCACGCGGCGGGCGGCGGCCGTAGCCGGTGTCGACGTAGCCGAAGAGGGTCACGCCCGCGCCGCGCAGCCGCTCGGCTGCGGCGGTGAACGCGGGGTCGGGGCGCGGGCCGGGGCCGTCGGCGGCGTTGAGGACCACGCCGTGCAGACGGGGCGCGGCGGCGGCGAGGGCCTCCCAGGCCGCGGGGTCGACGCCGGGGTGGACGTAGAGCGGGACGAGCAGTTTCACCGGGCACGCTCCCCCGTCCGGGCCGCCGTCTCGGCCCACAGGTCGGCCAGGGAGTCGGCCAGCGGCACGCGCGGGGACCAGCCGAGGCTGCGGGCGGCGAGGGTGATGTCGGCCTGCGTCCAGGGGACGGCGGCGGAGCGCGGCGAGCCCGCGCCGCCCTCGTCGAGGACGCCCCGGAACCCGGCCGCCGCGATGAGCGCGCCGGCGACGTCGCGGACCGGGCGGGCCGTACCGCTGCCGATGTTCAGCAGGTCCGGCAGGCTGTCCGGGGCGGCGGCCACCGCGCGGGCGACGGCCTCGGCCACGTCGCGGACGTCGACGAAGTCCCGGTGGGCGGACAGGTCACCGACCTCGATCCGGCCCTCGGGCCCGGCCCGGAGCAGTTCGGCGGCGAGCCGGCCGGGCAGCGAGCCGGCCGGGGCCCCGGGGCCGACGGGGTTGAAGACCCGCAGGACGACGGCGTCCAGGCCCGATTCCCGCACGGCGAGGGTGCCGGCGAGCTTGGTGGCGCCGTAGAGGCCGAGCGGGCCGGCGGGGTCGGTCTCGCTGCGGGGGCGCCGGCCGTCGGCGGGCCCGTACTCGCCGGCCGAGCCGAGGTGGACCAGGCGGGCGGCGGGGGCGGCCGCGCGCAGCGCCTCGCACAGTACGGCGGGGCCGCGGGCGTTGAGGGCGGCGAGGGTCACCGGGCTGCCGCCGACCGCGCCGGCGCAGTTGACGACGGCGTCGGGCGCGGCCCGGCGCAGCCGGGCGGCCAGCTGCTCCGCGTCGTCGGTGACGAGGTCGGCGGGCAGGTCCGCGCCGGGGGGCCGGCCGGCCACGAGCACCCGCGCGCCCGGGAGGGTGCGCAGGCGTCGGGCGATGTGCCGGCCCAGGAAGCCGGTGGCTCCCAGGACGAGGATGCGCATGGGGTTACGGTCACGCTCCCTTGATGAGCATGTCGCGGTGCAGGGAGAACTCCCGGTTGGCCCGGTCGTAGTCGTCGGGGCGGCCGATGTCGAGCCAGTAGCCGTCGAACTCGTAGGCGTGCGGCGGGGTGTCGGCGCCCAGCATGTCGAGGACGAGTTCGTCGAAGCCGAGCGGCAGGCCGGGGGTGTAGCGCTCCAGGGCGGCGCGGGAGACGCCGTAGACGCCCATGGAGACGCGGTAGTCCAGGCTGGGTTTCTCGGCGAAGCCGACGACGCGGCCGGAGTCGGTGGTCAGCACCCCGAAGTCGATGCTGACCCGGCGGGCGTAGGTGGCGATGGTCAGCGGGGCCCCGGAGGCGATGTGGGTGCGGAGCACGTCGCCGAAATCGAGGTCGGTGAGGATGTCGCCGTTCATCGCGAGGAAGTGCTCGGGCAGCCTCTCGCGCATCGTCAGCAGCGGGCCCATGGTGCCCAGCGGGCTCTCCTCGGTGGTGTAGTCGACCTTCATGCCCCACTGGGAGCCGTCGCCGACGTAGGCGCGGATGATGTGGCCGAGGTGGCCGATGGCCAGGGTGCAGCTGGTGAAGCCCGCTCCGGACAGCTGGCGCATCACGATCTCCAGGATCGCGTGCTGGTCGCCGATGGGCACGAGCGGCTTGGGCAGGGCGGTGGTGTACGGGCGGAGCCGGACGCCCTTGCCTCCGGCGAGGATGACTGCGTGCATGAGGTGCTGTTCCTCTCTGCGTGGGGTGCGGCGCGGGATACCGGCGCGCGGGGGGCGCGGCGCGGTCCGGGCGCGTCAGACGTTGTAGATGCCGGCCTTGTAGCGGGCGAGGTTCAGCGGGTCGCGGAAGAAGTCGATGGTGCGGCGCAGCCCTTCCTCCAGGGTGTGGGCGGGTGCCCAGCCGGTGGCGGCCCGCAGCCGGCCCGCGTCGCAGACCAGCCGCATGACCTCGGAGTCGGCCGGGCGGACGCGCTCGGCGTCGGAGCGGACGTCGAGTTCGGCGTCCATGAGCTTGCCGATCAGGCCGACCAGTTCGCCGACGGAGATCTCCTCGCCCGTACCGGAGTTGAAGGTGCGGCCGACGACCGCCTCGGCGGGGGCGGTGCCGACGGCGAGGAAGGCGGCGACGGTGTCCTTGACGTAGCTGAAGTCACGGGTGGGCCGCAGGTCGCCGAGGGTGATCTCCCGGGAGCCGGCCGCCACTTGGCCGATGACGGTGGGGATGACGGCGCGCATGGACTGGCGGGGGCCGAAGGTGTTGAAGGGGCGCAGGGTGACCACGGGCAGTCCGAAGCTCGCGTGGTAGCTGTCGGCGAGCCGGTCGCCGCCGGCCTTGGACGCGGCGTACGGGGACTGGGTGTTGATGGGGTGGTCCTCGGATATCGGCACGGTCCGCGCGGTGCCGTAGGTCTCGCTGGTGGAGGTGTGGACCAGGCGCGGGACGCCCTGGGCGCGGACGGCCTCCAGCACGTTGAGGGTGCCGGTGACGTTGGTCTCCACGTAGCTGTGCGGGGCGCGGTAGGAGTACGGGATCGCGATGAGGGCGGCCAAGTGGTAGACGGTTCCGGCGCCTTGGACGAGGCCGCCGACGGAGCCGGGGTCGCGGACGTCGCCGAGGACGACCTCGACCTCGGCGAGCACGTCCTGGTCGAGGGTGTCGAGCCAGCCGTAGGAGGAGAAGGAGTTGTACTGCACCATGGCGCGGACCTTGTGGCCGGCGGCGACGAGCGCCTCCACCAGGTGCGAGCCGATGAATCCCTCCGCTCCGGTGACGGCGGCGAGTGCGGATGCGGTCATGTGCGGGTCCCCCTTGGTCGGAGCTTTCTGACGGGTTGTCGGAATCGGTCGGTGGTCGGGCAGGCGGCGGTCAGCGGTGCGTGGTCAGCCGGCCCAGCAGGGCGGTGGCGGCGGCGAGCAGGGCGGCGGCCGTGGTGGCGCACACCAGGAGCTGCACGGCGGTGGCCGTGGAGATCCGCAGGGCGAGGGCGGCGCTCTCGGCCCCGGCGGCGGCCAGGCACAGCAGGGCCGGGAGCCGTCCGAGCCCGAACGCCTGGAGCAGCAGCCCCGTCCACAGCACGGCTCCCAGGGCGAGCAGCGCGGCCAGGCGTGCCACGGTCAAGGGCGGTCCTCCGTGCCAGATCCGGCTGACCGTCAGGTCGAGGGCGAGCAGGACGGCCAGATAGCCGGCGAGGCAGCGGGCGAGCACCCCGGCCACCCGCAGCAGCAGCCCCGGGCGGGTGGTGGCGCGGGCGAGGGCCGCGAGGGAGCGTCCCCGGCAGCGGTAGAGGAGCCACTCGGCGGCGCCCATGCTCAGGGTCAGGGAGACGACGGCGGGCCCGGCCGCCCGCGCCCCGGTGCTCGCGCGCAGGACGTCGCCGAGCGCGGCGAGGGTCGTGAGCACCCCGCAGCCCAGGCCGAAGAGACCGTAGGGCAGCGAGGCGAGCGGCGAGAGCGCGCCCGCCCCGCCCGGCACCGGCTCCCCGCGGGCGCCCAGGAGTTCACGGACGGCGACGCCGGCCGCGCCGCACAGCGTGGCGAGCAGCAGCAGGACGCGCGCGGTGACCGGCAGCGGCAGTACGGGCAGCAGGGCCGCTCCCCCGGCGGTGGGCAGCAGGACGAGCAGCAGGAGCCTCTCCCGCCCCAGCACCAGCAGGCAGGTGGCGGCGGCGAGGTAGCCGGCCTGTCCGGCGGCGAAGGCCCGTACGGGCGCCGGGGCGGGCAGCGCGAGCGCGGCCGCGGTGGCCAGCAGCGCGCCCAGCGGCGCGCCCCGTGCGAGCACCCGCGCGGCGGCGGGGCGCCCGCCGCCGGCCAGGCGCAGATAGGCGCGGTGGGCGAGTCCCTGGTTGAAGGCCCAGGCGAGCAGGGCGGAGGCGACCAGCGCGGCGGTGCCCTGCGGCAGCCCGTAGTGGTCGCGGGCGCCGGTCATCATCGGCGCGCCGAGCGCGTAGCCGAAGCCGGGCAGGGTGAACACCAGGGAGCGCAGCGGGAATTGGGCGGGGTGGACCTTCCAGGGGTCGGGCCGGGGCGGGGGTTCGGGGTGGCTGCGGGGGACGCGGGCGTAGAGCTCGGCGGCGAGGTCGAAGGCGTCGGCCCGGCCGTAGCGTTCGGTGATCTGCTCGCCGGTGAGCCCGTCGGCCTCCAGGACGGCGGCGATCTCGTCGGGGTGCACGGCCGCGGCGCAGACCTCGGCGAGTTCCTCGGCGAGCGCGTCCAGGGGGTCGGCCGGGCCGGCCGGGCGGGGGTGCCCGCTGTGGCGGGCTGGGGTGGCGAGGCCGTGGACGGGCTCGGGCTCGTCGGGGACCAGGCGCAGTAATCCGCTCATCCCGCACCGCCCGCGGCGAGGGCCAGCGCGGGGGCCGGGCAGGCGTCGGAGCGGTGCGCGGCGCCGGGCCGGGGCGCGGCCGCGGCACACAGGTCGCGGTAGATGTCGCGGAAGGCGGTGATGGTCTGCCGGAGCGTGAACTGCTCGATCACCCGCAGGCGGGCGGCCTCGCCCATGCGGGCGCGCAGTCCGTCGTCGCGCAGCAGGGTGAGCGCGGCCTGTGCCATCGCGTGCGGGTCGCGGGGCGGGACGACCAGCCCGGCGTCGCCGACGGCCTCGCGGACCCCGCCCACGTCGGTGGAGACGGTGGCGCGGCCGCAGGACATGGCTTCGATGAGGGTGAAGGGGAAGCCCTCGCTGATGCTGGAGAGCATGACGACGTTGCCGGCGGCGTAGGCGTCGCGGATGTCCTCGACGCGGCCCTCGAAGACGACGCCGTCGCCGACGCCGAGCTCGGCGGCGAGGTTCTCGCAGGCGGTGCGGTAGCCCTCGCCGCCGCGCGGTGTGCCGCCGAACAGGCGCAGCCGCGCGGCGGGTATCTCCTCGCGGACGAGCGCGTACGCGCGGATGAGGGTCTCCAGCCCTTTGATCGGGTCGACGCGGCCGGCCCAGCTCAGGGTCGGGGCGGCGGGCTCGGGTCCGGCGGGCGGGAAGGCGGTGGGGTCGACGCCGTTGTAGACGGTGCGGATGCGTTCGGGCGGGGTGCCCCCGTGCTCCTCCCAGCGGCGGTTGTAGCGGTTGCCGGGGGTGACGAGGGCGGCGCGGCGGTAGGTCTCGGCGGCCAGCAGCCGGAACAGGGCGAGCATGAGCGCCTTGACCGGCCACCGGTAGGGCTCGGCGCGGAAGCCCAGATAGCGCTCGCGCAGATAGATGCCGTGCTCGGTGAGGAGGAAGGGGGTGCCGTGGCGCTGCTGGGCGAGCAGTCCGGGCACGGCCGCGAGGCCGCCGCTGACGGCGTGGGTGATGCCGGTGGCGGGGGGCCGTGCGGCGAGCGGGCGCAGCGCGTGCTCCAGCAGGTCGGTGGCGGTCAGCGCGTCGTGCAGGGTGGGGCGGGCCGCGGCGGTGTCCAGGCGCGGGCTGTTCCACACGCGTACGAGGGTGCGGGCCGCGGCCTCGGTGCGCAGCGCGGCGGAGAGGGTACCGGCGGTCGCGTACTCGGCGAGCCGGTAGAAGCCGGTGGGGAAGGTGTGCTCGCGCGCGGGGTCGAGGAGCGCGAGGAGGAACTGCTCGTACGTGCCGAGGAAGGCCCGCCGGGCCCGGCCGCGCGGGGCGCGGCCGGGCGGGGGCGGCCCCCACAGCGGGTGGCACTCCACGTCCCGGACGTGGGCGGGGAGCTCCCAGGCGAGGGGTTCCCGGCCGGTGCCGGTCACCGCGATGATCCGGAAGTCGACGTCGGGCATGCCCTGGACCAGCTGGTCGCACCACACGCTCACTCCCCCGTGGCTGTGCGGGTAGGTCCCTTCGGTGAGCAGGGTCACCGAAGGGGTGTCGGTTGCCGTTCGGGCGGACGGTCCGTGCATGAAAGTCGGTTCTCTCCCAGACGAGGCGCGGCTGTGGGACGGCCCGGCACCGGGCGGGTGGCGGGTCAGCGGCGGGTGGTGTCCCCGGGCCCCAGCGGCAGGGCGTGGCGCACGGCCTGCGGCACGGGCAGGGCGGGCGCCGGCGGCTGGGGGTGCGCGGCCGGACCGGTGGCCGGGTGCGCGGCGGGCGCGGCCGCGGTGGCGGGCAGGGTGAGGGTGATGCGGTCCTGGCCGGGGGCGGGCGCGGCCCAGCCGGAGCGTGCTCCGGCGTAGGCGGTGCCGAAGGCGGTGGCGCCCTGCTGCTGGGTGCCGGCGGGCACGGTGGCGGTGGCCTGGACGCCGGCGGGCGCGTCGATGGTGACGGTGGTGCCGACGCGGTAGGCGGTGACCTTGCCGGCGGCCAGGGCGGTGTTCCAGGCGGCCCGCCTGGACAGTTCGGCGCCGATGTCGCGCATGCGGAGGTTGACCAGCGGGGTGTTGTCGGCGAAGAGGCCCTGGTAGTCGGAGAGCACCTTCTCCAGGACGGTCAGGCCGATGCGCTCCTCGGCGAGGTTCGACTGGTGCATGAAGTGCGGCCGGGGGTCGTTGGCGAGGACGTGGCCGAGGGCGATACGGCTCTCCAGCGGGACGATGTAGGACGCGAAGCCGGTCTTCATGTCGAGGGGGGCCTTGAGGCAGGTGGTGGTCGTGGAGTGCTCGCAGATGCCGCTGCCGCCGTCGGCCTTCTTGGTGTAGAGCCAGTTGTACTCGTCGGTCTCCTCGGTGGCGCTGCCCGCGTTGTAGTAGACGTTCATGGGGTAGCGGGGCACGGTCAGCGCGGGGCCGACGGGGCGCTGGGCGCGTTCGCGGGAGGTGTCGCTGCCGATCCAGGCGACGCCGGACTTCGCGAGGACGGGTGCGAGGTTGGGATTGTCGTCGGGCTGCTGGGGGGTGGTGCGCAGTCCGGAGTGCTCTCCGGTGACGAGTTCGTCGCGGTCGAGGACGAGTCCTTGGCGGGCGGCCCAGTCGAGGTTCTTGCCGATCTCGCCGCTGATGGTGTCCGCGTCGACCCAGCGCACGGTGCCCTGGGCGTCGGTGGCGCACTTCCACGGGACGGTGGTGGTGTTCTGCCGGCAGCCGAGGAAGGCGTGCGTGTAGGTGTGGTTGATCCAGCGGAAGGACTTCTGGTCGGCGGTGAGCTGCTGCAGCAGCGGGTCGGGGGCGCCGCCGTGGGCCGCGCGGTACTCCTCGCTGCCGACGCCGTTGTAGGCGAAGTCGATGGGCAGGTTGTGGTCCTTGGACCACTGCCGGGCGTGGACGGCGTCGGCGGGGGTCATCCGGATCGGGGGGTGCTGGGGGTCGGGGTTGCCGGGGCAGTCGACGTCGCCGGGGGTGCACTTGAGCTTGGTGTCCCAGCGGTCGTCGGAGGCGAAGAGGTCGTCGACGTGGACCGCGAAGTAGTTGCGGGAGGCGCCCAGGTGCACGCCCTGGGTGAGCCATTCGACGATGCCGCGGGAGACCAGCCGGAACTGGGACTGGTACTGGTTGGCGACGAAGGTGACGACGAGTTCGCTGCGGCCGTCGTGGGTGTACTGGCCGATGAGCGAGCCGCGCCGGTCGCTGCCGGGGACGGGGGCGTCGAGGTAGCTGGTGTAGCTCGCGCCGGGCTGCTGCTGTGCCAGCGGGGTGGCGAGGTAGCCGTAGCTCTCGCTCACCTGGGGGTCGTTGTCCTCGAAGGGGACGTTCTTGCGGAGATAGCCGAACGGGCCGGTGCCGTCCGTGGTCACCTGGGCGGTCCTGCCGTCCAAAGTTCCGCTGTATTCGGGGGTGTTGAGGCCGACGGCGGGCCGGGCGTAGGTGTACGCGTCGACCTGGCGTATGCCGAATCGTTTCTCGTAGCCGGCGAGGGCGGCCATCTCCGGCGAGTCCGGGCCGAAGGGGTTGTCGTTCGGCAGCACGACGCCCTGGAACCTGGCGCGGGGTCTGCCGGTCGCGGGGTCGGTGGCGTCGGACAGGAACGCGTCGTCGATGCGCGGGCGCGCGGGGTCGGTGAGGTCGACCCTGGTGTACGGGGTGCCGGCCTCGTCGAGCTCGGCGCGCAGTGCCTCGGTGGCGGGGCCGCCGTCGTCGACGAGCAGCACCCGCAGATCGATCCTCGGTGCCGCGTCGGCGGCCTGGGCCGCGATCGTCGGTGTGGCCACGGCGAGCAGGGCGGCCGCGGTCCATGTCGCGGCAAGACGGGTCGTACGACCCATGACAACTCCCCCCAGGACGGCCGGGCGCGGGGCGCGCGCCGCCGTCCGGTGCACGGGTGCGGGCAGCACCGGATGGACGCCTCGCCCGCACGAACGGTTTCCAGGTCCCCAAGAACCACGAACAACAGGGCTCCGGGCCGGCCGGGCCTCCCCACCCGGCCGCCGCTTCCCTCCCTGGGCGCGGACCGGCGTCCGCGCTCCGGCCGCGCGGCCGGAGCCGAGGCCGCGCGGCGGCGTCGTCGGGCGTCGGGCACGTGGGTGCACGATCGCGAAAGGCTCACAACCTCTCGACCGCCCAGCCATATAGTGCGGCATGCGTGAAGGTCTCGCCCGGCTCACCGCCCAGTCGCCGCAGGGGAGTTCGTGGCGCGCTGGCCGGAATTCGCCGCACCGCCGCACGGCCGCCGGGGACGGGGGCGTCTGCCTCCGGCGCCTGCCATCCCGACGATGACCTGTGGCTACCCGGGCGCACAGGGTGACGGAGGCCGCCTCCGGCGCAGCACGCCCCAGGGGTATCGGCAGTCGCGGAGCGCGCTGAGATCGTCCTGATGACGGCTGTCCGACTTTCCCGCCTTGTCACGCTATATACACACAGAGCAACCATCCGCCGCCCCTGGCGGACGGCGGGCACAAGATCGACGGGAGGACGTCGGAAGCAACCGGAGGCAACTCCCTTCCCTCTTAGCAGAGTTGCCCTCCGCGCCGGGGCGCGGGCCAGGGAGATCGCGGGCGCGCGGGACGGGCCGGGCGCGGAGCAGACCTTCTACCACGGCACCGACACCGAACACAGCATTCCTCGACACTATAAGTCGAAATTTTCCACGAAATGAGTGAACCTTTACCCAGGACTTCTCCGTCTCACTCCCGGAGAAAGACGCTGCAAGAGGAGTGACCGCCGTGGGCCTGACGTCCCAGACGTTTCTGATAGTCCTCGTGCTCATCGCGACAGCGGTGAGCACCCTGGTGCTGTGGCTGTGGCCACGCGCCGGGAAGAAGGGACTGCTCGCGTGGGCCTCCCGGCTGGGCCTGCTGGCAGTGACCCAGCTCAGCATTCTCTCCGTCCTGCTGGTCGTGGCGAACAAGGAGTTCGGGTTCTACAACAACTGGAACGAGCTGCTCGGCAAGAACTCCAGCAAGCAGGAGCTCCAGCAGGGCCAGGAGGGCGGCAAGCGCGAGCCGCTGCTGAAGGTGCAGGGGCAGGAGTCCATCGGCCTGAAGGGTCCGAAGGAAAAGGCCGGACAGGTCGACCGGATCGAAATCCGGGGCGCCGTCAGCGGGTTGAGGATGGACGGCTACGCCTATCTGCCGCCGCAGTACTTCCAGAAGGAGCACGAGAAGGACAGGTTCCCGGTGGTCGTGACGATCACCGGGCAGCCGGGCGTCTCCAAGAACCTCATCACCCAGCTGAAGGTGCCGCAGGCCGCCTCCGACGCCATCATGAAGAAGGAGATCCGGCCGACGATCTACATCCTGGTACGCCCCTCGGTGGTCGCCGACCGTGACACCAACTGCACGGACGTCCCCGGCGGCCCGCAGGCGCTGACCTTCTTCAACCAGGATCTGCCGCTGGCCGTCTCCGAGGCGTACCGCGCGTCCGACACCCCGGGCAGCTGGGGCGCGGTCGGCAATTCCACCGGCGGTTACTGCGCGCTGAAACTCCCCATGACCAATCCGGCCCGCTACGGCGCGGGCGCCGGCCTGTCCGCCGACTACTTCGCCCGCCAGGACCGGGCCACCGGCGACCTGTACGACGGCAGCAAGAAGTACAAGAACGAGGCCGACCTGATCTGGCGCCTGGAGAACATGCCCCCGCCGCCGGTCTCGCTGCTGCTGTCGTCGAGCAAGCAGGGCGAGGAGAACTACGGCCCCACCCTGAAATTCGCGGAGAAGGCCAAGGCGCCGACGCGCGTGACCAAGCTCATCCGCGAGGAGGGCGGCCACAACTTCCAGACGTGGCGCGAGGAATACCCGGTCGTGCTGCGCTGGCTGGACAAGGAACTCGCCGCCGCCGGCAAGTAGGGCGCCGGGCAGGGCGACGCACCAGAGAATCAGGCGCCGTGGGGCGGCCGGTGAATTCACCGGCCGCCCCACGGCCTTGTCCGGACCGGTCCGCACCCGTCCCCCGGCCTGTGACGGTTCCGTCATATCGCGGGCATCGTTCCCACACACGCGTGCAGCAGGCTGGGAGCCGTCGTTCCCCGCGCACCACGGCCGCGGAGGACGAGTTCTTCGAGGAGACAGGTGAGGAGAACCGCCATGAAGAGGGCTCTGACCAGAACGGCGACGACCGTCCTGGTCGCTCTGGCCGCCGGAGCCGGCTCGCTGTACATCGCGGTCGCGGGCGACGGGGACGGCCTGACCGTCACGGCCGCGAGCCGCCTCGCCTCCGGCTATCTGCCCTACACGCTGATCGTGTTCCTGGTCGGCGCGACCGCCCCCTCCGCGCTGCACGCCGTGCTCCGCGCGGTCGCCTCCCAGCTGATCATGGTGTGGGGCTACTACACCTGGGGACCGATGGTCACCTTCACCACGACACCCGAGACCGCGATGCACTACGCCCAGAAGTGGACCCAGGTCGCCGTACTCGGCGTACCCGTCGCGGCGTTGGCGGCCTACGCGGTGGGCTGGTGCGTACGGCAGTCGCCGAGGGTCCCGGACACCGACCGCACCCCGCACTCGGCGTCCCAACAGCGCGACGTCACGGGCCCGTTGGCCACGGTGCACCCGCTGCGCCCCCGTGACACGGCAGGACAGCGCACCCGCTGACGCCCGCCGCCCCGGCTGCCGTCCACGCCGGGTACGGCCGTACGACCTCCATGCGCCCTGCTCAGCGGCCCACGCCGGGGCGGATAATGGGTGCCGCGCCGACACCCCGTCACCACGCCTCGTGGTGACGCGTCGGCGCGCCCGTACGACCAACAGACACCCAGAACGACATGGGGGCGTGGCATGACAGCTGACCTGAAGCACGACGAGCGGAGCGGCCGCCGGGCGGGAGCCGTCCCGCTCGCCGGACGGCTCGGGCGCCGGGCGCGCAGGGCGGCCGTCGTCGCGGCCCTGGCCCTGGCCGCCGCCCTGCTGGCGCCCGCCGGCCCGGCGACCGCCGAGGGGCGGCCGGCCGCCGTCACGGCGCTGCTCGCCGTGGACGACACCGCCCGCCCGCAGGCCGCCGGACAGCACGAGGCACCGGCCGTGGCCACAGCGCAGCAGCACGTCCGGCACGCGGCGGCCGACAAGCCCAAGAAGAAGAAGGGCTTCTTCCACAAGCTCGGCGTCGCGCTGATCGTGGTCCTCGTGCTCATCCTGCTGTTCGTGGTGGCCGTCATCGTCTTCCTGATCTGGCTGGTGCGCCGGATCTTCATGCGCCGGCGCTCCTGACTCCCCTGCGCGAGCGGGCCGTTGGCCCCCGCAGAATGCGCGAAGGGCGCCGTCGCACCGTCAGGACCCGGTGCGGCGGCGGCCGTTGTCCTCTCGAACGGGGTCAGCCGCTCTTGCGGCGGAACGAGCGGTGCCCGCCCGCCTTGCCGTGTGTGCCGTGGATCCTGGATCCGTCGCGGTCCCGACCGGTCGTGCCGGGGTCGGCCGAGCGGCCGCGCTTGCGCTCCAGGGCCTCGCGGAACTTCCGTTTCACGTCGTCCCCGGCGCTCCCGGCCTGCGGGGCGTGCTCCGGCTCTGTGCCGTCCGTCATCGAAACCTCCTGGTCGTACCGGTGGTCGCCACAGCTTCGCACGGCCGGCGGCCGAGGTGAACCGGGTTTTCCCCCGGCCGGGCGGCTTCCGCCGGCTTCCGTCAGCGGACGATCTGGTCCCCGTCGGGCACGTCCTCGACACTCACCGCGGCGGTGCGCACGCCCAGCCCCTCGGCGACCGCCCGCGCGATCCCCTCGGGGTCCGGACGGGTCGGGTACGGGACGCTCTCCCCGTCCCCGTAGGCCTCGATGGCCCTGGTGAAGTAGCCGGGGTACCAGGCGCCGACCGCGCCGCGCACCTCCACCCGGCGCACCGGCCGCGCTCCCACGCGGTCCCGCAGCGCGGCGAGGATCCCATCGGAGCGGTACGCGCCGGGCACCTGGAACAGACTGGCGTGTGCGCCCGCCTTGCCGCCGTCCCCCAGCCGCACCGTGACCGTCAGACAGCTGGTCACACCGGGGTAGACGATCGTGCCGCCGGGCCCCGTCTCGTCGACGCGGCCCTCGGTGATGGTGACCCGGGAGGCCGGGGCGTCGGCCGCCGCGCCCCGGGGCCGGTCGAGGGCCCGCGCGACGGGGTGCGCGACCACCGAGGCGGCCAGGGCCAGGGCAAGGGTCAGCAGGACGGGGACGGCGGGCCGACGCCGTCGTACGCGCGCGGCCGTCATACCAGCGGCACGTCCGTCCCGAAGCGGCTGCGCACCGCGGTCTGCACCTCGGCCTCCTCCGCCGGATCGGCGGCGAGGCGCCGCAGTCGCGCGACGACGCGGGCGTCGGCCGTCGTCGCGTGGCGGGCGGCGAGTTCGCGGGTGCTCTCCTCGCAGTCCCACAGGCACTCGACGGCGAAACCCGCCGCGAAGGAGGGGTCGGTGGCGGCGAGGGCCTGCGCGGTGCGGCCGCGCAGCTGGGAGGAGGCGGTCTCGCGGTAGACGTGGCGCAGTACGGGCGCGGCGCAGGTGATCCGCAGCCGTCCGGCGCCCTGCACGAGCTCCAGGAGCACCGGCGCGTCCGGTCCCTCGGCCCGCACGGTGCGGCGCAGCGCGGCGAGCACCAGCGCGGCGTCGTAGGCGCCGCCCCGGCAGGCGAGCATCCCGGCGGCGGCCGCGCCGAGGGCGTCGCCGCGGTGCACCCAGATCCGGGCCCGCTCCAGGGCCTCCGTGCAGCGCATGCGCTCGAAGGCGGTGACGGCGGCCTCGGCGACGAGGCCGCCCGGGTCGGCGGCGGCGGCCTCGACGAGGTCGAGGGCCTGCGGGTCGTGGTGCTCGGCGAGATAGCGCAGCGCGGTGGCGCGGGCCGCCTCCGGCCCGAAGGCGGCCGCCTCGATGATCTCCAGCCGGTCCTCGGGTCCCGCGACGGCGGTCAGACAGCGGGTGGCGGGGACGTGGCGCAGCTGGGTGGGGTGCAGGGCCAGGCCCTCCTGGGCCCAGTCGAGGACCTCGCGCACGCTCCAGCCCGGGCGGGGCCCGGTCGGGCGCAGCTGGCGCTGCCAGCGGTCGAAGGAGCCCTGTTCCCGCGCGGCGCGCACCCGGGCCGCGGTGGCCGGGGAGAGCTGTTCGTCGGCCCACAGCCGCCAGGGGCGGGGCTCGAAGGCGTCGCGCACGGCCGCGGCGAGGGCGGCGTCGCCCTCGGGGGTGCGGGGGAAGCGGGCCAGTACACGCGGGCCGAGGGCGGCGAGCGCCGCGTCGTCGTCGCGCAGGGCGAGCTCGTCGAGGGCCCAGGCCCAGTTCCCGCCTCCGGCCGCGTAGCGGCGCAGCAGCGCGAGGGCGTCGGCGCGCCCGTACGAGGCGAGGTGACCGAGCACGGCGAGGGCGAGCCCCGTGCGCTCCTCGGAGGTGTCGAGCAGGTCGTCGGGGTGGAACAGATGCTGTTCGATCTCGTCGAGTCCGCCGTGCAGCTCCAGATACAGGCGCGCGTAGTACAGGGAGCGGTTCTCGACCTGCCAGTCGCGGCGCGGGTCGCGCAGCACGCAGGTGTGCAGCGCGGCGAGCGCCTCCGCGCGCGGCGCCGCGAGGGCATGCAGCGTCCCGTCGCCGCGGCCTCGCTGGAGGAGGCCGAGCAGGGTGCCGCTGGGCGCTATGTCTGGATCGAACATGGGGTCAGCATCCGTGGCGGGGAGTCGGCTGGCAACGGGATTTCCTCACGGACGGCATTCTTGCCGCCGCCGGGCGGCGCTATGCCTGATGAGCAGGGGGGACTCGGGGTCTCCCGAGCGCCCGCAGCCTACCCGGAGCTGCGGATTCCGCCGAGCCGCGTCCGTTTTGCCCGTCTTCGGCCGCGGGTTGTCCGCCTCCGGCGTCCGTTGTATGCCGTCCTGCCCCTCGCATATGCCGTCGACACCACCGGATCGGGTGTTGCCAAACCACTTACGAGCCCTCGCTCCCTGTGCCACAGTCGTTACCGGCTTCACCCCCGGTTCCCGGGATTCCGCCGAGCCGCGCCGTAACGGAGAGCGATCACCATGCCGTCCCCCTGCCACGCGGACCGTTCCGCCGACCGGCCGTCCGAGCGCGGCGCGGTCGACGCGCTGATCTCGCAGGCGCGTCGGCTGCGCGGCGGCCTCGACGCCGTGCGCCGGGGCAGCGCCACGGCCCCGGAGGGGCCGGAGGATCCGCAGTTGCGCTGGCAGCGCGCCCTGTGCGAGCTGGCCGCGCACCACCTGGAGACCGTGGGCGCGCAACTGGGCCAGCTGCGCGAGGGGCTGCCGGAGACCGAGGGTCTTCCGGCGGAGGCCGCCCCGGGGGCCGCCGAGCAGGCCGCGCTCCGCCGGGACCGGGAGGAGCCGGCGGCGCGGGCCGGGCGGGCCGGCAGCGCCGAGTGGAACCTCCTCACCGACGGGGTCACCTGGTCCGAGGAGCTCTTCACGCTCTTCGGCCGCGCCCCCGAGGAGGGCGCCGTCACCCTCGACGAGCTGCCCTCCTGGCTCCTGGAGGAGGACCGGGGGCTGCTGACCGCGATGGTCACCGACGCCCTGGTGGAGGGCAAGGCGATCGACGGGGAGTTCCGTATCGTCCGCGCCGACGGCGGTGTGCGCACCGTGCACATGATGGGCGAGCCGGTCCTCGACGCCGACGGCACCACGGCCTCCCTGTGGGCCGTCCTGCGGGATGTCAGCGAGCTGCGCCGGTGCCGCCAGGCGGTGCGCGAGAGCCGTGACTCGCTGCAGCGCCGGAGGCACCTCGCGCGCACCGAGCACCGGCTCGCGGTCGAGGTGCAGGAGGCCGTGCTGCCGCCGTGGCGCGGCGCCCTGCGTTTCCCGCCGGGCGCGCGCGCCCCGGAGGCCGACGGCTCGCCGGGCACCCTCGACCTCGCCGCGCGCTATCTGCCGTCCTCCTCCAGCGCGCTCGTCGGCGGTGACTGGTTCGACGCGATGCAGTTGCCGGACGGGCGGACCGTGCTCAGTGTCGGAGGTCTGACCGGGCACGGGGCGGCCGCCACCTCCACCATGGCCATGCTGCTCGGCGCGTTGCGCGGCATGGCCGTCACCGGTGCCGAGCCGGGCCCCCTGATGGGCTGGCTCAACCACCTCCTGGACGCCTCCGCGCAGCCCGCGCTGGGCAGCGCCCTCTACGGCCGCTACGACCCGGCGGCCCGCACCCTGAGCTGGTCCCAGGCGGGCCACCCCGCCCCGCTGCTGTTCCGCGGCGGCCGGGGGCGTTCGCTGCGCCCCCCGGAGGGTGTGCTGCTGGGCGCGGTCCCCGACGCCGCGTACGCGCAGGCCGAGGAGCCCCTGGAGCCCGGCGACGTGCTGCTGCTGCACACCGAGGGTCTCGCCCCGCACGGCGCCTCGCCCGTCACCTCGTCGGTCACGGACCTGCTGCTGGATCTCGCGCCCCGGTTCACGGCGGCGCGGGACGCGCAGGAGTGCCTGCGGGCCGTACTGGAGGAGTTCGGCGGGACGGAGCGCGAGGACGACGCGTGCGTGCTGATCGCCCGCGTGCGTTCCTGACGCGCCTCACACGGCCGTCCCCCGCTCCTCCCCCGCCGGCCTGCCCGGCCTGGGGCCCTGGGGCAGCACCAGCTTGAGCTCCTGGCGCAGTTCGTCGACGACGGGCGAGCCCGCGTACTTCCCGGTGAGGCGGTACATCTCGCGCAGCCGGTCCCAGGTGCGGTGCGAGGAGGTCTCCCCGATCGTCACCAGGGCCAGCCGCGCGTAAGTGTCCGCCTGCTCCGGGTCGTTGCCCAGGAAGCAGGCGGAGGCCATCGAGATGTAGTCGAAGATCACCGAACGCTGGTGGCCCGAGGTCCGCAGGACGAGGGCCTCCTTGGCGTGCTGCTGGGCGATGGGCGCGGCCGAGGGGTCGTGCTCGGCGAGCGTGCGGTAGGCGAGCGCCTGCATGCCGTGCAGGTCCGCCTCGTCGAACATCTGCATCCAACTCGGCGGCGGCACATCGCCCTTGTCCGAGACGAACAGCTCCTCGGCCTCCCCCAGGGTCCGCCGCATGGCCTGTCCCCGGCCCATCGACGCCTGCGCCCACGCCTCGATGGTGCAGAGCATGGCGCGGGTGCGCGGCAGGGTCTCGCTGCCGGAGCCGGACTGGGCGAGCTTCATCAGGTCGAGCGCGTCGTCCGGGCGGCCGAGGTGGACCATCTGCCGGGCGGCCCGGGACAGCGCCTCGCCCGCGCGGGGCCGGTCACCGCCCTCGCGGGCGGCGTGGGCGGCGATGACGAAGTACTTCTGCGCGGTGGGTTCGAGGCCCACGTCGTGGGACATCCACCCGGCGAGCACCGCGAGGTTCGCGGCGACCCCCCACAGCCGGCGCTGGAGGTGCTCGGGGTGGCGGTAGGAGAGCATGCCGCCCACCTCGTTGAGCTGGCCGACGACCGCCTTGCGCTGCAGTCCGCCGCCCCGGGCGGCGTCCCAGCGGCGGAAGACGTCGACCGAGTGCTCCAGGGCGTCGATCTCGGTGGAGCCGACGGGTGCCGCGTCGTAGCGGTCGTAGGCCGCGTCGGCGTGCGCGGTCCGCTGACCCAGGGGGTCGTGGAAGCGCGGGGCGTCCTTCGCGAGAGCCGCGTCGTTGTGCAGCCAGTCGTGCATCGCGCTGCTGAGTGCTGAGCCTGCGGTGAGCGCGGCGCCCGCGCCCACCAAGCCGCGTCGGTTGAGCATGAGGTCCATTCCCGTGAATTCGGTGAGGACCGCGGCGGTCCGCTCGGGTGGCCAGGGCAGGACGTCCGTGGACTGGCCCCTGCCCGCGCGCCCCCGTCGGCCGAACCCGAGGTCCTCGATGGTCACGACACGGCCGAGTCGCTCGGTGAAGAGGGCTGCCAGCACCTTGGGCACGGGATCCCGGGGCGACTCCCCCATGTCGATCCAACGCCGCACCCGCGAGGTGTCGGTCGCCAGCTGCGGGTGGCCCATGACGGCCGCCTGCCGGTTGACCAGCCTCGCGAGCTCGCCCTTGGACCATCCGGCCAGTGCGAACAGGTCCGCCAGGCGGGTGTTGGGTTCCCTCGTCACGTCAAGCCCCCAGGTTCTCGGCTGACTTGACGGTAACGGCAGCGTCATGGGCCGGGCGAGTATTCGCCAGGGTTCGCCAGGGTGCGCCAGATGGTGTGCCACCCACGGCCGGGTGTCGGGTAGGAACGCGCCACCCCGGCCACCCGGAGCCGGACCGCATTCCCCAGGGTGCCCAGGGCCCGGGGACCGGGGAGCGCCGCAACTCGCCGGCACACGAAGGGATCTGTTCCGCACATGTATGCAGCCTCGTCCTCCGTGTCCGCGCCCCCCCGGCCGCTCCGTCCGCAGCACGCCGGCGGCGGGCCGTATCTCGACCCCTCCCACGCCGTGGGGGCTGCCTTCGGGGGCGGGCGGGCCCGGCGGTCCCCGGGGCCGGGCGGCGGGCAGGTCAGCGGGAGAATCGACCTGTCCGGCCCGCAGGGCGCGCAGCTGCGCGCGGTGATCGCGGCAGTGCACCGCATCTGCCCGGAGTTCAACCCGGTGCAGCTGCTGCGCGGCAGCGGGCGTTCCGTCCTGCTGGTGGGCTCCACCGGGCGGACCACGGCGGTGGCCAAGTGCTTACTGGACCACTCGCCGTCCTGGGCCGAGCGGTTCCACCAGGAAATAGCCACATACCGGGCGTTCGTCCGGCACCGCCCACCGGTGCGGGTGCCCCGGCTGATCGCTGCGGACCCCGAGAACTGCGCCCTGGTGATCGAGCGGATGCCGGGCCGCCCGGCGGCCGCTCAGCGGCATCCCACGGAGACCCCGCCGCGCGCGGACGTCCGGGCGGCACTGGGGGCGATCTGCCGGGTCAACCTGTGGCGCCCCCCGGCCGGCCTGTTCGACATGCCGCTCGACTACGGCCAGCGCATCGCCCGCTTCCACGAGTTGGGGCTGCTGACCGACCGCGACCTGGGGGACCTGCAGAAGCTGCTGCGCGGACTGGCCCATGTCCAGGGGCAGTTCTGCCACGGCGACGCCCAGTTGTCGAACCTGTTGCTGTCCCCGGCCGGCCCGGTGCTGGTCGACTGGGACCAGGCGGGCTGGTATCTGCCGGGGTACGACCTGGCGACGCTGTGGACCATGCTCGGCGACGCCCCGGTGGCACGCCGTCAGATCAGCCAGCACGCGCAGGCGGCGGGTCCGATCCACCGGGACGCGTTCCTGGTGAACCTGATGCTCGTCCTGACCCGGGAGATCCGCACGTACGAGACGGCCGTGCAGCGCGCCCTGCACGAGCCCGCGCCGGCGGCGCCCGGCGGAGCCGATTCCGGCGAGGAGCAACGACTGCTGCTGCGCCGGCTGCACGACGACTGCGCGCTCGCCAGGCGCGCGGTCCGCGCTGCGGTCGGCACCCGCTGACCGGCTCCCAGGCTCCGCCCCCGACACGCCGCGCCCTCCCGGCGCGGCGTGTCTCCGTTCACCGGTACGGTCGACCGGCCGTGGCGCGAGGTGGACGTCCGTGACGGGAAAAGCCCCGGCACGGGCGCCGGCCGCGTCGATCGCCCGCCGTTTCCGCGTGATTGACGGATCCTCGGCCGGGGGCTACCTCTGATACGTCTTGGTCCCGCACGCGCGCCCGACAGACACCGTGCGGCGCGCGGCACGGCCCCGAGGAGGCTGCCTTGCGAGGATCCGCTCCCCCACCGCCCGATGCCGTACGGCCCGGCCGCGCGCGCGGCCGCAGACTCGGGGCGGTCGGCGCGGTGGTGTCGGCCGCCCTGTTGGTCCCCCTGCCGCCGGCGGGCGCGGCAGGCGCCGGGCAGCAGCGGCCCGAGTCCCTGCAGCAGGCGTTCGCCCGCGCCGCCGAGGAGTACCGCGTGCCGCGGAGTGTGCTGCTGGGGGTGGCGTATCTGCAGTCGCGCTGGGACGCCCACGGCGGCGCCCCGAGCGTCGTCGGCGGGTACGGCCCGATGCATCTGACGGACGCGGCCGCCGCCCTGGCCGCCGCCCCGCACCACGGCGACGGCCGCGAGGATCCCCGCGGCGACGGCGCGCGTCCGCTGTTCTCCCCCGTGGCCCCGCTCTCCCCGGGCCTGGCCGGCGCAGGGGGCACGCCCTGGCGCTCCGCGCGCCCGGCGCTGCCCTCCCCCGTCCCGGAGCGGCTGCGCACCCTGGAGCGGGCCGCGCGGCTGACCGGGATCCCGGCGCGGGCCCTGCGCCAGGACCCCGCGGCGAATGTCCGGGGCGGGGCCGCGCTGCTGGCGGACGCGCAGCGGCGGCTGGGCCTGCCGCCGAGCGCCGATCCCGCCGACTGGTACGGCGCGGTGGCCGGCTATCCCGGGGCGTCGGACGCGGCGACGGCACGGACCTTCGCGCGGGACGTCTTCGAGGTGATCCGCTCCGGGCAGCGGCGCACCACGGACGCGGGCCAGCGCGTCGTCCTGCCCGCGAGCCCGCGTCTGGCCGCGCGCCCGGAGCAGGTGCGGCGGCTCGGGCTGCGCGCGCCCTCGGCCGCCGGGGTCGAGTGCCCCGCGTCGGTGGCGTGCGAGTCGATCCCGGCGCCGTACCGGAAGCTGGAGGGCACGGACTACGGCAACCACGACGTCGCGGACCGGCCGCGCTCGCAGAAGGTCCGCTTCATCGTCGTGCACGACACCGAGGGCTCGTGGGAGACGACGGTCCGGCTGATCCAGGACCCCCGGTATGTGTCGTGGAACTACACGGTGCGCTCGGCCGACGGGCACATCGCCCAGCACGTGCCCACCAAGGACGTCGCCTGGCACGCGGGCAACTGGTATGTGAACTCCGCCTCGGTGGGCATCGAGCACGAGGGCTTCCTCGCGGAGCCCGACGCCTGGTACACGGAGGAGATGTACCGCACGTCGGCGCGGCTGGTGCGGTATCTCGCGCAGAAGCTGGACGTCCCGCTGGACCGGCAGCACATCCTGGGCCACGACAATGTGCCCGGCACCCTGCCGTCGACGATCCCGGGGATGCACACCGACCCGGGCCCGTACTGGGACTGGGCGCACTACTTCGAGCTGCTGGACCGGCCCTTCCAGTCGGCCTCCCGTGCCTTCGGCGGCCTGGTGACGGTGCTGCCGGACTACGACGAGAACCGGCCGCCGTACACCGGCTGCAAGGAGCCGGGCGCGCCCTGCGACGGGCACGGTTCGGGCGCGGTGCGGCTGCGCACGGGTCCGGGCGAGCGGTATCCGCTGGTGAAGGACATCGGGCTGCGCCCCGACGGCGGCGAGTCGACGACGGACGTCAACGACACGGGGGCCAGGGCCTCCACGGGCCAGCAGTTCGCCGTGGCGGGGCGGGAGAACGGCTGGACCGCGATCTGGTACCTGGGGCAGAAGGCGTGGTTCGCGGATCCGTGGGAGCGCCCCGCCTCGGTGCCCGCGCGCGGCTCGGTCGTCACTCCCCGGCCGGGGCAGCGGCAGGTGCCGGTGTACGGCCGCGCCTACCCGGAGAAGGCGGCGTATCCGGCGGGTGTCCCGGTGCAGGAGGTGACGCCGCTGCCGTACCGGCTCCCGGCGGGCCAGCGGTACGCGCTCGGGCAGCGCGTGGTGGGCGAGTATCTGTGGGCGAAGACCTTCGATCCGGCGGGGCACCGGCTGGTGCGCGGCAAGGACGTCTACTACGAGATCCAGTTCGGGCACCGGGTCGCGTTCGTCAGGGCGGCGGACGTGGAGGTGCTGCCCCCGGGCCGGTAGCCGCGGAGTGCGGACGGCGAGGGCCCGGTACGGCGCCGCGTACCGGGCCCTCGCCGTGCCGGTTCCGTGCGTGGCGGGTGTCGTGCGTGCGGTCAGACCTGCTGGAACATCTCGGCCGGGAGCGGCTTGAGGAGCTGGTAGAGCTCGTCGGTGATGGGCCGGTCCCAGCTGGCGATGGTGACGAGCACGCCGTCGCTGCGGTCGAACTGGGTGCAGGAGATGCGGCTTTCGGAGCACTTGATGCGGCGCACGACGAGCAGGTTGTCCTCGTGCATGACCGGCATGTCCTCGGTGCCCACGACCGTGACGGGTTCCTCGTTGCCGAGAGCGGCGAGCAGCTGGGCCACCTCGAAGGGGACCTGGCCCTCGGCGAGCTCGCGGGCCTGGGAGCCCTCGGGCAGATTGCCGATGATCATCGCGGGGCCGCGCCCGCCGAAGAGGTCGTAGCGCAAGAAGACGCCCTGGCAGCTGCCGTCGGGCGCGGGCAGCAGACCGGCCCCGAGGTCTCCCGGCCAGTCCCCCGGGTCCATGGCGAGGACATCGAAGTCCGGCCCGGTGGGTGTGGCGCTGCGGCGGCGGAGGAACGACATGCCCTCATCGTACGTGGCCCGGGCGGCCCCATGGCCCGGGGGCGGGCACCGGGTGGGGCCGGGTACGGACCGTACGGCGCGGGCCCGTGCGCCGCCGCCCGCGGACCCCGTCCGGAGCGCCCTGGCAAATGAGTGAATGTCCGAAACTTCTTTCATGGGCCCGAGTTACTCAGGTCGTCTCCTCACGAGAGGCGCCCATCGATCGAAAGGCTCAGACGTGCTCAAGAAGGTTCTCGCCACAGCCGCGTTGACGGCATCCACGGTCGGCACTCTCGCCGCCCCCGCGCTGGCGGTCGGCAACGACACCGATGTCGCCAATGCCAATGGCGCGAAGACCGCTTACGGCGACACCATCACGGGTGGGCACGAGAGCCCGCAGATGACCGCGGTCCAGGGCAGCCTGAACAAGCTGTGCGTCGGTATCGGCAAGGTCGGTCTCCAGTCCGTCCTGGCGCTGATCAACGTCGGTCTGCAGGACATCCCGATCCTCACCTCGCAGCAGCAGCAGGAGTGCACGGACAACTCCACGATCGCGGACGGCGACGACCCGCTCTCGCACCTCATCGACGACATCCCGGTGGTGTCGGAGAACGGTTCCCGCAACAAGGACCTCGGCCACGGTCACCACGACCACTTCGAGCACTCCGAGCATTTCGAGCACTGACGGAATCCTCCGTCGGCCGGAGTCGGCTGATCGTCCCCCTGCCTCGGGTGCACGGGCCCCGGGGCAGGGGGATTTCCCTGTTCCCGGACGGCTGCCGAACGCCGTCCGCATGCTTTCCTCTCCCCGGCCCGGGCCGCGCGCTGCCGCTCCCGGGCCGGTTCCACGCCCGGTCGTATACGATGACCGGGTGACCATGCTCGTCAAACGCCGCCACGTGGACCTCCTCCGCGTCACGAGCATGTCCTGTCGCCGTCACGGCTGACCTTCTCCCCCGGACCGCCCGCCCCTGCGGGCCCTGATCCGGTTCTTTCCTCTTCTGCCCGCGCACTCACGCGCGGTATTCCTGCTCATCTCCGGTTCCGCCGGGCCCTGTTGCGCTGCCGTGCGCCCCAGTAGCGGCCGTACGGACCTGCGGCACGCCACCGTACGGAACCGGCCTTTCACACACCGTGGACCTCTTATGCACCACCAGCTTCCCGTCGTCGATCTCTCCGCCGCTTCCGCCGGCCCCGACGAGCGCCGCCGCTTCCACGAGGCGCTGCACTCGGCCGCGCGCGACGTGGGCTTCTTCCAGCTGACCGGGCACGGCATCACCGCCGGGGAGACGGCCGGCCTGATGCGCGTGCTGCGCGCGTTCTTCGCTCTGCCGGAGGCGGAGCGGCTGTCCGTCAGCAATCTCAACTCGCCGCATTTCAGGGGCTACACACGCATCGGCGACGAGCGGACCGGCGGCAGCCGGGACTGGCGGGACCAGCTCGACATCGGCGCCGAGCGCGCTGCGCGCGTGCCCGGCCCCGGCGAGCCGGACTACTGGTGGCTGGAGGGCCCCAACCAGTGGCCGGCCGCGCTGCCGGAGCTGCGGGCCGTGGCCCTGCGCTGGGTGGAGCGGCTCAGCGCGGTGGCCGGACAGGTGCTGCGCGAGCTGCTGGCGGCGATCGGCGCCCCGCCCGGTTTCTACGACGGGGCCTTCGCGGACCGGCCGCATCTGCACCTCAAGCTGGTGCGCTACCCGGGCAGCGCGCCCGACGGCGCGGGCCAGGGCGTGGGGGCGCACAAGGACTACGGCTTCCTGACGCTGCTGCTGCAGGACGAGGTCGGCGGGCTCCAAGTGCAGGGCGCCGACGGGTCGTTCGTGGACGTGCCGCCGCTGCCGGGCGCGTTCGTGGTCAATCTGGGCGAGCTGCTGGAGGTGGCCACGAACGGCTATCTCAAGGCGACCAACCACCGGGTGGTGAGCCCGCCCGGTGCCCGGGAGCGCTACTCCGTGCCGTTCTTCTACAACCCGCGGCTGGACGCGCGGATCGGCCCCGTGCCCTTCGCGCACGCGGACCGCGCCCCGGGCATCACCCGGGACGCGGCCAATCCGCTGTTCGCCGAGTACGGCCGCAACGAGATCAAGGGCTGGCTGCGGGCGCACCCGGAAGTGGCGCGCCGCCATCACGCGCGGCTGCTCGCCGCCTGAGCGCCGGCTACGTGAGGTCGAACTCGCCGTCGCGGGCGCCGCGGAGGAAGGCGCGCCACTCCTCGGGGTCGAAGGTCAGTGACGGTCCTTCCGGGTGGCGCCCGTTGCGCATGGCGATGAAGCCCTCGACGAAGGCGATCTGGACCTCGCCCCTGCCCTGACTGCTCGACAGCCAGGCGGCCTTGGCGAGGTCGAGCTCGGGGTCGGTGCCGCCGACCGGTCGTTCCGTCGTGCTCTCCGCCACGTTCGCCTCTCCTTACGCGCGCCGGCTGGGGGCACCACCCTAGCGAGAGCGTGTGCCGCCGGACAGGCCGCCGCACAGCGGTGGCCCGCCACCGTCCGTCAGGAATCGGGGGGTTGACTGCCCATCAGCCACATCGCGAAGAACTGCGCGGCGCCGCCGTAGGCGTGGCCGAGTGCCCTGCGGGCGCCGTCGACCTGGTGCGCGCCGGCCTGTCCGCGTACCTGGAGCGCGGCTTCGGCGAAGCGCAGGAGGCCGGAGGCGCCGATGGGGTTGGTGGACAGCACCCCGCCCGAGGGGTTGACGGGCAGGTCGCCGTCCAGGGCGGTGGCGCCGGAGGCCGTGAGCCGCCAGCCCTCGTCCCGGGGGGCGAAGCCGAGGTTCTCCAGCCACATCGGCTCGTACCAGCTGAAGGGGACGTACATCTCGACCGTGTCGATCTCGCGGCGCGGGTCGGTGACGCCCGCCTGGCGGTAGACGTCGGCGGCGCAGTCGCGGCCCGCGCGCGGGTCGGTGAAGTCCTTGCCGGGGAAGAGGGTGGGTTCGCTGCGCATGGCGCCGCCGTGCAGCCAGGCGGGCGGGTGCGGGGCGCGGGCGGCTCCGGCGCGGTCGGTCAGGACGAGCGCGCAGGCCCCGTCGGAGGAGGGGCAGGTCTCGGCGTAGCGGATCGGGTCCCACAGCATGGGCGAGGCGAGCACCTTCTCCAGGGTGAGGCCGTGTTCGTGCAGGTGCGCCCAGGGGTTCTTCAGGGCGTTGCGGCGGTCCTTGCAGGCGACGAGGGCGCCGATGTCGTCGGGGGCCTTGCTGCGGTGGATGTACGCCCGTACGTGCGGGGCGAAGAAGCCGCCGGCGCCGGCGAGGAGGGGCGGCTGGAAGGGGACGGGCAGGGAGAGGCCCCACATGGCGTTCGACTCCGACTGTTTCTCGAACGCCAGGGCAAGGACGGTGCGGTGGAGCCGGGCGGCGACGAGATCGGCGGCGACGAGGGCGGTGGAACCGCCGACGGAGCCGGCGGTGTGCACGCGCAGCAGGGGTTTGCCGACGGCTCCGAGGGCGTCGGCGAGGGCGAGTTCGGGCATCATGACGCCCTCGAAGAAGTCGGGTGCCTTGCCGAGGACGACGGCGTCGAGGTCGGACCAGGTCGACTGCGCGTCGTCCAGGGCGCGTCGGGCGGCCTCGCGGACGAGTCCGGCGAGGGAGACGTCGCGGCGGGCGGCGGCGTGTTTGGTCTGGCCGATGCCGACGACGGCGACGGGTTCGCGGTGCGTGCCGGCTGCCGGTACGGGGGGTGTCATCGCTCCTCCCCCTCCAGGACGGCGACGAGGTTGTGCTGGAGGCAGGGCCCGGAGGTCGCGTGGGCCAGGGCGCGGCGGGACTCGCCGCGGTGGATGCGGGCGGCCGCCTCTCCGATGCGGATGAGTCCGGCGGCCATGAGCGGGTGGGCGGCGAGGGCGCCGCCGGAGGGGTTGACGGCCACGTCGTCGCCCAGGCGCAGTTCCTTGCGCAGGACGACTTCCTGCGCGGTGAAGGGGGCGTGGAGTTCGGCCGTGTCGCAGGGGGCGTCGAAGGCGCCCGCGCGCTCGGCGGCCAGGGCGGTGGAGGGCGAGCGGGTGAGGTCGCGCACGCCGAGGGAGTGCGGTTCGACGCGGTGGTCGATGCCGCGGATCCAGGCGGGTCTGCCGCGGGTGCGGCGGGCGGTGTCCCCGGCGGCGAGGACGACGGCGGCGGCGCCGTCGCCGACGGGCGGGCAGTCGCCGGTGCGCAGGGGATGGACGAGGGGTGCGCCCATGGGGACGGGGCCGCGCAGTTGGGCGTGCGGATTGCCCAGGGCCGCGGTGCGGTTGCGGTCGGCGATCGCGGCCAGCGCGCCGGGGTCGGTCTCGCCCGCGTCGATGAGGGCGCGGGCCTGGAGGGCGGCGAGGGCGACGGGGTCGGGCCACAGGGGGGCCAGGACGTAGGGGTCGAGCTGCCGGGTGAGGACCTCGCGGGGGTCGCCGGGCGAGGACTTGCCCCAGGCGTAGACGAGGGCGGTGTCGGCGGCGCCGGTGAGGATCTTCACCCAGGCCTCGTACAGCGCCCAGGCGCCGTCCGCCTCGACGTGGGACTCGGCGATCGGCGGCCAGGCGCCGACGCCGTCGAGGGCGAGGGTGAAGGAGAAGGGGCGGCCGGCGAGGTAGTCGCTGGAGCCGGAGCAGGTGAAGTCGGCTTCTCCGGGCCGGAGTCCGGCCTGGTCGAGTGCTTCGCGCAGGACGGGCAGCAGGAGTTCCGTCTCGGAGACCTCGGGGGTGCCGCGGCGGTGGTCGCTCTGCGCGAAGGCGACGACGGCGACGTCGCGGGCCGGGGCTCTACCGGGAGGAGTCATCGCGGCACCGCCGTGCGGGAGTCGGGACAGGCGTCGGGTTCGCCGGTGGGCCGGTAGTGGTCGGGGTACGGGCTCGCGCCCGTCCATACGGCCTCGACGCGCAGTCCCATGCGCACCTGCTCGCAGGGGATGCCGGCGACGCGTCCGTGCAGGGCGAGGTCGGCGCCGTCGAGGGCGATGTGCGCGTAGACGTAGGGCACCTCGACGGGGAGGTCCTTGGCCTTGATGCGGACGACGCAGAAGGTGGTGACGGTGCCGCGGGGGCCGACCTCGACCTGTTCGTCCGTGGCGGTGCCGCAGGTGGGGCAGGCGCCTCGGGGCGGGACGCACACCGTGCGGCAGCGGGGGCAGCGCTCGCCGAGGATGCGGTGCTCGGCGAGGGCGCGCAGGTAGCGGGTCTGGGCCCGGCCGGGGGTGCAGGTGTAGTCGAGGCGGGCGGGGGTGGTGATGGTGGTGACGGGGTCGGTGAACCGGCCGTGGTGCGGCCGGGGTTGCCCGTGGTGGGAGTCCGGTCCGGGGTCCTGTGCGGGGTCCTGTGCGCAGGGTTCGAAGCAGGCGATGTCGGTGATGGCGCCGGTGCGTGCCGCGGCCCAGCGGATCCGTACGCGCATGCCGGTGCGGACGGCGTCGGGGCCGGGGGCGTCGAGGGCGTGGAGCAGGGCGGTGTCGGCTCCGTCGAGGCGGACGAGGACCCAGGCGAAGGGGGTGGACAGGGGCTGGCGGGGGCGTGGTGCGGGGTTCCAGGCCCAGGTGGTGACGGTACCGGCGGGGCCGGTCGCGACGAGGTCGCGCAGTTCTTCGGAGGTGACCGGGTCGTACTCGGCGGGCGGTACGAGGACGCGGCCGTCGGCGGCGCGCACGCCGAGGACGGTGCGTTCGCGCAGGCCCGTCAGGAAGGCGCTCAGCACGGGGCCGAGGGAGCGGGTGAAGGGGAACTCCACGGTCATGGGGGCGGTGAGCGGGGCGGTGCTCTCGTCCGGCACGGCGGTCTCCTCCGGTGCTCGTCCGGGGCTCGTGGCGGGGCTGCGTGGCGGGGCGCCGGTCAGGCGCGCCGGAAGACGGCGGGGCGCTTCTCTGCGAAGGCGCGGGTGCCCTCGCGGGCGTCGGCGGTGGCGAGGACGGGCAGGCCGCGTTCGAGTTCGAGGGCGAGGCCGTCGGCCTCGCTCAGGCGCTCGGCGTCGTGGACGCAGGCCTTGACGGCCTCGACGGCCAGCGGCCCGTTGGCGTTGACGAGTGCGGCCGTCTCCAGGGCCCGGCGCAGGGCGGTGCCGTCGGGGACGACGTGGCCGACGAGTCCGATGCGGGCGGCCTCGGCGGCGGTGTACGGGCGTCCGGTGAGCAGCATTTCGAGGGCGTGGGTGCGGGGGATCTGGCGGGGCAGCCGGACGGTGGAGCCGCCGACCGGGAAGAGGCCGCGCCGGACCTCGAACAGGCCGAAGGTGGCGCTCTCGGCGGCGATGCGGATGTCGGTGCCCTGCAGGATCTCGGTGCCGCCGGCGACGCAGGGGCCCTCGACGGCGGCGATGACGGGTTTGCGGGGGCGGTGCGTGCGCAGCATGGCCTTCCAGGGCAGGTCGGGGTCGGCCGCGAGCCGGGCGCGGTCGGCCCGGTCCGTGCCGCGGTCCGCGCCGCGGTCCGCGTCCGTTCCCTGCGCGCCGCTGCGGGCGAGGACCTTGAGGTCCATGCCGGAGCAGAAGGCGCCGCCGGCCCCGGTCAGAACGACCGAGCGGACGGCGTCGTCGCGGTCGGCCTCCAGCCAGGCGTCGTGGAGGGCGACCAGCATCGGCAGGGACAGGGCGTTGCGCGCCTCGGGCCGGTCGAGGGTGAGGACCAGGGTCGCGCCGTGGCGTTCGGTCCTCAGGTGGCGCGCCGGTTGGGGGTTGTCGCCCATGTGCTCCTCCGTCCACGGGTCGTTATGCAGGGTGCAGGAGGCGGCGGCACGGTTCAAGGGCCGTCCGGCAGTTTTCTGACTACGCGTCAGATTCTGTGAGCCTCTCCCCTTCCGCCCGGTGCCGCCCGGCGCTCTAATGACCGCTCCGGCCCCGCGCGTCCCCGGCGGTGCGCGGGCCGGGCGGCGCGGCGACAGGGAGGGAGATGGCGATGGAGTACAACCTGGCCGACCTCTTCGAGTCGGTCGTCGACACGGTGCCGGACCGGGAGGCCCTGGTCGATACCGGCCTCCCCGGCGGCGGGGCCGAGCGCCGACTGACGTACGCCGGACTGGACGCGGCGGCCAACCGGCTGGCCCACCATCTGCGGGAGCGCGGGATCGCCCCGGGTGAGCACGTGGGGCTGCACCTGTACAACGGCGTGGAGTATCTGCAGAGCCTGTGGGCCTGCCTGAAGATCCGGGCCGTTCCGGTCAACGTCAACTACCGCTATGTCGAGGACGAGTTGGCGTATCTGTACCGGGACACCTCTCTCGTGGGCCTGGTCTTCGACGCCGCCTTCTCCGCGCGGGTGGCCGGCGCGCTGCCGCGCTGCGGCGGCCTGCGGCATCTGGTACGGGTCGGTGTCCCGCCCGCCGGCGCGCCCGGACTCCCGGCCGCCGTCGTGGACTTCACCGAGGCCGAGGCGTGGGGGTCCCCGGGACGCGGCTTCGGTCCGCGCTCCGGGGACGACCGGATCGTGATCTGCACGGGGGGCACCACGGGCATGCCCAAGGCCGTGCTGTGGCGTCAGGAGGACCTGTTCTTCTCGGGTCTGGGCGGTGGCGCGCCGACCGGTGAACCGGTGCGCCGGCCCGAGGAACTGGCCGAGCGGGTGGCGGCCGGCGGCGAGGGGCTGGTCTTCTTCCCCACCGCGCCGCTGATGCACGGTACGTCCATGCTCACGGCCCTGATCGCCTTCGGCTTCGGGCAGAAGGTGGTGCTGCACCGGACCTACGATCCGGAGGCGGTGCTGCGTACGGTGGCGCGGGAGCGGGTGACGAGCGTGTCGCTGGTCGGGGACGCGATGCTGCGGCCGCTGGTGGACGCGCTGGCCGGACCGTCGAAGGGCACCGACTGCTCGTCGCTGCTCAGCGTCAGCAGTTCGGGGGCGGTGCTCTCGCGGGCCGTGCGCGAGGAGTTCGCGGCGCTGCTGCCGCATGTGGCGCTGATGGACAACTTCGGCTCCTCCGAGTCGGGTTTCACCGGCACCGCGACCGGCGGGTCCGGGGAAGGGCTCCGGCTGCGCGTCAACGACCGTACGGCCGTACTGGATCCGGTGACCCGCGCGCCCGTGGCGCCCGGCACGGTGGGCCGGCTCGCGCAGCGCGGGCACGTGCCGCTCGGCTACCACAACGACGCGCGCAGAACGGCCGAGACCTTCTTCCGGGTGCGCGGGGAACGCTGGGTGCTGCTGGGCGACATGGCGACCGTGGACGAGCACGGTGCGGTCACCGTGCTGGGGCGGGGCTCTCAGTGCATCAACACCGGTGGCGAGAAGGTGTATCCCGAGGAGGTCGAAGGGGTGCTCAAGGCCCACCCGGATGTCTACGACGCGCTCGTCGCGGGGGTTCCGGACGAGCGCTGGGGACAGCGGGTCGCGGCGGTGGTGCAGCCGAGGGCGGGCGCGGGTCCGCTCACGCTCGACGGGTTGCAGACGCACTGCCGGGCACACCTGGCGGGGTACAAGATCCCGCGCAGTGTGGTGTTCACCGAGCGGATCCAGCGCTCCCCCAGCGGCAAGGCGGACTACCGCTGGGCGCGCGCCGTGGCGGAGCGGGGGGCGCGGGACGCGGGGCATGCGGGGCACGCCGGGGCGTGATCCGGGGGCCGGTGCGGGGTGCGGGGAGGGAGGCGTCGCGCCGTGGACGGACTCGGTGCACCGAACATCAACTCGACGGCGCGAAGACCACTCTCGTACGCGCCTCCTCCCCCGCCGAGCGCCTTGACGCCCGGTCCCGGCGCCTGGTTGCCTGGACATACGCAAACGACCGAATGATCGGTCGGTGACTGGGGGGCGGTGAGCGTGATGGCGGAATGCGCGGGGGTGCCGGACGCCGCGGAGCGGATGTCCGGGCCCGGGCTCGCGGAGCTGCAACTGGAGCGGCTGCGGGGCGTGTTGCGCAGGGTGTACGACCGGGTGCCGTTCTACAGACGGGCGTTCGCGGCGGCCGGGGTGCGGCCCGAGGACTGCCGGACGCTCGCCGACCTCGCCCGCTTCCCGTTCACCACCAAAGCGGATCTGCGCGCGCAGTATCCGTGGGGGATGCTGGCCGTGCCCGAGCGGGAGCTGCGCCGCGTGCACGCCTCCAGCGGCACGACGGGCGCCCCGACCGTCGTCGGCTACACCGCGCGCGATCTGGACGTCTGGGCGGAGGTCGTCGCCCGGTCGCTGCGCGCGGCGGGCGTGCGTCCCGGGCACCGCGTCCATGTGGCCTACGGGTACGGGCTGTTCACCGGCGGACTGGGCGCGCATTACGGGGCGGAGCGGCTGGGCTGCACGGTGATCCCCGCCTCCGGGGGCATGACCGCGCGCCAGGTCCGGCTGATCGTGGATCTGCGTCCCGAGGCCGTGATGGTGACGCCGTCCTACATGCTCACGATGCTCGACGAGTTCGAGCGCCAGGGCATCGACCCCCGTTCGACGTCGCTGAAGGTCGGTGTCTTCGGCGCGGAGCCGTGGTCGGAGGGGATGCGCCGCGAGATCGAGGAGCGCTTCGGCATCGACGCCGTCGACATCTACGGGCTGTCGGAGCTGATCGGGCCGGGGGTGGCGCAGGAGTGCGCGGAGAGCAAGGGCGGGCTGCACATCTGGGAGGACCACTTCTACCCGGAGATCGTCGATCCGGTCACCGGCGAGGTGCTGCCGGAGGGCGAGCGCGGCGAGCTGGTGCTCACCTCGCTCACCAAGGAGGCGATGCCGCTGGTGCGTTACCGCACCCGGGACCTGACGCGGCTGCTGCCGGGCACGGACCGTGTCTTCCGCCGGATCGAGCGGATCACGGGCCGCAGCGACGACCTGGTCATCGTCAGGGGCGTCAATGTCCACCCGGCGCAGTTCGAGGAGCTCGTGCTGGCGGTGCCGGGCATCTCGCCCCACTTCCGGCTGCGGCTGACCCGTGAGGGCCGGATGGACCATCTCACCGTGCGGGCGGAGGCCCGGCCGGAGGCGACCGCCGGGCAGCGCGCGGCGGCCGTCGGGGAGATCGGCCGGCGGGTCAAGGAGGAGATGGGCGTGACCGCGGGCGTGGAGATCGTCGAACCGGGCTCGCTGGAGCGGTCGGTGGGCAAGCTCGGACGTGTCGTCGACGAGCGCGGGGAAGGCGCCGGGCGCGGGAAGGACGCCGGGCGCGGGGAACACCCGCCGTGAGCCGCGCCGAGCCCGGCGGGTGCCCGCTGCCGCCCGGGGCCGTGTCCGCCGTCACAGGACGCGCGGCCGGTCGCGCCAATACGGTTCACGCAGCCGTCGTTTGTACAGCTTGCCGTTGGGGTCGCGGGGCAGCTCGGTGGTGAACTCCACTGTTCTGGGGCGTTTGTAGCCGGCGAGGTGTTCGGCGCAGTGGGCGAGGAGGGTGGTGGCCAGCGTCCGGCCGGGGGCGTGACCGGGGGCCGGTTCCACGACGGCCTTGACCTCTTCTCCCCAGTCGTCGTGCGGGACTCCGAAGACGGCGGCGTCGGCGACGGCGGGGTGGGCCAGCAGCACGGCCTCGATCTCCGCGGGGTAGATGTTGACGCCGCCGGAGATGATCAGGTCGATCTTGCGGTCGCGCAGATAGAGATAGCCGTCCTCGTCGAGGAGTCCGAGGTCTCCGACGGTGAAGAAGTCGCCGATGCGGTTGCGGCGGGTCTTGGTCTCGTCCTTGTGGTAGCTGAAGCCTCCGGTGGTCATCCGCAGGTAGACGGTGCCGAGTCGGCCCGGCGGGAGCCGTCGGCCGTCGTCGTCGAAGATGGCTGTCTCACTGATGGGCCAGGCCCTGCCCACCGTGCCGGGGCGCTCCAGCCATTCCTCGGCGGTGACGAAGGTGCCGCCGCCCTCGCTGGCCGCGTAGTACTCCTCGACGCACGGCCCCCACCAGTCGATCATGGCGCGTTTGATGTGCTCGGGGCAGGGGGCGGCGCCGTGGATCGCGTGCCGCAGGGAGCTCACGTCGTAGGCGCGGCGGACGGGTTCGGGCAGGGCCAGGAGCCGCTGGAACTGGGTGGGAACCATGTGGGTGTGGGTGCAGCGGTGGGTCTGGATCAGGCGCAGCATCTCCTCGGGCGTCCACTTGTCCATCATCACCAGCCGGTGGCCGATGTGCAGGGAGGAGGCGGCGAACTGCAGGACGGCGGTGTGGTAGAGCGGTGAGCACACGAGGTGGGTGTGGTTCCCGAACGGTCCGATGCCGAAGATGCCGAGGAATCCGCCGAGATGGCACTCCTCGGGCGGCCGCCCGGGCAGGGGGCGGCGGACGCCGCGGGGGCGGCCGGTGGTGCCGGAGGTGTAGTTCATGGCCCAGCCGAGGGTGCGGCCGGCCGGCGGGGTCTCCGGCCGGCCGTCGAGCAGGAGGGAGTAGGGGCGGAATCCGGTGATGCCGCCGACGGCGTAGCGGCGTTCGGGGGGCAGGGCGGCCTCGTCGGCGGCGGCGCTCGCGGCGGCGGCGAACCGTTCGTGGGCGAGGAGCACCTTGGCGTCGGAGTCGGTGAGGATCCAGGCGGTCTCGGCGGCGAGGAGGTGGTGGTTGACGGGGACGAGGTACAACCCGGCCTGGGTGGCGGCGAGATGGGCGGTCAGGAGCTCGACGCCGTTGGGCAGGACGGCGGCGAAGGCGTCACCGGTGCGCAGTCCGGCGGCACGCAGCCCGTGCACGAGCCGGTTGGCGGCGGCGTGCAGCCGGCCGGCGGTCCAGGTACGGCCGTCGGGTGCGACGAGCACGCTGCGGCCGGGATCGGCGGCGGCCTGCGCCCAGAAGCCGTTGGGGGTTGCGGTCATGGTGTGCGCCTCCGGGGTCGGGGCCGGCGGGCCGCCGGCAGTGCCGGTGCCCGCGACGCGGGGCGGGGCGGCGACGCGCCTCGCAGGGCGGCGGGGTGACGGGGTGGCCGGCTCGAACCGGACAGCGCGCCGGGCCGCACCGCCCGGGGGAAACGGCGGGGACGACGGCGTCCGACGCGGAGACCGGCCTGTGCCCGGCGGCCCGGCGCCGGCCGGGGGCGGCAACAGCCACGGACCGCGACAGCCCGCCCGCCACGCACCACCCCGGCACGGCCGGGACGCTCCTGACCGGCGCGGACACCGGCCCGTTCCCGACCGCACGGCGCCGACCGGGGGCCGCGGCGGAGCCGGCGCAGCCGGACAGCACATGCGCGCCGACCGCCCGGAGGGGCCGCGAGGACGACCGCGTCCGACGCGGACACCGGCCTGCGACCAGCCGCACGGCGCCGGCCAGGGGCCGCGGCAGGAACAGCACGGGCGGACAGCACACCCGCCGCGCACCGCCCGGCGAGGACCGCTGGGGCGGCCGCCTGGCGCCGGCACCGGCCCCTTCCCGCCGTGCGGTGCCGAGCAGTTGGCGCAGCCGGGTCAGCACGGGCCGGGCTGGCGGGGTCGGGCGGCCGGGGTGGTGGAGTCGGCGGGGGCGGCGGGGGGCGGTGGGGTGTCCGCAGCGATGCGGTCGAGGCGGGTGACGGCGCGTGCGAAGCCGGTGGTCAGTTCGTCGAGGACGGCGCGTACGGGGCGCACGGAGTCCATGCTGCCGACGATCTGGCCGACGGGGGTGCCCAGCAGCGGGGTCACCTCGTACTTCTGGATGCGGGTGAGGGCCTCGGCGACGAGGAGGCCCTGCAGGGGCATGGGCAGGGTGCCGGGTCCCGCGGGGTCGTCCCAGGCCTCGGTCCAGGCGGTGCGCAGCTGGCGGGCCGGTTTGCCGGTCAGGGCGCGGGAGCGCACGGTGTCGCCGGAGCCCGCGGCGAGGAGTTTGGCGGTGAGCGCGCGGGAGGCGAGGCCGGCTTCCTCGGTGGTGAGCCAGAGCGAGCCGAGCCAGACGCCCTGCGCGCCGAGGGCGAGGGCGGCGGCGGCCTGTTCGCCGCTGCCGATGCCGCCGGCGGCGAGCACGGGCAACGGGGCGACGGCGCGGACGACTTCGGGGGTGAGGACCATGGTGGCGATCTCGCCGGTGTGGCCGCCGGCCTCGTAGCCCTGGGCGACGACGATGTCGACTCCGGCGGCGGCGTGCCGGGCCGCGTGCCGGGCGCTGCCGGCGAGCGCGGCGACGGGGACGCCGAGCCGGTGGGCGCGGCGGACGACGTCCTCGGGCGGCGGGCCCAGAGCGCCGGCGAGCAGCGCGAGGGGATGCTCGAAGGCGACGTCGAGCTGGGCGCGGGCGACGCCCTCCATCCAGCCCGTGATGCGCCAGCCGGAGCGTTCGCCGGGCGGGAGTTCGGGGACGCCGAAGCCGGCGAGGGTCTCCTCGACGAATCGGCGGTGTCCTTCGGGGATCATCGCTTCGACGTCGGCCTCGCTGACGCCCTCGACCTTGCGCGCGGGCATGACGACGTCGAGTCCGTACGGTCTGCCGCCGCTGTCCCGGTCCAGCTGTTCCAGGTCGCGGGCGAGTTCCCGCGGGTCGGTGTAGCGGACGGCGCCGAGCACGCCGAGTCCGCCGGCGCGGCTGATGGCGGCGGCGACGGCGGGGAAGGGGGTGAAGCCGAAGACGGCGTGCTCGATGCCCAGTTGCCGGCTCAGCTCCGTCTGCATGGGCGGCAGGATGCCTCAGGGCGGGCGACGAGGGAATACGACGGCCGCCATTTTCTGACGCAGCGTCAGTTGGGGGTGCCCCGGTCCGCCCGCCGGCCGGGCGGCGGCCCGCCGCGGCCCGCGCTGGTGCGGCTCAGGGCCGCGACCTGCCGGTGCAGTTCGACGGCCTCGGTGGAGCGGCCGAGCTGTTGCAGGCACAGGGCCTCGTCGTTGCGGCTGGCGAGCGCGTCGGGGTGGTCGGCGCCGAGCACGCGTTGCCGGGCCTGGGCGACCTCGCGGTAGACGGGCAGGGCCTCGGCGCAGCGGCCCAGCCAGTCGAGGGCGACGGCCACTTCGCGCCGGCTGACGAGGGTGTCGGGGTGGTCGGCGCCCAGCACCCTGGCGCGCCGTTCGTGGACGTCGCGGGCCTCGGCGAGGGCGTCCTCCCAGCGGCCGAGGCGGCCGTGGTTGACGCCGAGGCAGTGCCGGGCGCGCAGGGTGTCGGGGTGGTCGGCGCCCTGGGCCTGGGTGCGTTCGTCGGCCAGCTCGCGGAAGAGCGTGAAGGCCTCGGCGCTGCGGCCCAGCCGGCCGAGGCAGATGCCGGCCTCGTAGCGGGCGGCGAGGGTGTCGGGGTGCTCGGCGCCCAGGGTGCGCTGCCGGGCGACGGCCACGTCGCGGTAGACGGCGAGGGCGTCGTGCCAGCGGCCCAGCTGGCCGAGGGCGTAGCCGACCTCGCAGCGGGTGACGAGGGTGTCGGGGTGCTGGGGTCCCAGGACCCGGGCGCGGGCGGCCGCGACCTCGCGGGCCATGCGGAAGGAGTCCTCCAGCCGCCCGAGCCGGCCCAGGTTGAAGGCGACGTTGTGGCGGCAGCGCAGGGTCTCGGGGTGGTCGGCGCCCATGGCGCGTTCGCGGGCGGCGAGCACGGCGGCGTACTCGCGGTGGGCCTCGGAGTGCCGGCCGAGCTGCCCGAGCACGTACGCGTGCTCCTGGCGCGCGGCGAGCGTGTCGGGGTGCTCGGCGCCGAGGGCGCGCTCGCAGTCGGCGGCGACCGCGGCGAGTACCTGCCCGGCCTCGGTCCACCGCCCGGCGCGGGCGAGCGCCGCTCCTTCGCGGTGCCGCTCGCCGAGCGCGGCGGAGGGCGGCCCGACAGGCGGCTCGGGGGGTGTGTGGCCGGACTCGAACGGTCCGGTGCCGCGGGCGGGTTCACCGGGGTCCGCGCCGCCGCGGCCGTCCGCCACGGTCGCCTCGCCGCCGGGATCCACGTGCCGCCCGCCGCTCCCGGGACGCTCCTCCTCGGGCCCCGTTCCGGTGCCGGGCGCGCCCTGCCCCGTCCACACCCCGGTGAGGCCCTCGCCCGGGTCGTGCGACGCGGGCGGCCGTGGGCCCGGGCCCAGGGCCCTGGTGCCGGTGGTCAGGGCGCGGGCCCAGCCGGGCAGCCTCGCGGGGCCGGGCTCCGGGGGTTCGCCGGAGGGCAGGCGCAGGACGCGGGCGTGCAGGTCGGCGGCGTCGGGCGGGCGGTCGTCGGGGTCCTTCGCGAGCAGGTCGAGGACGATCCGTTCCAGCGGCGCGGGGAGTTCGGGGCGCAGCTCGCGCGGCGGCCGGGGCGGGGTGTCGCGGTGGCCGACGAGGACGGCCCAGGCGTCGTCCATGTCGAACGGCGGCGCGCCGGTGGCCAGTTCGTAGAGCACGCAGCCGAGGGAGTACAGGTCGCTGCGGTGGTCCACGGAGCCGCCGCCGATCTGCTCGGGCGACATGTAGTGCGGGGTGCCCATGGCGACCCCGGTCCCGGTGAGGCGGGCGGTGAAGCCGATGTCGTGGGCGAGGCGGGCGATGCCGAAGTCGCAGATCTTCACGGTGCCGTCGGTGAGCCGCATGACGTTGGCGGGTTTGAGGTCGCGGTGGACGACGCCCTGCCGGTGGGTGTAGTCGAGGGCGGCGGCGACCTGCTCGGCGATCTGCGTGATCTCGGCGACGGGCAGCGGGTGTTGCTTGTTGTCGGTCAGCAGCTCGCTGAGGTTGCGCCCGTCGAGCAGCTCCATGACCAGGTACAGCACGCCCTCGGACTCGCCGAAGTCGTGGACGACGGTGATGCCGCGGTGCTGCAGGGCGGCCGCGACGCGTGCCTCGCGCCGGAACCGCTCGCGCAGCACGCGCACGTAGGACGGCTCGTGCCGGGGGCCCAGCGGATTGAGGCACTTGACGGCCACGTGCCGGCCGAGCGACTCGTCGCAGGCGCGCCACACTTCTCCCATGCCGCCGCGCCCGATCCGTTCGAGCAGCCGGTACCGGCCCTGGATCAGCCTGGTGTCGCCCATGCCGCGCCGCCGCCCCCGTCGATCGCCCGTCCCGCCCCCGGCCCTTCAAGTATGACGGCCGCCCCGCCCGCCTTGTAGACGAAGGGCGGGGGCGGCGCGGGCCGCACGGCGCGCGCCGGACCGGGGCCCCGGGTTCCTCACCGGCGCACCCGCGGCATTCCCAGCCCGATCCAGGAGATGATCTCCCGTTGGATCTCGTTGTTGCCGCCGCCGAAGGTGAAGACGACGGCACTGCGGTAGTGCCGCTCCAGTGCCCCGTGCAGGGCGGCACCCGCCGATCCCTCCTTCAACGGGCCTGCCGCGGCGAGGACTTCCATCAGCCAGGCGTAGGCGTCGCGGCAGGCCTCGGAGCCGTGGACCTTGACGGCGGAGGCGTCCTGCGGGGTGAGGGTCTGCCGCTGGATGGCGTCCACCATCTGCCAGTTGAGCAGGCGCATGGCCTCCAGCCGGACGTGGGTGCGGGCGAGCAGGCCGCGTACCCAGCCCAGGTCGGCGACCCTGCGGCCGTCGTCGAGCCGGGTGCCGGCCGCCCAGGCGCGGACCTCGCGCAGGGCCGCGAGGGCGGTGGAGCCGTGGGCGGCGAGGGTGACGCGCTCGTGGTTGAGCTGTGTGGTGATGAGCTTCCAGCCGGCGTTCTCCTCGCCGACCCGGTGGCTCACGGGCACCCGTACGTTCTCGTAGTAACCGGCTGTCGTGCCATGGGAGGTGAGGGTGGTGATGGGGGTGCACGAGTAGCCGGGAGCGCTGGTGGGGACGAGGAGGATGCTGATGCCCTGGTGCGGGGGGACGCCCTCCTCGACGGGCCGGGTGCGCACGGCGAGCCAGATCCAGTCGGCGGTGTCCCCGTTGGTGGTCCAGATCTTCTGCCCGTTGACGACGTAGTGGTCGCCGTCGCGCTCGGCGCGGGTGCGCAGCGCGGCGAGGTCGGTGCCGGCGCCGGGTTCGCTGTAGCCGATGGCGACGTCGATCTCGCCGGAGAGGATGCGGGGCAGGAAGTACGCCTTCTGTCCGGCGGTGCCGTGGCGCATGAGGGTGGGGCCGACGGTGCCCAGGGCCATGAGCGGCAGCGGTACGCCGGCCTGGGTGGCCTCGTCGAAGAAGATGAACTGTTCCACGGGGGTCAGCCCGCTGCCGCCGTACTCCTCGGGCCAGCCCGCGCCGAGCTTCCCGTCGGCGCCGAGGCGGCGGATCGTGGCCCGGTAGAAGCGCTTCTGCTCGGCGGCGTCGAAGTGCCGGGTGTGGGCCCCGGGGGGCACCAGCCGCGCGAAGTACTCCCGTAACGCGGTCCGGAAGCGCTGCTGTTGCGGGGTGTACGCGAGGTCCATCGCCCCTCCAGGGTCGTACGAGCCGTGGAGCCGCCGTGACGGCGCACACGGTAGAACGCGTTGCAGAAATCCGGAAGGGCGCCGGGGCGCCGCACACGGCGGCGGGCCGGTCGCCCCGCGACCGGCCCGCCGTCTCCTGCGTGAGTGCGCGCTGTGCTCAGCGTCCCGCGTGCCTGCGGTGCCGTCCGCCCTGCGGTCCCGCCGCCCGTCGGCGGCCGCCCTGCTGCCCGTAGGGGCTGTGCGCGCCGTGGGCGCCGTACGTGCCGTTCGCGCCGGGCTCGGTGTGCCCGCCCCGGGCGGCCTCCAGGGCCGCCTGCTCGCGCTCCAGCCCGAAGCGGTCCAGCAGCGGCACCCGGTGCAGGCGCGGCAGCAGCCAGGCGTGCCAGATCCCGGTGAGGAAGAGGATCGCGGAGCCGGCCACGAGCACGGAGCCGAGGGTGTCGGTCGGGTAGTGCGCGCCGATGTACATGCGGGAGAAGGCGACCAGGCAGACCGCGAGGACTCCGCACACCGCGACCTTCGTCCTGTGACGGCTGTCACGGAAGAGGAAGTACGCGGCGACGGCCACCGCGACGGTGAAGGCGGTGTGTCCGCTGGGGAAGCTGTTGGAGCCGATCTCCGGGTCGAGCGAGAACTGCCGCGGCGGCCGGTTCCGGGCGACGATCGCCTTCGCGATCTGGGTGCTGTTCCAGCCGACGGCGACGACGAGGAAGGTCGCGACCGCCCGCGTCGGGGTGCGGCGTACGAACAGCAGCCAGCCGGTCCACACCGCGAGGATCACGACCCCGGCGACGGGCGAGGCGAGATAGCTGACGCCGAGCATCACGTCGTTCAGCCAGCCGGTGCGGGTGCCGGTCTGGATGGTGCGGTCGAGGTCCAGGTCGTGCGGCTGGATCAGCTGCGTGTGCGCGGCGACCAGACCGAGCGCGATCGCGACCGCGAACAGCAGGACGGAGTTGCGCAACCAGTGGCGCACATACGGCATGGGTGAGGCGTCCTTTGTATCGGTAGGGCGGTACCGGCACGGCAGTACACGCGACGGTGACGTATGCGTGCCGCACGATCGGCACGGCTCTACCGCAAAGCTACACGCGCCCGGAGGGGGCCTTGATCCGGCCACTGCCCGCGGACGGCCCCGACGGCCACGACGGGCACGGGATCAACACCCTGGGTGACGACAGGACTTCGGAGCGTCGGCACGGGTGCCCGCCCGGGCCGGGCGGGCACCCGTGTCCTCATCCCCGGGCCACCAGGGTGCGGGCGACGCTCGCGAGCTTCTCGCAGGTCTCCTCCAGCTCACGGCCCGGGCGGGAGTGCTCCACGACGCCCGCCCCGGCCCGCAGCCAGGTCCGCCCGTCCTGCGCGAAGACGCTGCGCAGCACGAGGGCGGCGTCCATCGAGCCGTCCGCGCCGACGGTGAGCACGGTGCCCGCGTAGGGGCCGCGCCGGGGTTCGTGGGCGCGGATCCGCTCGTACGCGGCGTGCTTGGGCACCCCGGAGGCGGTGACGGCGGGGAAGACGGCCGCGAAGGCGTCCCAGGGGCTGCCGCCCTCGGGCAGCCGGCCGGCCACCTTGGAGGCGAGATGCTGGACGGTGCCGCGTTCCTTGACGGTCATGTACTCCTGGATGACGACGGTGTCGGGCTTGCAGGGGCCGGCGAGCTCGTCGACGGCGACCTTGACGGAGATGGCGTGCTCGTGCAGCTCCTTGGGATCGGACAGCAGGTCCTCGCGCCGGGCCCGGTCGGCCCCGGCGTCGCCGGTCAGGGCGCGGGTGCCGGCCAGTGGCTGGCTGGCGACGCGGCCGTCGGCGGTGACCTCCACCACGGTCTCGGGGCTGAAGCCGGTGACCCTGAGGCCGGCCAGGTCCAGCAGGAAGGAGCGGGCCGGGGTGTTGGCGCGGCGTCCGGCCACATAGGTGGCGACGAAGTCGATCTCCTCGTCGACGGGCACGTACCGGGAGAGGACGACCTTCTGCAGCCGGCCGTCGCGGATGTCGCCGACGGCGGCGTCGACGGCCTGCTCGTAGTGCGCGGCGCCGTGCGCGAGGCCGGGGGCGAGCAGCCGTCCGGAGCCGGCGGGTTCGGGGGCCGGTTCGGCGACCAGGGCGGCGACGGCGCGCAGTTCGTCCGGATCGAGGCTGCGGACAACAGCGCCGTCCGCGGTGAAGCGGACCTCGGTGCGGGGCACGACGAGGTGGGCGAGCACGGTCTCCTCGCCGTCGTCGGCGGTCCCGCCGCCCGAGACGGCGTAGGCGAGTTCGAAGGCGCACCAGCCGTAGGCGCGCCAGTCGGCGATGTCCAGGCCGTCGAGGAAGGCGCGGACGGGTTCGAGCGGGTCGCCCCGCCAGGGCTCCTCGACGGTCCGGCCGCCGGCGGTGCGGGTGAGGGTGCGCGAGCGCAGGACGAACTCGGCCGCCGCTCCCCCGGCGAACGCGTAGCCGTCCGGGCCCTCGTAGACGACGTGGCCGTCGAACCGGGCGGAGCCCGCGAGGCGGGCCGCGGCGAGGAGGGGGTCCCCGGCGGTGCGCACCGGTGCGGTGCGGTAGGTGGCTGCCACCTGACTTCCTTTCCCCCCGTGCCGGTCGCACGGGGCATGGGTGCTGCTGTACGGGGCGGTACGGGTCGTGCCGGCGGGTGTCACGGGGCCGTGTACCGGGCGGCGAGGGCCTTCTTGTCGACCTTGCCGACGCCGGTCAGCGGCAGCTCCGCGAGGCCGGTCTCCAGCCGGTCGGGGAGCTTGTAGGCGGCGACACCGCGGGCGGTGAGCGCGGCCCGCACCTCCTCCAACGTGGGCGGGGCGTCGGGGTGTTGGGGGACGACGCAGGCGCAGGTCTGTTCGCCCATGTACGCGTCGGGCAGGCCGATGACGGCGGCGGCGCGGATGCGCGGGTCGGCCAGCAGGTGCTCCTCGACCTCCTCGGCGGGGACCTTCTCGCCGCCCCGGTTGACGACGTCGTTGATGCGGCCGACGACGGCGAGGTTGCCGGAGGCGGTCAGGCGCACCAGGTCACCGGTGCGGAAGAAGCCGTCGGCGGTGAAGCGGGCGCGGTTGTGCGCGGGGGCCCGGTAGTAGCCGCGCAGCGTGTACGGGCCGCGGGTGAGGAGCTCGCCGGTCCCGCCGGGGCGGACCTCGACGCCGTCCTCGTCGACGACGCGCAGTTCGTCGCCCGGGGACAGGGGCCGGCCCTGGGTGTGGACAACGACCTCCTCCGGGTCGTCCAGGCGCGTGTAGTTGAGCAGTCCCTCGGCCATGCCGTACACCTGCTGCAGGGTGCAGCCGAGGACGGGTGCGACCTGCTGGGCGGCCTCGGGGCCGAGCCGGGAGCCGCCGACCTGGAGCAGGCGCAGCGAGGAGATGTCGCAGGAGGTCGACTTCGTGATCTCCAGCCAGAGAGGGACGAGGGGCGGCACCAGGGAGGTGACGCTCGCTCCGGTGCGCGCGAGGAGGGGGAAGCAGTCCTCGGGCGAGGGCGAGGGCGCGAGCACGACGGTGCCGCCGACGCGCAGCGTGCCGAGGACTCCGGGGCAGGCCAGGGCGAAGTTGTGCGCGGCGGGCAGGGCGCACAGGTAGCCGCTGTCCGGCCCGACCCCGCACAGCCGGGCGGTCTGCCGCAGCTGGTAGGCGTAGTCGGCGTGGGTGCGCGGGATGAGTTTGGGCCGTCCGGTGGTGCCGCCGGACAGCAGGAACAGGGCCGGCTCCAAGGGGTCCGGGGCGGGCAGCGGTACGGGGTCGGCGTCCACGTCGGCCAGGGCCGTGTACGGTCCGGGGTCGCCCGCGACGAGGACGTGCGCGAGCGTGCCGGTGCCGGCCGTGCGCTCCAGCACCTCGGCGGCGAGCGTGCGGTGGTCGAAGCCGGCGGCCTCGTCGGGGATGGCGTAGGCGACGGCTCCCGAGGTCTCCACGAGGTGGACGATCTCGGCGCCGCGGTGCGCGGGCAGCGCGTAGACGGGCAGCGCGCCGAGCCGGAAGAGGGCCAGACTCAGGGTGACGAACGCGGAGATGTTGGGGAGCTGGACGACGACGCGGTCGCCGGGGGCGATGCCGCGCGCGTGCAGTCCGGCGGCCAGCCGGTCGGCGGCCCGGTCGAGTTCGGCGTAGGTCAGCGTGCGGTCGGGGGCCACGACCGCGGTACGGGTGGCGGCGTCGGGCAGGGGCGCGGGCCAGGTGCCCAGCCGCTCGTCGGTCCAGTAGCCGCGGGCGCGGTACTCCTGGGCGAGGGGGGCGGGCCAGGGCACGCATCCTTCACGCATGGCGGTTCCTTCGGTTGCTTCTGCGGTGGGGGAGGCGGGGTCCGCGGCTGTGCGCGGCGGGGGTCAGGCCGCGGGGCCGCGGAGTTCGAGGGTGCAGCACTTGACGCTGCCGCCGCCCTTGAGGAGCTCGCTCAGGTCCACGCCGACGGGCTCGAAGCCGCGCTCGCGCAGCGCGGCGGCGAGGCCGGCCGCCGCCTCGGGCAGGACGACGTGCCGGCCGTCACTGACCGCGTTGAGCCCGAAGGCGGCCGCGTCGGCGGGGCCGGCGAGCACCGCGTCGGGGAAGAGGGATTCGAGGACGGCCAGGCTGCCGGGGGTGAACGCCCGCGGGTTGTACATCACTTCGTCCTCGGAGAGGACCGCGAGCGCGGTGTCGAGGTGGTAATAGCGCTCGTCGACGAGTTCCAGTCCGATCACGGGCCGCCCGAAGAACTCCTGGGCCTCGGCGTGGGACTCGGGCGTGCTGCGGAAGCCCTTGCCGGCGAGGACCCAACTGCCGGTGACCAGGAAGTCGCCCTCGCCCTCGTTGACGTGCTCCGGGTCGTGCAGGGCGCTCCAGCCGTGGGAACGGAACCAGTCCAGGTAGGCGGGGCCCTCCGCGGCGCGCTCGGCGTTGCGGAAGCGGGCGCCGAGCACCTTGCCGTCGACGACGGTGGCGCCGTTGGCGGCGTAGACCATGTCCGGGCAGCCGGGCAGCGGGTCGATCAGCTCGACCTCGTGCCCCAACTCCAGGTAGAGGGACCGCAGTTGTTCCCACTGGGTGATGGCGAGCCCGGTGTCGACGGGCTTGGCGGGGTCCATCCACGGGTTGATGGAGTAGCTGACCTCGAAGTGGGTGGGGCGGCACATCAGGTAGCGGCGGGGACGGGCGGTACGGGTCATGGCGGTGCCTCCGGGTCGGTCGTGGGTGAGGGAAGGTCAGTTACTGGTGCCGGTGGTGCCGGTGGGCCGGCGGGCGGCCCAGCGGGTCTCCAGCGCGGCGAGGGCACCCTGGTCGAGGGCGACGAGGGAGAAGTCCGAGGGGGTGTGGCCGCCCTGGCCGGGGCGGTCGAGGGCGGCGAGGGTGCGCAGCGCGCGGGGCCAGGTGTCGGCCAGCGCGTCCAAGGGGCCGTCCGGCCCGGAGAGTTCGACGGCGAGCACCGGGCTTTCGGGGGTGCCGGGGAGGACGCGCACGCCGAGCACGGGAGTGTCTTCCGCGTCTTGCGCGGCGTCGGTGCGCAGTCGCTCCTTGACGTGCTTCAGCAGCGCGCCGTGGTCGGCCTCGGTCTCGGCGCCGAGGGTGACGCGGTGCCAGACGGTGAAGCGGCCCACGGTGGTGCGGTGCCGCTCGCCGCGTCCGGAGCGGGTGACGTCGACGGCATGCGGTGTGTCGAGCGCGAGGGCGAGTCCGGTGAGGGCGACGTCCACGGGGTCGGCGTGGAAGCGGTCGGCCACGCGCCGCAGGGTGTCGAGGGCGGGACCGGTGGCGAGGTGCCGGGTGCGGGTGCGGGTGTGGGTGCCGGGTTCGCGGGTGGGGGCCGACCAGGTGGCGAAGGGGGCGGGGGCGGGGCCGGGTTCGGGGGTGATGCCGGAGGCGAGGGCGGTGAGGGCGGCGTCGAGTTCGCCGAGGAGGGTTTGCCAGGAGGCGTCGTCGGCGACCAGGGAGTGCACACGGAAGACGAGTCGACCGGACCCGCGAACCG
>NZ_JBHSPB010000014.1:171203-194403 GCF_042656465.1 Streptomyces gamaensis
CGGCTGGCCCGGCTGGCCCGGCTGGCCCGGCTGGCCCGGCTGGCCCGGCTGGCCCGGCTGGCCCGGCTGGCCCGGCTGGCCCGGCTGGCCCGGCTGGCCCGGCTGGCCCGGCTGGCCCGGCTGGCCCGGCTGGCCCGCGAGGAGCGTACTCGCGTCAGCGCAAGGCGCAAGGAGCGCGCGCGAGTTCGTTGCCGCACCGGCGGCACCGCCCGCCGGCAGCCCCCCGGCCCACTCCCCCGTGAGACCTCCGTAACCCCCGCTGCCCTCCCCTCGCTGACGGCCCGTCGGCCGCCACTCCACGTCGAGCATCACACCCGCCTCCGGCGCGAGCCGACCCCCGGCATCCTGCCGGTTCAGCAGCGAGCCCGCGCGCACCGCCCCCACCGGGGCGATCCGCAATCCCTCCGCGCCGAGCGTCGAGCGCAGCAACTCGTGCCGGTCCAGCAGTACTTGGAGGGCAGCCGCCACCTCCTCGCGCCCCGCCCCCGGCGGCACCCGCACCTCCGCCGACCACGCCTCGTCCGCCGCCACGGCGTACCGCATCGGTTCGGTCAGCGGGACCACATGCGGCTCCCCCACTGCGGGAGCAGCCGTCGCGGCGAGCGCGGCCGGGCTCTGGTGCTGGAAGACGTCCCACGGGGAGAGCGTCAGCCCGGCGGCCCGTGCCCGGCTCGCGAGCTGGATCGCGACGATGCTGTCGCCGCCCAGGGCGAAGAAGCCGTCGTGGACGCCGGCCCTCGGCAGGCCGAGGACTTCGGCGAACAGCCGGCACAGCAGTTCCTCGTGCGGAGTCGTGGGGCGCTCGGCGCCGACGGCGTGGGTCAGGTCCGGTTCGGGCAGGGCCCGGCGGTCGAGCTTGCCACTGGGGGTGAGGGGCAGCGTGTCGAGCAGGACGACCGCGGACGGGACCATGTGCCCGGGGAGGCGGGCGGCCGCGTACTGGCGGAGCTCCTCCGCCGTCCCCGTCCCCGGCCGTGGCCCGGCTCCGGGCGTCCGTACGGGCACCACGTAGGCCACCAACTTCGCGCCGCTTCCCCGCTGTTCGCGGGCGGCCACCGCGACACGGTCCACGTCCGGATGCCGGGCGAGGACCGCCTCGACCTCGCCGGGCTCGATCCGGAAGCCGCGGATCTTGACCTGGTCGTCGGCGCGCCCGGCGTACTCGAAGAGGCCGTCGGCGCGCCGCCGTACGAGATCGCCGGTGCGGTACATGCGCTCGCCGGCCCGGCCGGCCCGCTCGGCGAACGGGTCGGCGACGAACCGCTCGGCGGTGAGCGCGGGCCTGCCGAGGTAGCCCCGGGCGAGCCCGGCCCCCGCGAGGTACAGTTCGCCGACCGCGCCGGTGGGCACGGGTTGCAGACAGGCGTCCAGGACGTGGGCCCGGGTGTTCCACAGGGGCCGGCCGATGGGCGCGTCCGCCCCGTCGGCCTGCGCGTACAGGCTGTCGGCGCCGGTCTCGGAGGCGCCGTAGAAGTTCAGCAGCAGGGCGTTCGGGAAGAGTTCGGCGAAGCGCTCGGCGAGCGCGCCGGGCAGGGCCTCGCCGCTGCTGATCCACAGGGTGCACGGGTCGAAGGCGCGCCGTTGGTCCTCGTCGAGTTCGAGGACGGCCCGCAGCAGGCTGGGGACGACGGTGATGCGGGCGACGCCCTCGGCGGCGACGAGCGCGGCGAGTTCGGGCAGGCTCCTGGCGGCGACGCGGTCGGCGAGGACGACGGTGCCGCCGTGCAGCAGCGGGCCGAGCAGTTCGCTCGTACCGTCCGCGAAAGCCAGGGAGGTCTTGGCGCACACGGGCTCGTCGGGGTGCCAGGGGTGGCGGTCGTGGAACCAGGCGAGGCGGTTGACGAGGGCGCGGTGCGGGGTGACGACGCCCTTGGGGGTGCCGGTGGTTCCGGAGGTGTACAGGACGCAGGCGGCCCCCAGGGGTCCGGGCCGGGGGCCGGCGGGCGGCCGGGTGTCGGGGCAGGCGGCGAGTTCGGCGCGCACGCGCTCGTCGTCGAGGTCGAAGGTCCACGGGCCCGCGTCGGCGGGGAGGCCGCCGCCCTGGGTGACGGTCAGCCGGGGGCGGGCGTCGCGCAGGACGGTGGCGTTGCGCTCGGCCGGATAGTCGGGGTCCAGCGGCAGATACGCGGCGCCGGTCTTGAGGACGGCCAGGACCGCGACGACGAGTTCGGGGGTGCGGGGCAGCGCGAGGGCCACGGTCTCCTCGGGGCCGGCCCCGGCCCGGGCCAGGAGGTGGGCCAGGCGGTTGGCGCGGGCGTCGAGTTCGGCGTAGCGGATCGTTTGCCGGCCGGTACCGGTGCCGAAGACGAGGGCGGTCCTGTCGGGCGTGCGGGCGGCTTGTGCCTCGAAGAGCTCGGGCAGGGCGGCGTCCGGCAGCGGGCGGTCCGTGCCGTTCGCGCCGAGGAGTTCGCGGTCGAGCCCTGCCGCGTCGCGCAGGGCGGCCAGGCGTACGGGCCGGTCGGGTGCGGCGGTCAGCGAGTCGAGCAGGGCGTGCAGATGGCCGAGGAGGGCCCGGACGGTTCCGGGCCGGAACAGGTCGGTGCGGTAGGTGGCCTCCAGCGCGAGGTCGTCGCCGGTGGCGACGGCGGCCAGGGTGAGTTCGAAGGCGGTGGTGCCGTTGGAGACGGGCCGCGGGGTCACGGACAGCCCGTCGAGCCCGAAGGCCGCGAAGGTGTCGGTGCGCAGCAGGAACATCACGTCGAAGGGGGCGGTGCGGGAGCCGCCGCGCTGGGGCCGCAGTTCCCGCAGGACGTGCTCGAAGGGCACCTCCTGGTGGGCGTAGCCGGCCGTGCACTCGTGTTTGACGCGTGCGAGGACCTGGCGGAAGTCCGGGTCGCCGGTGAACCCGGTGCGCAGCAGCAGGGTGTTGTCGAAGTTGCCGATCACGGTGTCGTACTCGGCGCGGTCGCGGTTCATCACCGGGGTGCCGAGCGCGATGTCCTCGCTTCCGGTGCAGCGGTGCAGCAGGACGGCTGTCGCGGCGAGGAGCACCATGAACGGGGTGGTGCCGGTGGTACGGGCGAGGGCCGTGACGCGTTCGGTGAGGGTGCGCGGGAGCGGCCGGCCGAGGACGGCGCCGTCCTCGGCGGGGGTCGCGGGGCGGGGGAAGTCGGTGGGCAGGGCGACGGGTTCGGGCCAGGGGTCGAGCCGTTCGCGCCAGTGCGCGAGGGCGGCGGCGGTACGGGCGGGGTCGGCGAGGCGGTCGTGTTCCCGGCGGGCGTGGTCGGTGTATCGCGCGCGCGGTGCCGTGGGGGCGGGGGTGCGGCCGGCGCGGCGGTCGGCGTAGGCGGCGGCCAGGTCGCGGAAGAGGATCTCCCAGCTGCCTTCGTCGACGGCGATGTGGTGGGCGACGACGACGAGGGTGTGCTCGTGGTCGCCGGTGCGTGACAGGGCGGCGCGCAGCGGGAGTTCGGCGGCGAGGTCGAAGGGTTCGCGGCCCAGTTCGCGGGCGTGCCGGTCGGCCGCTGCCGGGCGGTCGGCGGCGGGCAGGGCGCGCAGGTCGGTGACGGGCAGGTCGAGGAGGCCGGGGCCGGCGGCGTCGGCGCGTACGGGTGCGGGGGTGCCGTCGGCGGCCTCGTGGTAGCGGGTGCGCAGGATCTCGTGGCGGTCGACGAGGTCGGCGAAGGCGGCGCGCAGGGCGGGGAGTTCGAGGGGGCCGTCGAGCCGGAAGGCGAGGGTGAGGTTGTTGGCGGCGCTGTGCGGTTCCAGCTTCTGCAGGACCCACATGCGCTGCTGGGCGGAGGAGAGGACGGGGTCGGCGGGGGCGGTACCGGGCTCCGGCGGGGTTTCCGGGGTGTCGAGGAGACCCTTCTCGGCGAGCCTGCGGCGCAGGAGGGCGCGCTTCTTCTCGGCGAGGCCGGCGTCGGGGCCGACGGGCCGTCCGTCGTCCCCGTCCGCCGTACCGGCCGCGTCGGCGGCCCCGTACTTCTCCCAGTGCGCTCCGAACAACTCCTGCTCGTCCGGGGCCCGTTCGGGGACGGGCCGGGAGATCACCGTGTGGTTGAGCAGGTGCCGCCAGGTGAGGTTGCCGGAGGTGCCGCTGCCGCCCCAGCTGCCCGCGGCCAGCGTCGTGGTGAAGGGGACGCCGCTGGTGAAGCTGCCGGTGTTCGTCATCGTCGACTGGTTGACGACCACCCGGCAGGTGGGGATCTCCTCGGCGAGCCGCGCCACCCGGTCCTCGCGGCCGGTGTGGATGCCGCAGCTGTGGCCTCGGCCGCAGCGGTCCGACCAGGTGCGGACGAGCCGTATGGCGTCGGTGAAGTCCTCGTAGACGCACCAGGTGAGCACCGGTGCGAGCTTCTCGCGCAGGATCGGGTCGTCGCGTTCGGGGTCGGCGCACGCGAGGACGAGGAGGGTGGTCCCGCCGGGGTCGTCGAGGGGGACGCGGGCGGCTTCGGCGAGGGCGGCGGCGGGGCGGCCGATCAGGTCCCGGTCCGGGCGGTCGCCGTCCTGCCACAGCGCGGAGCGCACCCGTTCGGTGGCGTCCTCGTCGCAGAAGTGGGCGCCCCGGAGAGCGAGTTCGCGGCGGAAGGCGTCGGCGACCGAGGCGTGGACGAGGACGTTGCTCTCGGAGGAGCAGGAGGTGCCGTTGTTGTATGCGGCGCCGGTGGCGACGGCCTCGGCGGCAGCGGCGAGGTCGGCGGTCTCGTCGACGACGACGGTCGGGTTGCCGACGCCCGCGCCGACGGCAGGCGTGCCGCTGGCGAAGGCGCGGCGTACGGTTCCGGCGCCGCCGATGGCCACGATGTGGTCGGCTTCGCGCATCAGGGCGGTGCCGGCCTCGCGTCCGGTGACCTCCAGGCACTGCAGCAGGTCGGCGGGGGCGCCGGCCCGGGTGAGGGCGGCGCGCATCAGCTCGACGGTGCGTCGAGTGGTGCGGTGGGCACGGGGGTTGGGGGTGAAGACGGCGGCGTTGCGGGTCTTGAGCACGGTCAGCGCGTTGCAGACGACGCCGGGGGCGGGAGCGGTCGCGGGCGTGGCGACGGCGATGACGCCGAGCGGTTTGGCGAGGGTGCGCAGGCCCGCCTCGGGCCGGTCCTCGACGACGCCGGTGGTGGTGACGCCGTGCAGGTCGCGCAGTACGCCGAGGACGCGGCGGCGGTGCAGGGCGTAGAGGTGCCCGACGTCGCCGAGTCCGGTCTCGGCGTGGGAGGCGCGGGCGAGTTCGCGGGCGTGCTCCTCGCGGTAGCACTGCCAGGCGACGGCGGTGACGGCCTCGTCGACGCGTTCCTGGGGCCAGTGGGCGAACGCGGCCTGGGCGCTGCGGGCGCGCCGCAGTGCGGCCCGGACGGCTTCGGTGACCATGGATCAACTCCTGCGGTGCTCGCGGGGGCTCGTCCGCGAGGAAGGGCGGGGGGTGGGGTGGTGGCGGCGCGTCAGTGTGCCGGGGCGTGGGCGGTCAGCGCGCGCAGTGCCGTGAACCACAGGTCGGCGAGTTCCGCGACGGCCCCGGCGGGCAGCAGTGCCTCCGGCCAGGACCAGCGCACGTGCAGTTCGGGGCCGGTGGGGCGGTTGAGGGTGTAGGCGTTGACGTCGAGGCTGTAGCCCAGGGGCATTTCGGGGTCGGCGGCCGCGCTGAAGTCGGCGGCCTCGTCGGCGAGGGTGAACTGTCCGCTGTCGGTCTCGCCGGTGGTGAACCGTCCCAGGTAGTTGAACTCGATCTGGGGGACGGGGAGTTGCGCGAGTACGGGTGCGGTGTCGGGGTTGAGGTGGCGCAGCAGCCCGTAGCCGATGCCGTGGTCGGGGACGGCGCGCAGCCGTTCCCGGACGCTCTTGACGGTGTCGGCGAGTCCGCTGCCGGTGGCCAGGGCCGTGGTGGGGTCGGCGGGGCCGGGGTCGAGGCGGACGGGGTGGACGCTGGTGAACCAGCCGACGGTGCGGGAGAGTTCGGCGCCGGGCACGGCCTGTGCCTCGCGGCCGTGGCCTTCGAGGGCGACGAGGACGCCGTGCCCGGCGGTGCCGCTGGCGCCGGTGCGGCGGGTGTGCCAGGCGGAGACGGCGAGGGTGAGGGCGGAGAGCAGGATGTCGTCGACGCCCGCTCCGTAGGCGGTGGTGGTGCCGGTGAGCAGGGGCGCGGTGTCCTCGGTGGGCAGGGTGCGGCTGTGGTGCCGCTGGGTGCGGGCCGTGTCGCGGGCGGGGTCGAGGGGGCGGTCGGTGAGCAGGGGGTCGGGTGCGGCCAGGATGTCCTGCCACAGGGCGAGTTCGGCTTCCCGGGCGGGGGTGGTGGCGGCGCGGGCCAGTCCCCGGGCCCAGTGCCGGAAAGAGGTGGGGACGGGCTCCAGGGCGACGGGCCGGCCCGCGGCGGCGGCCCGGCAGGCGGCGGCGAGGTCGGGCAGCAGGACGCGCCAGGAGACGCCGTCGACGACGAGGTGGTGGCCGACGAGGAGGAGCCGGTCGTGTGCCGCGTCGCCGGTGTCGAACCAGACGGCCTGCAGGACGGTGCCCCGCTCGGGGTCGAGCCGGCCGAGGGCGGCGTCGAACTCGGCGTCGAGCAGCGGCCGCAGCTGTTCCCCGCTCCTGGCGGGCGCGGCCACCCGGTGCACCAGGTCGTGGGCGTCGACGCTGCCCGCGGGGGCGATGTCGGGTCCGTCGGGGGTGAGGCGGGCGCGCAGCATGTCGTGCCGGTCGACGAGGGCCGCCACCGCCGTGCGCAGCACGTCGAGGGTGAGCGGGTGGGGCGGGCGCAGCAGGTTGGCCTGGGCGTAGCGTCCGCAGGGGCCGCCGGTGTCCAGCATCCAGTGCATGATCGGGGTGAGCGGCAGGGGGCCGACGGCCTCGTCGGGGTCCTCGGCGGGTGCGGGCCCGCCCGTCTCGTGTGCGGTGGCGGCGAGTTCGGCGAGGGTGGCGCGTTCGAAGATGTCCTTGGGGCTGAGGCCGAGTCCGGCGGCGCGGGCGCGGGCGGTCAGTTGCAGGGAGACGATGCTGTCCCCGCCGAGGGCGAAGAAGTTGTCGTCGGCGCCGACGGCGTCGAGGCCGAGGAGGTCGGCGACGAGCGCGCACAGGGTGCGTTCGCGGTCGGTGGCGGGTTCGCGCGCGGTGGTGGCGGCGGCGCGGGTGGGGGCGGGCAGGGCGGCGCGGTCGAGCTTGCCGTGGGTGGTCAGCGGCAGCGCGGGCAGCGGGACGACGGCGGCGGGCAGCATGTGCTCGGGCAGTGCCTCGGCGGCGAAGGCGCGTACCTGCGCGGGGTCGAGCAGGGTGCCGGGAGCGGGCACGGGGTAGGCGACGAGCCGTTTGACGCCGGGGCGGTCCTCGCGGGCGACGACGGCGACCTGGGCGATTCCGGGGTGCCGGGCCAACGCGGCCTCGACCTCGCCGAGTTCGATGCGGAAGCCGCGGATCTTGACCTGGTCGTCGGCGCGTCCGGCGAAGTCGAGCTGTCCGTCGGGGGTCCAGCGCACGACGTCCCCGGTGCGGTACATGCGGCAGCCGGGCTCGCCGAAGAGCGCGCCGAAGGGGTCGGCGACGAAGCGGGCCGCGGTGGTGCCGGGGCGGCGCAGATAGCCGCGGGCGAGCCCGGTGCCGGCCAGGTAGAGCTCACCGGGGACGCCGGGCGGCACGGGGCCGAGCCGGTCGTCGAGGACGTAGGCGCGGGTGTTGGTGACGGGCCGTCCGATGACGGGGCGTTCGCTCTCGCGCAGTTCGGCGACGACGGCGTCGACGGTGGCCTCGGTGGGTCCGTAGAAGTTGTAGGCGCGGGTCGTGGGCAGGGCGCGCAGTTCCTGCCACACGGCGTCGGGCACGGCCTCGCCGCCGACGCCGAGCCCGGCGAGCGGGCAGGTTCCGCCGGCGGTGAGCCCGGCGGCGGAGAGCTGCCCGTAGAAGGACGGGGAGACCTCGATGAAGTCGATGCCGCGTCCGGCGAGCCAGCGCAGTTGGGCGTCCGCGTCGCGGCGGGTGTCCTCGTCGAGGATGTCGACGGTGTGCCCGGCGAACAGGGCGAGGAGTGGCTGCCAGGAGGCGTCGAAGGAGAACGACCAGCCGTGGCCGACCCGCAGCCGGCGCCCGGCGGCGCGTGCGGCGGGCCCGTAGACGTGGCGTTCGTGGTGGGCGAGGAGTTCGACGACGTTCTGGTGGACGGTGACGACGCCCTTGGGGTCGCCGGTGGAGCCGGAGGTGTGGATGACGTAGGCGGGGTGGTGGGGGCGCAGGGGCCGTATCCGGTCGGCGTCGGTGAGGTCGGTGGCGGGCATCGCGGCGAGTTCGGCGCGGGTCCGGGCGGAGTCGACGGCCACCGCCTCGGTGCCGTCGGGCAGTTGCTCCCGCAGGGCTTCGGTGGTCAGCAGCAACCGGGGGCGGGTGTCGTGCAGCAGGTAGGCGATGCGGCTCGCCGGGTAGGCGGGGTCGACGGGGACGTAGGCGGCGCCGGCCTTGTGCACCGCGAGGAGGGCGACGACGGTCCGCAGGGAGCGGGGGAAGGCGAGGGCGACCAGGTCCTCGGTGCCGATGCCGCGGCGGACGAGCCAGTGCGCGAGGCGGTTGGCGCGGGCGTCGAGTTCGGCGAAGGTCAGTTCCTCCTCGCCGAAGGCGAGGGCGGTGGCGTCGGGGGCGGCGGCGGCCTGCGCGGCGAAGAGCTGCGGGAGGGTCCGTGCGGCCACGGGGCGGGTGGTGGCGTTCCAGTCCTTGAGGATCGTGCGGCGTTCGCGCTCGCCGAGGATGTCGGCCCGTACGGCGCACTGCCGGTCGTCGGTGAGGAGGGCGTCCAGGAGCCGTTCGAAGCGTTCGGCGAGGACGGCGGTGGTGGGTGCGTCGAGGAGCGCGGGCTGGTGCTCGAAGGTGATGCGGAGGCTGCCGTGCAGCAGCAGCGGGACGAGGGTGAGGGGGTAGTGGGTGGCGTCGTGGTTGGCGAGGCCCTGGATGCGCAGCCGGCCGGTGGTGTCGGCGCGTTCCAGGCTCTCGGTGACGAGGGGGGCGTTCTCGAAGACGACGAGGGTGTCGAAGAGGTCGCCGAGTCCGGCGGCGCGCTGGATGTCGGCCAGGCCCAGGTGGTGGTGGGGCAGCAGCCGGGTCTGCTCGTCCTGGATCCGGCCCAGCAGTGCGGCCAGGGACTCCTCGGGCCGCAGCCTCACCCGGACCGGCAGGGTGTTGATGAACAGGCCGATCATGGACTCGACGCCGGGGAGTTCGGCGGGGCGGCCGGAGACCGAGGCGCCGAGGACGATGTCGTCGCGGCCGGTGAGCCGGCCGAGGAGGAGCGCCCACAGGCCCTGCACGACGGTGTTGAGGGTCAGCCCGTGCGCGCGGGCCCAGGCGCTGGTCCGGCCGGTGCGTTCCACGCCGAGGTCGAGGGTGATCCGGCCGGGGGTTCCGGCCGCCCGGCTCCGGCCGGCGGACGGCCCGCACAGCAGGGTGGGTTCGCTCAGGCCCGCGAGTGCCTCCCGCCAGGCGGCCTCGGCGGGCTCTTTGGGCCGGCCGGCCAGCCAGGCGAGGTAGTCGCGGTACGGGCGGGGGCGGGGCAGGGCGTCCGGGCGGCCGTCCTGTGCGTAGAGCGCGGCGAGTTCGCGCACCAGCAGGGGAACGGACCAGCCGTCGAGCAGGATGTGGTGGCTGTGCACGACGAGGTGGTGCAGTTCCGCTTCCAGGCGGACGAGGCGGAAGCGCAGCAGGGGCGGGTCGGCGAGGTCGAAGCGCCGCTCGCGGTCGCCGGCCAGCAGGCGCTCCAGTTCCCTCTCGCGGTCCTCGGGCGGGCGGCCGGTCAGGTCGCTCTCCTGCCAGGACAGGGTGACGGACGCGGGGATGATCTGCACCGGCTGCGGTACGCCCTCGCTGAGGAAGGCGGCGCGGAGCTGGGGGTGGCGGCGCAGGAGCGCGTCGGCGGCCCGGCGCAGGGCCGCCGCGTCGAGGGGGCCGCGCAGTTCCAGGACGAGCTGCATGGTGTAGACGTCGTGGGCCCGGCTGTCGAACAGGGCCTGGAAGAGGAGCCCTTGCTGCAAGGGGGCGAGCGGCAGGATGTCCTCGATACCCGGCTTTTCCACGGACTGGTGTGTCATGTGCGGTGCCTTCTGTCCCCGTTGTGATGGTGCCCGTTGTGATGGTGCCCGTCGTGGCGGTGCGCTGTGGTGGGTGGATCTACAGCTGTGCGTCGATCTCCTCGGCGGAGAGCGCTTCCACCTCCAGGTGGATCCCGGCGATCTGCTCCAGCCGGCCGGGCGCCCTCTCGTGCGCGGCGAGTTCGGCGGCGAGGCCGGTGACGGTGGGGTGGGCGAAGACGGAGCGCACCGACAGCTCGGTGAGGTCGAGGGCCTCGCGGAGCCGGCCGACGACGCGGGTGGCGAGCAGGGAGTCGCCGCCGAGGGCGAAGAAGTCGTCGTGGACGCCGACGTGCCGGGCCCCGAGGACGTCCTGCCAGACGGCGGCGACGACGCGTTCGAGGGCGGTGGCGGGGGTCTGCCGCGTGCCGTGGTCGTCCTGGCCGGCGGGGTCGTCGGGGGCGGGCAGGGCCCGCCGGTCGACCTTGCCGTTGGCGGTGAGCGGGAAGGAGTCCAGGACGGTGACGGTGGCGGGCACCATGTGCTCGGGCACCCGCTCGCGCAGGTGCGCGCGCAGCTGCGGGCCGTCGGGCGCGGGCTCCTCGGGGTGGCGGGTGACGTACGCGGCCAGCGCGCGGTGTCCCTTGCCGTCGGGGCGGCCGACGGGCAGGACGACGGCGCCGGAGACGGCGGGATGGGCCTGCAACGCGGCCTCGATCTCGCCGAGTTCGATGCGCATGCCGCGGATCTTGACCTGGGTGTCGGCGCGGCCGACGAACTCGATGGTGCCGTCGGGCAGGAAGCGGCCGAGGTCGCCGGTGCGGTACAGGCGCTCCCCGGTCACGGGGTGGGTGACGAAGGCGGCGGCGGTGCGCCCGGGGTCGGCCCAGTAGCCTGCGGCGACGCCGGGCCCCGCGACGTACATCTCGCCGGTGACGCCGTCGGGGCGGTCGCGCAGTGCTTCGTTGAACAGGTGGTAGCGGGTGTTGGCGACGGGCCTGCCGTAGGGGACGCTGCGCCAGTTCGGGTCGACGGCGGTGACGGGGTGCCAGATGTTCCACAGCGTGGTCTCGGTGGGCCCGCCGACGCTGACGACCCGTACGCCGGGGATGCCGTCGATCAGTTCGCGGGGAACGTGCAGGGGGATCCAGTCGCCGCCGAGCAGGACCAGGCGCAGGGCGGCGAGGGGGGCGCGGGAGCCGCGGGTCTCCTCCAGCAGCATCTCCATCATCGCGGGGACGGAGTTCCACACCGTGACCGCGTGCGTCCGGGCCAGTTCGGCCCAGTGGGCGGGGTCCTGGGCGCGGTCGGCGGCGGGGACGACGACGGTGCCGCCCGCGCCGAGGACGCCGAAGACGTCGAAGGCGGACATGTCGTGGTGCAGGGCGGTGACGGCCAGGGCGCGGTCGTCCTCGCCGAGGCCGAACTCCTCGGCGGTGGCGAGGAGGGCGTTGACCATGCCCCGGTGGCGGATCATGGTGCCTTTGGGTTCCCCGGTGGATCCGGAGGTGAACAGCACGTAGGCCAGGTCCTCGGGGCCCGCCACGGCGGGCGTCCCGGGCGTGGGCGGCTCCTCGGCGTCCGGGCCGGTGCCCGGTTCGATGTCGACGTACAACACCTCGGCTTCGTCGGGCAGTTGATGCCGCTCGCGCAGGTGCGACTGGGTCAGGACGTGCCGTACCCCGGTGCGGCGGAGCACGGAGGCGAGGCGGGCGGCGGGCTGTCCGGGGTCGAGCGGCAGGTAGGGGGCGCCGGCGAAGAGGACGCCGTAGGCGGCGGCGAACTGTTCCCAGCCCTTGTCCATCAGGACGGCGACGGGCTGTCCGGGCCTGGCTCCCCGGCGGCGCAGCCAGTGGGCGACGGTGCGGGCGGCGGTGCGCAGCCCGGCGTAGGTGAGGGTGCGGCCGTCGGCGATGACGGCGGTCCTGTGCGGGTGGCGTTCGGCCTGTTCCTCGAAGAGGGTGTGGACGAGGATGCCGGGGATCTCGCGGTCGGGCCCGGCGACGCCGGGGCGGACGACGGTGTTCCCGGTGTCGAGCGGGACGTGCGGGGCGTGCCAGCTGTCCTCGTCGGCCTCCAGGCGTTCCAGGAGGGTCCAGAAGGCGTGGAACATGTCGTCCATGAGCCCGTCGGGGAAGAGTTCCTCCACGGCGTCCCAGTTGACGTACAGTTCGCCCTCGTGCTCGTCGATCTGCACGTCGAGGCAGACCTGCGGGGTCTGGGAGATGGTGAACAACTCCCGCAGCCGGCCGCCGAGGAGCGGCTTCTCGCCGCCGCGCAGGCCGATGGTGCTGGTGAGGACGACGGGCATGAGGGCGCCGTGGAAGCCGCCCTGGACGCGGACGAGTTCGCGCAGCAGGGTGACGCCGCTGACGTGCTGGTGGGCGAGGTCCTCCCAGATGCGGTGCTGGACGCGCGCGGCCCGTTCGGCGAAGCTGCCGCCGGTGCGCAGATCGACCTCCAGCAGGGAGAAGGAGGCGAACTCGCCGAGGACGCGTTCGGCCTGGGGGTGCAGCGGCAGCCGGTTCATGCGGGGGACGTTGAGGGCGAAGCGCGAGCTGTCGCTCCAGACGCCGATGACCTCGGCGAAGGCGGCGAGCGTGAGCCCGGTGGGGGTGAGTCCGGCGTGCGCGGCGCGGGTCCTGAGCCGCTCCCAGCGTGCGGCGTCCATGCGCCCGCGCCGCCCGGTGAAGCGCGGACGGTGCACGGTGGAGGGGTCCTTGGCGAGCGGGAGGCGGGGGGCGGCGGGGAAGTCGGGCAGCCGCTCGGTCCAGTAGCGCAGGGAGCGCTGGTGGGCGTCGCTGTCCCTGGTGGCGGCCTCGGCGAGTACGTAGTCCCGGAAGGTGGCCTCCAGCTCGGGGAGTTCGGCCCCGGGGTCGGCGTAGAGCACGTCGAGGTCGGCCAGGAGCAGTTTCCAGCTGAGGTAGTCGAGGATCAGCGCGTCGAAGTCGGCGTGGACGCGCCAGGTCTCCTCGGTGAGGCGGGCGGCGACCAGGGAGAACAGGGGGCGGCCGTCGACGGGCAGGACCTGGTGGGACATCCGCTCGCGGATCGCGGCCAGTTCGCGGGCGACGCGGCCCTCGTCGGCGCCGCGCAGGTCGACGGTCCGCAGCGGGACGGGCGGTGCCTGCGGCAGGACGCGCTGTTCCCCGCGCTCGGGGTCGATGACCAGGCGCAGCACGTCGTGGCGGGCCATGAGCGCCTGCCAGGCGGCGGTGAAGCGGGGGAGGTCGAGGGGGCCCTCGAACTCGTAGTAGGCGTGGGTGGAGACGTTGCCGAGCTCGAACAGGTCGGTGCGGCCCAGGAGATACGCCTGCTGGGTGTCGGTCAGCGGGAAGGGCTCGTGGCGGCGGGCGGGGTCGGGAACCAGCCGAGGGAGGTCGATGCTCACCCTGGTACTGCCTTTCGTCACTCAAGGCTCGTGCTGCGGTGCGGGAGTGGGGAGTGCGGGAGACGGGGATGCTCAGCCGAGGGCGCGGGTGATCGCCTCGATCACCGCTGCCCGGTGCTCGGCGAGGTAGAAGTGGCCGCCGGGGAAGGTGTGCAGGGCGAAGGAGCCGTGCGTGGCCTCGGCCCAGGCCGCGACGTCGGTCACGGGGGCGGAGGGGTCGTCGGTGGCGGCGAGGGCGGTGATGTCCGTGCGCAGCCGGACGCCGGGGGCGGGGCGGTAGCTCTCGATGAGCCGGTGGTCGGCGCGGATCGCGGGCAGGAGCACGGCGCGCAGATCGGGGTCGGCCAGGGCCCGTACGTCCCCGCCCAGCGCGCGCAGCGCCGCGACGACGCCGTCGTCGGGCAGCAGGTGCGTCATCTGCCCGGGCGGGACGGCGGGCTGACGGGAGGGTCCCTGCCGCGCGGAGACGATCAAGTGGTGTACGGAGCCGGGCCGGTGGGCGGTCAGCCGGCGGGCGACCTCGTGGGCGACGGAGGCGCCCATGCTGTGCCCGAAGAGGGTCAGCGGTACGTCGGCCCGGGGCAGCAGGACCTCGGTCAGGTGCGCGGCGAGGACGCTCATGTCGTCCAGGCACGGCTCATCGATCCGGTTCTCCCGGCCGGGGTACTGCACGGCCCACAGCGCGCAGTCGGCGGGCAGCCGGTCGGCCCAGTCGCGGTAGAAGCCGGCGGTGCCCCCGGCGTGGGGGAAGCACACCAGGCGCCGGCGGGGGGCGGGGCCGCCGGGTGCGGCCGCGCGGTGGACGGTGATCCAGGGGGTGGCGGTACTCGCCGCCGGGGAGGCGCGCACGTCCTGCTCACACCTCCGTGAGCGCCGGGGCCCCGGCGAGGGAGCGGACGATCTCGCCCACCCGGACCGCGGTGTTGGACAGCAGGCTGGAGGCGAGGCCGTGGGTGTGCTCGGTGGGGCCTTGCAGGTAGATGCCGGCCCGTACGTGCTCGTCGGTCTCGACGCGGTAGTCCCGGCGCACCCGTACCCGGCCGTCGGCGTCGGTGCGGCAGTACGCGCCGCTCGCACCGAGGGCCCCGGTGACGGCGGCGGGCCGGTAGCCGGTCGCGTAGACGAGGTGGTCGGCGGCGAGGACGGTGCGTTCGCCGGTGGGCAGGAACTCCACGGTGGCCCGTACGCCGTCGGGGCCGGCGGTGACGTCGGCGACGCGGGAGAGGTGGTGCACCTGGAGCCGCTGCCGGCCGTGCACCTTCTCCTGGTAGACGCGCCGGTACAGTTCGTCGATCAGGTCGAGGTCCACCACCGAGTAGTTGGTGCTCCGGTGGTAGTCGAGCATCATCCGCTTGACGTCCTCGGGGGCGGTGTAGAAGTGGTCGACGGCCTCGGGGTCGAAGATGCGGTTGACGAAGGAGCTGTCGTCGGCGGGGGCGTAGCCGTAGCGGGAGAAGACGGCGTGCACGGTGGCGCCGGTGAAGCGGCGGTGCAGGTATTCGACGGTTTCGGCGGCGCTCTGCCCGGCGCCCACGACGACGAAGCCGCGGGGGTCCGCGTCCGCGGGCAACGCGTCGAGGCGGCCGAGGAGTTCGTGGTTGTGCCACACGCGCTCGCCGGTTTCCGCCTGCGGCGGCAGGTGGGGTCGCAGTCCTCCGGCGAGGACGATGTTGCGGGCCCGGCAGACCACGGGTCCGTCCGGGGATCCCGGGTCGCGGGCGACGACGTCGAAGGCGGTGACGGCGCCGTCCTCCTCGACGGGCCGGACGTCGACGACCTCGCTGCCGTAGGACACCAGCGGCTCGAAGTGGGCGGCCACCCATTCGAGATAGTGGTGGAATTCGGCGCGGGACGGGTAGAGCATTTTGTGGTTGATGAAGTCGACGAGCCGGTCGTGGCGGTGCAGATAGGCGAGGAAGCTGAATTCGCTCGTCGGGTCGCGCAGGGTGACCAGGTCCTTGAGGAAGGACACCTGCATCGTCGTGTCGTCGATGAGCATGCCCCGGTGCCAGCCGAAGGCGGGTTGTTTCTCGAAGTAGCGGCTGCTGAGCGTCTTTCCGTCGGGGGCGCCCGCGTTGTGTTCCGCGAGGGCGACGGCGAGCGCGAGATTGGACGGCCCGAAGCCGATGCCCACGACATCCACGGCCGCCGTCTCCGGCGGGTTCGACCCTGCCACGTCATTCCCCGTTCTGCGCGCTCTTGGGACGCATGTCCAGCCAGTGCGTCTCGATATGGTCAAGGCTGCTCTTGCGGTCCGCCGGCCCGAAGTCCACGGACCAGCCGGCGGGTACGCCGAGGGTCGCGGGCCAGAGGGAGTACTGGTGTTCGGCATTGGTCAGGACGAGATACGCCGAGCGCTCGTCCTCGAAGGGATTGGGCACGCCACATCCTTTACGGAACTCGTGGGGGGAGGGGGCGCGTTCAGCGGGGCGTCGGCATCTCGGCGGCGAGCAGGGCGGACCACTGCCGTACGGTGGGGGTCTTCGCCAGTTCGACGAAGGGGATCCGCGCGCCGCGCTCGCGCCAGCGGGCGGAGAGCGTCATCAGACGCACCGAGTCCAGTCCGGCGGCCAACAGGTTGTCGTCGTCGCCGAGTTCGGCTGCGGGGCGGCCGAGGACCTCGGCCACGTCGGTGCGGACGGTCTCGCGGGTGAACGGCCCGTGCTGGGTCACTGTCGCCAGTCTCCTGTGGTCGGGTGTGCCGATGACGAGGCAGGAAGGACGGCGAAGAGCTCCGGCGGGCCGAACGGTCGGGCCGCGCGCCGGAGTTGCCGGCACGCCGTGGTCGCTGCTGCCTCGCTGCTCGCGGACCGCGCCGCGAGGAACGCTTACATAGGTAAACCTAACCTAAGCAAAGAGCAGGCAACAACAGTGTCAGATGTGGCGCCGGTCACACAAGAGGCGCCCCGGCCCGCGGGGGCGCGGGACGCCTCACGAAGTACTGACCTTCGATCAACTCCTTGTCTTTTGAATCAGCTTGATCCTGGGTCAGATCGTCTGGGCCGTGGGTGTCTCCGCCGCCTCCCCGCTGTCCGTCGGCCGCGCGGCGGGCCGGCGGCCCGGCAGGACGAGGGAGAGCAGCGCGGCCGCGACGAGCAGGGCCGCCCCGCACAGCAGCGCCGTGCCGTAGCCGGACGTGAGGGCGGCGAGCGGGGAGTCGCCGTCGGCGGCCGCGTTCGCGCTGCGGCTGGTGGCCACCGACACGGTCACGGCGAGGCCGAGCGAACCGCCCACCTGCTGGGCGCTGTTGAGCATGCCGGAGGCCATGCCCGCGTCCTCGGCGGGCACGGTCCCGGTGGCGGCTCCGGCCAGCGGGACGAAGCAGGCGCCGATGCCGAGGCTGGTGACCAGCGAGGGCCCGAGGACGGTGCCGAGGAAGGTGCCGTCCACCGCGATCCGGCTGAACCACAGCAGCCCGGCGGCCCCCACGAGCGTGCCCGCGGCCACCAGGACGCGCGGTCCGGTCCGGGCGACGAAACGGCTCGCGAGCAGGGCGCTGGTGGTGAAGCCGACGCAGAACGGCAGGAACGCCACGCCCGCCACGGCGGGCCCGTAGTGGAGGACCTGCTGGAGGTACAGGGAGACGAAGTAGAAGCTGGCGAACTGTCCGGAGGCGAGCAGCAGCATCGTGAGGTTGGCGCCGCTGACCGCGCGGTGCGTGAACAGCCCGAGCCGTACGAGCGGTTGGGAGGCGCCCTTGGCCTCGTAGGCGACGAAGCCGGCGAGCAGGACGAGGGCGGCGCCGAAGCAGCCGAGGGTGGTGCCGGAGGTCCACGCGTCGGTGCCGGTGCGCACCACGCCGTAGACGAGGGCGGCCAGTCCGGCGGTGCCGAGCACGGCGCCGACGACGTCGAGCCGCGGCCGCCGCTCGGGGCGTCCGTCGGGCACGTACCGGCCGGCGGCCGCGGCGAGGACGACGATCGGCACGTTGATCAGCAGCACCCAGCGCCAGTCGAGGTATTCGGTGAGCACTCCCCCGATCAGCACGCCGGCCGCGCCGCCCGCGGCGCCCGCGGCGCTCCACAGCCCGAGCGCGCGGGCCCGCGGCGGCCCGGCCGGGAAGGAGGTGGTGACGATGGTGAGGGCCACGGGCGCGAGGACCGCGGCGCCCAGGCCCTGGGCGGCGCGCGCGGCGACGAGCTGTCCGGGCGCCTGGGCCAGGCCCCCCGCCAGGCTCGCCAGCCCGAAGAGGGCGAGGCCGCTCCACAGCACCCGGCGGCGGCCGAGGAGGTCGGCGATCCGGCCGCCGAGCAGCAGGAAGCCGCCGAAGACCAGGGTGTAGGCGTTGACCACCCACAGCAGTCCCGCCTCGGTGAACCCGAGTTCCGAACGCATCGCGGGCAGCGCCACGTTCACCACGGACGCGTCCAGCGTCACCATGAACTGGACCGCCACCACGACGGCCAGTACCCATCCGTACCGGACGGGGCCCTGCGCCGCCGTCCCCTGCTCTCGCATGCGTGATCCCCTGACTCTCTTCCCGGCCCGCGCGCGCGTCCGCGCGGGCGTGCTCACAGCTCGTTCGGGTCCTCGACCGCGACCCACTGCTCGACGGTCATGCCCTGGCGCCAGTAGCCGGAGGCGGTCAGCTCCGTACGTCCCAGGCCTCGTTCCTCGCGCAGGTGGCGGCGGATGCGGCGGACGCTGCCGGCCTCCCCCGCGACCCAGGCGTGCACCAGGCCGCCGGGCCAGGGGAGTTCGCGCACGGCCCGCTCCAGCGGTGTGTCCTGCGCATGCGGCCCGGGTCCCCGGTGGACCCACTGGACGCTCACGCCGGGGCCCTGCGGCAGCTGCTGTTCCTCGTCGGCGTCGGCGACTTCGACGATCGCGTGGGCCCGGGCGCCCTCGGGCAGCCGTTCCAGCATCGTGGCGATGGCGGGCAGCGCCGACTCGTCACCGGCCAGCAGATGGAGGTCGGCCTGCGGGGAGAGGTCGTGGCCGCCGCTGGGTCCGGCGATGCCCAGCACGTCGCCGGGCCGGGCGTCGAGGGCCCAGCGGGCGGCGCGGCCGTCGCCGTGGACGACGAAGTCGATGTCCAGTTCCCCGGTGTCCGTATCGAAGCGGCGCACGGTGTAGCTGCGGGCGTGCGGGACGACCGCGCCCTCGGGGTAGCGCAGCCCCCAGGGCCCGATCTCGGGGAGCGCGGGGGGCTCCCCGCCGGGTTCGCCGAAGAACAGCTTGACGCGCTCGTCCGCCGCGAGCCCCGCGCGAAAGCCCCGCAGGCTCCCGCCGCCGACGGTCAGCCGCAGCATGCGCGGCGTGAGCGCGGTCGCCCGCAGCAGGGGGGCCAGGTAGGTCTGGAATCCGGCCGCGCTCCGGCGGGTCCGTACGGATCCGTCCGCTCGTGCCATGACGATGCCTTTCTCGCGATCCTCGCTGACGCAGCAGTTACCGTACACGTATAAAAACAGTATCCTCAAGCACGTCCGGCAGATCGGATCCGGCCGGGGCGGCCGGATCCCCGGGAAGCGGCCCGGGGCCGCGGCGCGCACGAGAGAGGGCGGAACACTGACGAAGAGCACGCAGGAGCGGCCGCGAAGGGGGCGGCCGCCGCGGCTGTCCCGTGAGCACATCGTCACGGCGGCGTACGAGATCATCCTCAAGGAGGGCGCCGAGAATCTGACGATGCGTCGGCTCGCGACGGCGCTGGGCAGCACCGCGATGGCCGTCTACCACCACGTGCGGGACAAGGACGAACTGCTCGCGCTCGTCCTGGAGCACGTCGCGCGCAATCTGCCGCACCCCGAGCTGCCCGAGGAGCCCAGGGCGCGCCTGGAAGCGGTGTGCGCGCTGATGCACCGGGCGTTCGTGGACAACCCGTGGGTCGTGCCCATCGTCGCGCGCGGCGAGCTGGTGGGGGCCTCCGCGCTGTGGATGACGGAGGAGATCATCGGCGCGCTCGTCTCGTGCGGGCTCGGCCACGAGGAGGCGTTCTGGGCGCACCAGACGCTGTGGTACTACACGGCGGGCCAGGTCCTCGCGACCGTGCCGCGCCACGGCGAGGAACCGCCCGGCGGCGCGGCGCACTGGCCGGAGGGACTGGCCAGCGGCGAACGGCAGGAGGAGTTCCCGCACTTGAGCCGGCTGGCCGGCTCCTCCCGGGAGCTGGAGCAGCGCTACAGCTACCTCCAGGGGGTCCGGCACGTCCTCGACGGTGTCCTGCCCTAGGGCGTCCGGGCGCGGGCCCCGGACGCCGTGTCCTGCGGTACGACGGGTCGTCAGTGCAGCTTCTGCGCCTTGCCGATGGCGGTCGCCAGCCGCTCGATCAGCGGCGCGTAGCCCGCGTAGGAGAACTGTGCCTCGTTGTTCCACGGCACCACCTGGTCGGCCTTGACGGCGGGCAGCTCCCGCCAGGTGGGCTTGGAGCGGCGCAGTTCGTCCAGCGGCAGGTTGTTGCTGCGCTGGTCGAGCAGGATCACATCGGCCGGGTAGGCGTCGGCGTTCTCCCAGCTGTGGTTCTCCCAGAAGCCCGGTTTGCCGGGGTTCGTGGGTTCGATGACGTCGACGCCGAGCTCCCGGTAGTAGCGGATGTCGGGGTAGGCGCCGGGCACGCCGACGGAGAAGTTGTCGGCCTGCGCGGCCGCCGCCATCACCTTCAGGCCGGGCCTGCCCTCGGCCGCCCGCCGCAGGGAGGCGACGGCCGCCTCGAAGCGCTTCTTCGCCTCGGCGGCCGGCCCGCCGCCGACGTCCGCGCCGAGGGACTCGGCGAGCGCGGCGTAGCGCTCGATGACGGTGAGCAGGGAGGCCTTGGCGGCGGAGATGCCGACGCTGGGCGCGAAGCCGAAGATCTTGTCGGCGCCCTCCTCGGGCAGCTGCCAGAAGGCGGGCGGCTGGACCATGTTGCCGACGAGCAGGTCGGGCTTGAGGGACATGTACTTCTCTATGCTGAACTCGCCCGGCCCGTTGCCGACGACCGTCAGCTTCGCGAGGTCGAGGGAGCCCGCCTGCGGGGTGGGGCTGCCGTTCTTGTAGGTGCTGGGGCCGTAGATGCCCACGCAGTCGATGCCGAAGTCGTGCAGGGCGGCGGCGGAACCGACGTAGCCGACGATGCGCCGGGGACGGGAGCCGGCCTTGACGAGGGTCCCCCGGTCGTCCTTGAAGCTCCACGCGCCCCCTCCCGAGGAGGAGTTGCCGCCGCCCTTGGAGCCGCCGTCGCCGCAGGCCGCGAGGAGGGCGCCCAGGCCCGCGGCGCCGCCGGCGGCGAGCAGTCCGCGGCGGGAGAGCCGCGGGCGCGAGGAGACGCCCCTCATCTCCCGTGCGGCGGAGGGCTCCTGGGCGGTCGGGCCCGGGGTGGCGGTGGTCATGGCGCCTCGCTCTCATCAGGACGTGGGAATGACGTGGGAATGACGCGGGAATGCGGTCGCAACCGGACGGTGGATCAGATGGCTCAACTGCGCTTCGTCACCTGCGTTTTCGGCAGCGCGGCAGATGACGGCTCCACTGACGCCCGCGCAGGGTGAGGTTAGGCTAACCTACTTGAATGTTGTTGGACACGGCGCCTTCCTCTGGTTCCCCCGAATCCCCCGGTTCCCGTGCGCGTTCCGCTGACGGCACATCACCCGAGCACCCGGTCCCCCGCCGCCGCAACTCCACGCGTGCTCTGGGGCTGTTGCTCTCCTGTGCCGCCCTGCTGCTGATCGTGCTGCTGAGCCTGATGGTGGGGTCCCGGTCGATGTCGCCCGGCGAGGTGTGGCACGGGCTCTTCCACGCGACCGGTACGGCGGACGACGTGGTGGTCGGTGAGGTACGCGTGCCTCGTACGCTGCTGGGCGTGCTGGCGGGGGCCGGGCTGGGGCTGGCCGGTTCGGTGATGCAGGCGCTCACCCGCAATCCGCTCGCCGACCCGGGGCTGCTGGGCATCAACGCGGGCGCCTCCGCCGCCGTCGTGACCGCCACGAGCTTTCTGGGCGTCACCTCCCTGACCGGCTATGTGTGGTTCGCCTTCCTCGGCGCCGGCACCGTCTCGGTGCTCGTGTACGCGATCGGCGGGAGCCGGGCCGCGACGCCGGTGCGGCTGGCGCTGGCGGGCACGGCGGTCACGGCCGCGCTGTTCGGCTACATCAACGCCGTGCAGCTCCTGGACTCCACGGCGCTGGAGAAGATGCGTTTCTGGACGGTGGGTTCACTGGCCTCGGCCAACTCCGGCATCGTCGTGCGGGTCGCGCCGTTCCTGCTGGCCGGGGTGGTGCTCGCGCTCGCCCTGGCCCGTCCGCTCAACGCGCTCGCGCTGGGCGAGGACGCGGCCCGCGCGCTGGGCGCGAACCTCACCCGTACCCGTGCTCTGGCGATGGTCACGGTCACGCTGCTGTGCGGGGCGGCCACCGCCGCCTGCGGCCCGATCGTCTTCATCGGCCTGATGGTCCCGCACCTGGTGCGTGCCCTCACCGGCCCCGACCAGCGCTGGATCCTGCCCTGTTCGGCCGTCCTGGCCCCGGTGCTGCTGCTCGGCGCCGACGTCCTCGGCCGGGTGGTCACCCGCCCCGCCGAACTCCAGGTCGGCATCGTCACCGCGCTCGTGGGCGGCGTGCTCTTCGTCCATCTCGTACGGCGCCGGAAGGTGGCCCAGCTTTGAACTCCCCCGCCCGGACCGCCGCGACGCGGTCCGCCCGTCCCGTCCTGCGCTTCGGTGCGGGGCTGTCCGTGCGGTACTCCGTCCGCCCGGTGCTCGCGTGCGTGCTGCTGCTGGCCGCGGCGGCGGGCTGCGGCATCGCCCTGATCGGGGCCGGCGAGTACCCGGTCGCCCCGCAGGACGTCGCCCGCGCCCTCTTCGGCGACGGCAGCCCCGCCGATGTCTACGTCGTCCGCGAACTGCGCCTGCCGCGTGCCCTGACCGGGCTGCTGGCGGGGGCGGCACTCGCGCTCGCGGGAGCCGTCTTCCAGAGCGTCGCCCGCAACCCCCTGGGCAGCCCTGATGTGATCGGTTTCGGCCAGGGTTCGGCCGCGGGCGCGCTGTGCGCCATCGTGCTCCTGCACGGCTCGACCGCCGCCGTGCAGGCGGGCTCGGTGATCGGCGGGCTGCTCACCGGGGCGCTGATCTATCTGCTGGCGTGGCGCAAGGGCATCCACGGCTACCGTCTCGTGCTCGTCGGCATCGGCGGCGCGGCCGTACTGACCGGCGTCAACCAGTACTTGCTCACGCGTGCGGCCATCGGCGACGCCACCCGGGCCGTGCTGTGGCTGACCGGCTCCCTCAACGGCCGTGGCTGGCAGCACGTCTGGCCCCTGCTGGCCGCGTTCGCGGTGCTCGCGCCGCTCGTTATCGGCCATGCCCGGCACCTGGGCATGCTGGAGATGGGCGACGACGCCGCGAGCGCGCTGGGCGTGCCCGTCGAGCGCGTCCGCCTGACCGTCATGGGCGCGGCGACCCTGCTCACGGCGGCCGCGACGGCGGCGGCCGGTCCGCTCGCGTTCGTCGCCCTGACCGGCCCGCAGCTCGCCCGCCGGCTCACCCGCTCCCCCGGCCCCAACCTCTTCCCCGCGGCCTGCATGGGCGGCGCGCTGCTGCTCGCCGCGGACTGGCTGTCCCAGCACCTCTTCGGCTCCGACCAGCTCCCGGTGGGCGCGGTGACCGGGGTGCTCGGCGGCGTCTATCTGCTGTGGCTGCTGGCGAGCGAGCGCCGGGCGGGCCGCATATGACCCCCACCACCCCCACTCCCGACGAGGTGACGACAGTGAGCCCCGCATCCCGACCGAACACCCGGCTCACGGCCGAGGCGGTCACCCTCGCCTACGAGCAGCGGACCATCGCCGAAGGGCTGAGTGTCGCGATACCCGACCGTTCCTTCACCGTGATCGTCGGCCCCAACGCGTGCGGGAAGTCGACCCTGTTGCGGGCGCTGTCGCG